>CALAQA010000067.1:0-21538 GCA_937889065.1 uncultured Alistipes sp.
CTCGAGCGTGGCGATGCGGGCCGTGAGGGCACGGTTTTCGCGGCCGAGCAGGAAGAAGTTGCCGATGTCGGTCACCACCTTGTTCAGTCCGCCCACCATGCTGTTCGTGCGCGCCAGCAGACGCGCCTCGGTGTAGGCTGTGGCACGGGCATAGTAACTCACGGCGGCCAGCTCCAGTAAGACAAAGAGCACCACCACGTAGATACTGCGGATGAATTCGACTAATCGGCGCATAAACTCTGAACGGCAACTTTAATAAGAATTGCGAGCCGCCGGGCCCGCAATTCGTTTATCGGTTGTTAACCCTTGATCAGGAACGAGAAGTTGTTCATGTTCTTCAAGGCGATACCCGTACCGCGAACGATGGCGCGCAACGGATCCTCGGCGATGTGTACCGGAATGCCCGTCTTCTCATGCAGGCGGCGATCCAAACCCTTGATCAGGGCACCACCACCGGCCAGGTAGATACCGTTCTTTACGATATCGGTGTACAACTCGGGCGGCATCGACTCGAGCACCTTCATCAAGGCGTCGTCGAGCTTCACGAGCGACTTATCAAGCGCATAGGCGATCTCGCTATACGAGAGCGACACGGTCTGCGGCAAAGCCGTCAGCATGTTGGGCGCCGTGACTACGAAATCCTCGGGCTCCTCCTCCAGGTCGGGCAGGGCTGCACCGATGGCCTTCTTGATGGCCTCGGCCGTACGCTCACCGATGCGGATGTTGTGCTGCTGCTTGACATAGTCCTGAATATCGGCCGTGAAGACATCACCGGCCACGTTGATCGACTCCGAGCAGACGATACCGCCCAGCGAAATGCAGGCAATCTCGGACGTACCACCGCCGATGTCGATAATCATACTGCCCTCGGGGGCCTCGACATCCAGACCGGCACCCAGGGCGGCGGCCATCGGCTCGTAAATCATAAAGACCTCACGACCACCGGCGTGCTCGGCCGAGTCACGCACGGCACGAATCTCGACGTTGGTCGAGCCCGAGGGGATGCAGATCACCATACGCAGCGAGGGAGCGAAGAGCGAACCCGACGTCTTGACCTTCTTGATGAGCTCACGCAACATCATCTCGGTGGCCTGGAAGTCGGCGATAACGCCATCCTTCAGCGGGCGGATGGTCTTGATGCCCGGGTTGGTCTTCTCGTGCATCTTCTGTGCACGCTCGCCGACGGCCTTGAGGTTGCCCGTGTGGGTATCGACAGCCACAATCGACGGCTCATCGACTACCACCTGACCGTTGTGAATAATCAGCGTGTTGGCCGTACCGAGGTCGATGGCCAACTCTTGAGTCAGTGAAAAAAGTCCCATTTTGTATCTCTTGTTTAATTATTTGTCAATCAGATTGTTATCTTGCGAAGGCACGCTTCTTGTCGGCAGAGCCTTCTACGACCTTACAAAGGTAGTAAAAAACGAAACACGAAACACCAAATTTTCGACTGAATTTTTTGCTTTTTTTCTTGTAAAGAAAAAGCGGAGGTCGAACCGCCTTTTTTCAGTCCGCTCCTCCGCTTCTTTTCGAGGCCTTGTTTTGCCTATTAGGTTGCCTCTACTGCCTTGCGGTACTCCGCTTTGAGGCCCCATAGGGTCGCCTTGTCAAAATCCTTCGAATACTCTTTATAGACCAAGCCCAATCCCGCTGCCGAGATGACGCCGATGCCCCCTTCGTTGGCCACGGCCGAGGCCAGCCCCGACATCGAGATGCCGACCCCCATACCCCCTTGTACGATGGGTACTCGGACCACCAGGTCTCCAATTTGTAAGGCTTTCATAAACAGGTGTTTTAGAACAAAAAAAAGACCTCCCGCAGTGGGAGGCCATTTGTCTGTTTGGTCGTTCCGCTTCTGTTTAGTTGGCGGCGGCCGTGATGCCCAGCTCCTTCTTTACGAGCGGGGTGATGTCGGTCATATTTACCTCGTCGAAGTAGATCATCGAACCGCTCTCGAAGACAGCCAGGTAACCACCGGCCTTGCTCACAGCGTCGATAGCGGCCTTGGCCTTCTCCATAATGGGGGCGCTCAGCTCCTGCTCCTTCTTCTGAATCTCCTGCTGGGCCATCTGCTGGTACTCGATGATACGCTGACGCAGGTCCTGCAACTCCTTCTCCTTGATCTGACGAACAGCATCCGAGAGGGTGTTCATATTCTTCTGGTAGTCCTGGAACTTGGTGTTGAACTCTACCTGGATGGTCTCCAGATTGTCGTTCAAATCCTTGGCGAAGGCCTCCATATTGGTCTGCAACTCCTTCATTTCGGGCATCGAAACGATGATATCATTCGTGTCAATGCGACCCAGTTTCTGGGCGTAGAGCGACGATACGCCAAGCATCATCGCCAGCGCGAGGGTCAATTTCAGTACGTTTTTCATAATTGAAAGTTAAGTTAATTTTTGTTGTTTATTGTTTGTCTCTTCTTATTTCAAGCGGTTGATAATCTGCTGCGTACGCTCAACCGAAGCGGCGTTGTACAGCAGGGTGGGGTTGTTCGACGAGTCGAGCACCAACTCGGCACCAATCTCCTTGGCGTAGGCCTCGATGGCGGCGAAGACACGCTCCTGGATGGGCTTGATGAGCTCGATACGCTTCTTCATCAGCGTACCCTCGTCGCCAAACAGGGTCTCCTGCAGGTCGGTAGCCTCCTTCTCGCGAGCCAAGATGGCATTCTCGAAGCTCTGGCGGGTCGAGGCCGAAAGCTGGGCCTTCTGCTGCTGGTAGGTGTTGTAGAGGTCCTCTACCTCCTCAAATTTCTGGTCCACCTGCGACTGGTAGCTCTGGGCCAATTTGTCCAACTCGCTGATGGCGTTGTTATAGGCCGTAATCGACTTAAAGACCTTCTCGCTATTGACCACGATGTAGTTCTGGGCCGATGCCGCGGTAGCCACGAGGGCAAACAGGGCGGCGAAAATCAACTTTTTCATCTTTTTTCGGTTTTAATGGTTCATACACCTCTCTTGTCGGTTTGCAAGAAGCATACCTATATAAATAACGTATGCGTGAGGCGGTTTATTGTATGGCTGTTGTTTAACTGCGCCGTTTTGGTTGTTTTTAGAACTGCTGGCCCATCACGAAGTGGAACTGGCTGCCGCTCTTCTTGGTCTGACCGGCCGGGGCATCGAAGCCGTAACCCCAGTCGATACCGAGCATACCGACTACCGGCAGGTAGAGGCGTACACCGACACCGGCCGAACGTTTGATCTTGAAGGGCGAGAACTCCTTCCACGAGCGGAAGGCATTACCACCCTCAAGGAAGCCCAGCACATAGATCTGCGACGAAGGCTTCAGGATGACGGGGTAGCGCAGCTCGGCCGTATATTTGTTGTAGGCCACCGAGTAGTAGTCGTCCACCGGATCGAGGGCGCCATCCTCGTAACCACGCATCGAGATGATGTCGATACCATAGATATTATAGCCCGACATACCGTCGCCACCCACCTCGAAACGCTCGAAGGGCGAGACCTTGTATTTGTTGTAGTGGCCCAGGTAACCCATCTCGGCACGCAGCATCAGCACCAGGTTCTGATTCGAGGTCAGTGCCTGGAACCATTGGCCCTTCAACTGCCACTTGTGGAACTCGATCCACTTGTAGCGCTCGTTATCGCTCATCTTGGGGTCGCTGTAATCCTTACCGTCCCACGCCGAATAGGGGGGCGTTGCCTGCACCGAGAAGGTGATCTCCGAACCACGACGGGGGTAGATGGGCTGATCGACCGAGTTGCGGCTTACCACAAACTTCAACGAGAAGAGGTTGGCGGCACCGTTGGTCATAATGAACGACGACCAGTTCTTCAGGTCGTAACGCTCGTAGCTTGCCTCACCGTAGAGGGTGAAGTAGGGGTCGGGCCACGTCAGACGCTTACCCAGACCGAGGGCAACACCATAGGTGCGGAAGTGCATCGTCGAGGTCTGCCATACGTAGTAGGCGTTGTTCTGCTCCGAAATGTGGGCCGACAGCGTAAACGAGTTGGGCTTCTTGCCACCCAACCAGGGGTCGGTAAACGAGAACGAGAAGGCCTTGTAGTAGGTACCGTTGGTCTGTGCCGAAATCGACAGACGTTGGTTCTGACCCATCGGGTAGGGGCGCCAAGCACCCTTCTTGAAGACGTTTTTGAGCGAGAGGTTGTTGAAGGTGATACCCACCGAACCTACGAACGTACCCGAGCCCCAACCACCGGCGATGTTGAACTGGTCAGAGGCCTGCTCCTCGAGCGGCCAATTCACATTGACCAGCTCGTCCGATACGGGCTTGATGTCGGGCATAATGGCCTCGGGGTTGAAGTGGCCCATCGAGCCAAGCATACGGATGGTCTGCATCAGCATCGAACGGTCGTACAACTCACCGGGGCGGGTGTAGAGCTCACGACGGATTACCTCGTCGTCCACACGCACGTTACCGGTGATGCCCACCTCGTTGATGGTAAACTGCTTACCCTCGAAAATCTTGACCTGAATATCAATCGAGTCGGCACCCACGATCGTCTCGGCAGGCTCGATTTGCGACATCAGGTAGCCGCTGTTTTGGTACTGCGACTTGATGGACATATCCTCGGGGTTCTCCTCCTTGCCGATACCCAGACGCTTGTGCATCGACTTCTTGTCGTAGGTGTCACCCTTCTGCACGGCGAACATCTCCTGCAAACGCTCGGTGGGGTAGATCGAGTTGCCGACCCACGAGACGTTGCGGATGTAGTATTTGTTGCCCTCCGAGAGGTCGATATCGATGGCCAGACGATTCGGCTCCACCTCGTAAATCGAGTCACGCAGCACGGTGGCGTTGCGATAACCCTTCGAGTTGTAGAAGTCGATCAGCAGCTCCTTGTCCTCCTCCAGATTCTCGGCCAGGTACTTCTTGCTCTTGAAGAAGTTGATCGACTTCTGGTGGGTCTTCTTGAAGGTGCGACGCAGACGCTTGTCGTCGAAGTTGGTGTTGCCGTTGAAGTTGATGCGGTTGATCTTCACACGCTCGCCACGGTCGATGACAAAGACCACATTGGCATAGTGCGTACGCACGGTATCCTGCTCGATGCGATGCGTCACCTTCACGTTACGAAAACCCTTCTCGATCCAATACTCCTTGATGAGCTTCGTATTTTTGTCGAGAATGTAGTCCGACAACTCGCTGTTGCGGCGCAGTTGCAGCTTCTCGATGATGTCCTTCTTCTTGCTGCTCGAGATTCCCTCGAACTTCCAGTCGAAGACACGGGGACGCTCCTTGAGGAAGACCTGCAAGTCGAGGCTGTCGCCATCGATCTCGGCACCGATCTTCACGTCGGCAAAGTAGCGCTGGCTCCACAGACGGGTGATGGCGTTCGAGATGAAGTTGCTGGGCAGCAAAATCGAATCGCCATCGACCAGACCGGCCGATGCCTTTACCAAATCGGGATCCAGGTGTTCCAAACCACGCACGTGGACCTTGCGGATGTAGTATTGCTTCTGCTTGGTGCCCGTGTGTTTGTACATCGGGGCATCTTCATCAAAGGGGGGCAGTACGGCAGTCGAGTCCTGCGCCTCGGTCGCCTCTTGGGCCGTTGAAGCCTCCTGGGCCGATGCGGTTGTCAGCATCATCGCTAATGCTGCCACAACCACCGTTATCTTACGTAAGTAGTTCATCTATAATCTAAAAATTCTCTTTTTCTCTCTATTTTACCAACCCGAAGCGGCGGTCGCGTGCGGCATAGACCTCCAGGGCACGGGCAAACTCTGCTTCCGAGAAATCGGGCCACAGCACCTCGGGGAAGTAGAACTCGGCGTAGGAGCTTTGCCACAAAAGGAAGTTGCTCAAACGCTGTTCGCCACTGGTGCGAATCACCAAATCGGGGTCGGGGCAGAAGGCCGTATCGAGCGACGAGGAGATCAGCTGCTCATCAATCTGCTCGGCCTCCAATTCGCCGGCCTTGACCTTTGCGGCCAGCTTTTGGATGGCACGACGCAACTCGTCACGCGACGAGTAGTTTAGTGCCAGAATCATCGTGAGTCGGTCGCCTTGCGAGGTCTCCTCCTCGATTTGGCGGAGGTAGTGTTGCACCTTTTCCGAGAAGCGGCTGCGCTCGCCGATGGTACGCACCCGTACCCCCTGCTTTTTCAGTTCGGGGGTCTCGCTGATAACACTCTTGCACAACAGCTCCATCAGGGCATTCACCTCGGCTTCGGGGCGGCCCCAATTCTCGGTCGAGAAGGCGTAGAAGGTGAGCCACTTCACACCGTGCATCATAGCGGCACGCAGCGTGGTGCGAATCGCCTCGACACCGGCGATGTGTCCTTCGACGCGCTCCTTGCCTTGCAGCTTGGCCCAGCGGCCATTGCCGTCCATAATGATGGCGACGTGTTGCGGTATGGGTTTATCTTGACTCATAATAGGGTGCAAATATAGCTATAAAAATTGAAATAGACTCCTTTTACTAAAGTAAAGTTGCGAATTTTATCCTCTGATGTCCATTCCCCACATCATCTTATTGCGTAACGTGTCGTAGAACGATATATTGTGTGGCACGGCCAAAAAAATGGGACGTTCGGCACGTTGAATCGTAAATTGGCCATCTTGCAGGATGGGGTAGGAGCGGTCGTCGAGCGTCACGAAGGCCTCGGCGTGGCGGATGCGCAGCTTGAGTTTCACGACACTCGAATCGGGAATGACCACCGGGCGCATCGTGAGGTTGTGGGGAGCCAGGGGCGAGATGACAAAGCAGGCACAGGTGGGGGCAACCACCGGTCCGCCGGCCGAGAGTGAGTAGGCGGTCGAGCCGGTCGGGGTCGAGACAATCACCCCGTCGCCGAGGTAGGTGGCCACCATCTGGCCATCGACCCACGCCTCGATGGAGAGCACGCCGGCACCGTTTCGTTGAATCGAGAACTCGTTGAGTGCCAGCGACGAAGAGGGGGTGCGAACGAAGTCGCCCTCGACTTTGAGCATCGTGCGCTCCTCGTAGCGGAGCGTGCCCGCCTGGATGGCCTCGAAGATGCGCTCCACCTCGTGGTGCGAGTCGCCCGTCAGGAAGCCCAGGTGGCCGGCATTGATACCTACCACGGGGATGCGCTCCTCGCCCATACGATGCACACCGGCCAGTAGCGTGCCATCGCCACCGTAGCAGACCATCACCGCCTCGGCAGGTTGCGGTCCGAGCTGTGCGCCATAGCAATTTTGGGCAGGGATTACCCAATCGGCCTCTTGGCGAAGAACGGCGGCAAACTCCTCGTTTACAGCATAGTCGAAGCCGAATTTCTGCACCGCATCACGTAGTGCACACAGCTCTTTTCGTCCAAAAGCGAGCCCTTGACGGGAAAAAAGTATGATTTTCATCCTCTCGAAACAAAAAAATGAGTAACTTTACGAGCGCAAATATAAGAATTATTGTGACAAAGTTAAGCGTAAACATCAATAAGATTGCCGTTTTGCGTAATTCGCGCGGCGGCAACTGCCCCAATGTCTTGCAGGCAGCCCTCGACATCGAGCGCTTCGGGGCCGACGGTATTACGGTGCATCCCCGACCCGATGCCCGCCACATTCGCTACTCGGATGTGCGTGAGTTGAAGGCGGTCATCGCCACCGAACTTAACATCGAGGGAAACCCCATCGACAGCTTTGTCGATTTGGTTTTGGAGGTTGTTCCGGCCCAGGTGACGCTGGTTCCGGATGCCCCCGATGCCCTCACCTCGAATGCGGGGTGGAACACCATTGCCAATCGTGAGTTTTTGACCGACATCACGGCCCGCTTCCACGAAAAGGGGATTCGTGTCTCGATTTTTGTCGATCCCGATCCCGTGATGGTGGCCGGTGCCAAGGCCTGCGGTGCCGACCGTGTGGAGCTCTATACGGAGAGCTACGCCAGCGGCTATAAGGCCGATCGTGAGGCGGCCATTGCCCCCTTTGTGGCGGCTGCCGAGGAGGCACGTCGTCAGGGGCTGGGGCTGAATGCGGGTCACGACCTCTCGCTCGAGAATCTGGCCTACTACCACGAGCGCATCCCCTGGACCGACGAGGTCTCGATTGGCCACGCCCTGATTGCCGATGCCCTCTATCTGGGTCTGGAGAATACCGTACAACTCTATCAACGAGCCTTAAAGTAGCGAGTCGTGCCCCTGAAGAATCCGATATTTCGACTCATCTCGCGCCTGGCCGAAGAGCAGGGCGTAGAGGCCTATGTGGTAGGTGGTTATGTGCGTGACTACTACCTGCGTCGCCCCTCGACCGATGTCGATGTGGTGGTCGTGGGCAGTGGCGTGAAGCTGGCCGAAGCGTTGGGCAGGGAGTTGAAGACCAAAGTCTCGATTTTCAAGACCTACGGCACGGCAATGCTGCGCACCCGTGACGGCGTGGAGGTGGAGTTTGTCGGGGCCCGCAAGGAGAGCTATACCCCCGAATCACGCAACCCGCAGGTCGAGGCAGGCACGTTGGAGGATGATCAGTTGCGTCGTGACTTTACGATCAACGCCCTCGCCTGGTCGCTTCGTGCCGACCGCTTTGGCGAGTTGGTCGATCCCTTTGGCGGAATGGAGGATATGGAGGATTGTCTGATTCGCACGCCGTGCGATCCGGATGTCACCTTTTCGGACGATCCGTTGCGTATGATGCGAGCCGTGCGCTTCGCCTCGCAGCTCGGCTTTATGATCGAGGACGAGACCTTCGAGGCCATTCGCCGCAATGTCGAGCGCATCAAAATCGTCTCGAAGGAGCGCATCCTGACCGAGCTGAATAAAATCATCCTTTCGCCCGTCCCCTCGATGGGCTTCGAACTGCTCTCCGAGTCGGGGCTGTTGGCCCATATCTTTCCCGAGATGGAGCGCCTCAAAGGGGTTGAGCGCAAAGGCCGTCACGCCCACAAGGACAACTTCAAACATACACTGAAAGTGCTTGACAATGTGGCACTTCGTTCCGATGATTTGTGGCTTCGCTGGGCTGCCGTGTTGCACGACATCGGCAAGCCGCAGAGCAAGGGCTACGACCCGAAAATCGGTTGGACCTTCCACGGCCACGAGGTGGTCGGCTCGAAGATGGTACCCACCATCTTTCGACGGATGAAACTGCCGCTGGGCGAGCCGATGAAGTTTGTCCAAAAGATGGTCTTTCTGCACCTGCGCCCCATCATCCTTTCCGAAGATTTGGTGACCGACTCGGCGGTGCGTCGCTTGTTGTTCGAGGCGGGCGACGATGTCGAGAAGCTGATGTTGCTGTGCGAGGCCGACATCACCTCGGGCATCGAAGATAAGGTGCAACGCTACCTGAAAAATTTTGAATTGGTGCGCCATAAGATGAAGGATTTGGAGGAGCGTGACCGCATCCGCAACTTCCAGCCCCCCATCACGGGCGAAATCATTATGCAAACGTATGGCATCCCGCCCTGTCAGCTGATTGGCGAGATGAAAGAACAGATTAAAAATGCCATCCTCGATGGCGTGATTCCCAACGACTACGAGGCGGCCTTTGCCCTGATGGAGCAGCTGGCTGCGGAGCGTGGTCTGAAACGACAGAACTAACTATGGCAAAGCGCAATGGAGCACCCGCACGAGGTGCCAATCCGAAAACAACTGCCCCCCGCAAGGAGGCCAATCCCCAGCCCAACACCCGTCCCGATGCAGGGATGTCGCGTGCCGTCGAGGCGGCCGTCGAGGTGTTGCGTAACGGCGGCCTGATTCTCTACCCGACCGACACGGTGTGGGGCATCGGGTGCGATGCCACGAATGAGGAGGCGGTGCAGAAGATCTACACCCTCAAGCAGAGCGAGAACAAACACGCGATGTTGGTGTTGTGCCAGTCGGCCGAGCAGATTGTGCGCTATGTCGATCGTGCCCCCGCCATCGCCTTCGAGGTGATGGAGATGGCCACCTCGCCCCTGACGCTCATCCTGCCGGGGGCTGTCGGTGTAGCCAAGAATCTGATTCCCGACGAGGGGACGTTGGGGGTGCGTGTTCCCGACCACCCCTTCTGCCAAGCCCTGTTGCGCCGCTTCGGACGCCCCATTGTCTCGACCTCGGCCAACCTGTCGGGCGAGAAGACCCCCCGCAAAATCGATGAGGTAGCCGAGGTGATTCTCAAGGGGGTCGATCACGTTGTTTCGCCCCGCCATCAGGGTCGTCCCACAGGCAAACCCTCCTCGATTATCGCCTTCGGCGAAGGCGGTGAGGTGCAAGTGATTCGCCGATAAAGCGAATACTCTCACGATATCCCACCACAGTTAAGAGTATGCCGACGAACAAGAGCCCTAGGGCCGTGATGTTCGTTGCGTCGAATTGTGCCTGATGGCGCAGGTGGGCCAGTGTGCCCGCCACAAGCGGCTGAATGTAGCGGTAGAGGGCGGTATGTACGGCCGTCAGATGCTCCGTAGCCCGATACAGGAGCCACATCGGCCAGACCGACCCCAACAAGACCACATAGCCCACCTCGCCCCACGCCACCCACGTTAGCGAGGCAAACCGCTCTGCCGTGAGGTAGGTCTGCATCAGCGGCAGCGAAACGAGTATGCCGATCAAGTAATAGAGCCCGATGATGGTGCGGGCCCCCAACCGCTCCAACTGTGGCTTGATGAGCACCGTGTTGAAGGCGATGGCCACCACGCCGCACAGCACAATCAGGTTGCCCCACCCCTCGGAGCCGTGCACCAACTGAAATCCCTTGTCGAAGATCAGCAGCCACCCACCCAGCAGGATAATCCCCATTCCGACGATGCGTGAGGGGTTGAGGCGGAGCGTGCGATGCAATACCCAGTCGAGCCACAACGTAAAGAAGGGCCCCAGCGTCGAGATGATGGCTGCATCGATGGGGGTGGTGTACGACGAGCCCCACAGGAGCATATACATCCACCCGTAAATCACTAACAACGAGACGGCTCCGATTTTCGGCAGGTCACGCCACCGAAAGGCCCGCAGACGCAGCTTCAGGAGGGCCGGCGGAATGAAGACCACCGCTCCGACGACCAATTGCAGGGCAAAGAGGGTGCGAAAATCCAGCTGCTCACGGCTCAACGAGACATAGAACGAGAAGTTGGCCCCGAACAGCAGGTTTGCCAACACCAGGTCTGCATTATCACGCCAACGCCCCATAAACCGATGCAAACGGCAAATTTTGTGCAAAAAACGTTATATTTGCCGCCGCAATTGTTGTCAAAGCCGATGGATTACGCAAAGTTGAAGGGTCACGCCGCCCTGTGGGTGGCCAACATCATCTGGGGTGTGAATGCCCCGGTTTGCAAGGGGGTGTTGCAGTCGAGTGCCAACCCCGAGGGAATCAACCCCTTTGCCCTGAGTGCCTGCCGTATGGCGGGTGCGGCATTGCTCTTTTGGGCTGCCTCGCTCGTGATGCCCCGTGAGCGGGTCTCGAAGCGGGATTTGGGGCTGTTGTTGTTGGCCTCGGTCTTTGGCATTCAATTCAATCAGCTGCTCTATTTGTGGGGGTTGTCGCTTACGTCACCCATCGACGCCTCGATTATTTCGACCCTGGTTCCCATCCTGACCTTGGTGTTGGCAACGCTCTTTTTGCGGGAGCCGATGTCGGTGTTGAAGGTGGGCGGTGTTGCTTTGGGTTGCCTGGGCGCCGTGGTGTTGGTAGTGTTGAGCCAGACGACAGCGGGTGGCCAATCGAGCCTTGTGGGTAATGCGCTCTGCATCATCTCGGCCATCAGTTTTGCCTTCTACCTGACGGCTTTCCGCTCGGTCATTGTGCGCTACCACCCCGTGACGGTGATGAAATGGATGTTCCTGTTTGCCGCCGTCGTGGCCCTCGTGATCTATCATAAACCGCTGATGGCGACCGACTTTTTGGCACTTCCCTCACGGGTGGTGACGGGGGCGGTGTATGTCATTGTCGGCTCGACCTTCCTTTGCTATCTGTGCGTTCCCATCGGGCAGCAGCACCTGCGCCCGACGGTGGTCTCGATGTATAATTACGTGCAACCCGTCGTGGCGGTCTTGGTAAGTGTCGCCCTCGGAATGGACCGCTTCACCCCCTTGAAGGCGGCGGCTGCGGTGTGTGTCTTTGTGGGGGTGTGGATGGTGACCAAATCAAAAAGTCGTGCCCGGCTGGAAGCCGAACACGACTTGAAACGCAACGCCTCGTAGGTTCCGATTAACGGTTCTCGGGCAGAATCTCAATCCAATAGTCGTCGGGGTCGTTGATGAAGTAGAGATTCATCTTGTGATTCTCGTAGCACAGACACCCCATCTGGCGGTAGTACTCGCGCAACTCCTCGTAGTCGCCCGTCACACGAAAGCAGAGGTGGCTCTCGTTTTCGCCCAGCTCGAAGGGCTGGTCGGCGTGGTCACGCAGCCAGGTCAGCTCCAATTTGAAGGGGCTCTTTCCATCGCCCAAAAAGACGATGATGTAAGAGCCGTCGTCGGCTACCTTGCGGTACATCTCTTTCAGGCCTAAAGCCTTGTCGTAGAACTCGATGCTGCGCTCCAGGTTGGCAACATCAATGTTGAAATGGTCAAATCTTGCTCCAATCTCCATAGTAGTATCGGTTTGTTTTTTGCAAATATAGCAAAAGTTTTCGATTTTTTTGCGGCATCTTTTGCGCTTTCTTTTCTGGCCTCAAATCTACCCTCAAATCAATCAATTCAACACCTCGAGCCATTCCGCTTTGAGGCTCTTCTTGAGGCGTGAAATGCGGTTATAGACTACCGTCTTCTCCTTGTCGAGCAGTACGGCAATCGTTGTGGCCGACAGCCCCGCCACCAGGTAGGCATAGAGTCTGTAATCCTTCTCTTTGAACGAGGGGTGCTCGGCACGAAAACGTGTGAGGAGGTTGTTGTGGCGGGCGTTCAGTTGGTCCTCAAATTCGGCGTGCTCCTCGTCGTCGTTTCGCAGCTCTCGGACAATCGCTTTAACCTCCGCAATCACCCGCTGCTGCAACTTCTCGCTCCCCTCATAGACATAGTATTGTTCGCACAGGCGTGTCAGGATGGCGTAGTTGCTCCCCGCCCGAGACGACTCTTGGCGGGCGGGGGCAGGTGGCTCGGCAGGCGAGGCGGTCAGGCGGTTAAACTCCCGAATCAGCTCGGGTATCGCTTCGGTCGGCAGCTCTCGGTAGAGACCTGAGCGACGGTTGCCCCACAGTTTGATGTTTACAAGTCGAAGTCGCCCCACATTCAGTTGGCGCAACAAGTTCATAAATCGGATAGTTTTCATACTCCTTTGATTGGTTTAATTGTGTAGTACAAAGGTAGTGCGTGTGGGCTCTTCGGGTCCTTTTTTCGGGTGTGAATAATCTATCAAAATCCCATTTTGCAACCCTGTAAAGGTTGCGAAATCAGTCAGTTGCAAAAATAGGCATTTTTTTGTTCTATCACAAACAAAAATAGCTCTATCTCACCCCGAAAACGCCCCGTGCAGCTACTGTCGGTTACCCTTGTCGGCGTTCGATAGGGCGGTAGTTTCAGGCAGGTGAGCAGATAATCTCGAAAAATTTTCATTTTTCATTTTTAATTGTGTAAATTTGCCCCATTAAAGCAAATAATAAACAAAAAACATAAAGCAATGGGAAGAGCATTTGAGTATCGCAAAGCGAGAAAGATGAAGCGTTGGGGTCATATGGCCCGTGTATTTACCAAAATCGGTAAGGAGATCGAAATCGCTGTAAAGGCAGCCGGTCCCGATCCTTCTTCGAATACCCGCCTGCGTCTGCTGATGCAGAACGCCAAGGCCGAGAATATGCCCAAGGAGAATGTGGAGCGTGCCATCAAGCGTGCCACCGAGAAGGATGCCGCCGACTATAAGGAGGTAATCTACGAGGGTTATGGCGCACACGGTATCGCCTTCTTGGTCGAGACGGCAACCGATAACACGAACCGTACGGTAGCCAACGTGCGTATGCACTTCAACAAGTGCGGCGGTACGCTGGGTAACAGCGGCTCGGTGGCCTTTATGTTCGAGCACAAGTGTGTCTTCAAGTTCCGTGCCGAGGGTGCCGATCCCGAGGAGTTGGAGTTGGAGATGATCGACCTGGGTGTCGATGAGTTCTACCCCGAGGAGGACGGCATCACCGTTTATGCCGCTTATGAGTCGTTCGGTGGTATTCAGAAGTGGCTCGACGACAAGGGCTACGAGATTGTCTCGGGGGAGGGTGTCTATATCCCGACCGACACGAAGGAGTTGGATGCCGAGGGTCGTGAGGCCATCGAGAAACTCGTGGAGCGTCTGGAGGAGGACGACGACGTGACGAACGTCTATCACACGATGAAGGAGGCCGACGAGGAGTAGCCCCTTATTCAAATTTAGAATTTAGAATTCAAAATTCAAAATTAGAGAGGGGTGACAGATGCTCCTCTCTTTTTTGTAACAAACAGGATATGAAACGTTTATTTGTTGCAATCGTGTTGTTCTTCTCGGCCTATGCTGTGGCCGAGGCGCAAGGGTTGGGTCAGCTCTATGACGACGGTCAGGTGCGAGGCGTAGTGGTGAAGTTGGCCCCCGACGGGTCGCCCGCCGTGCTGATGTCGCTCACCTCGACCAAAGAGCCCTTCCAGGAGAGCAAGGAGCCGCTGCCGGGCCTTTCGGCTACCCACCTGAGCGACGGCCGTATGAATATGGCCGCCATTGCCAAGTATAAGATGCAGCACGGCGGCTCGTTCCCCGCCTTCGAGTGGTGTAACTCGTTGGGTCCGGGGTGGTATCTGCCCTCGCTCAATGAGTTGTACGACGCCTGGATCAACACCTTCGGTGGCGATGAAGCACTCGATAACTACCACCAGGACAAGATGATGGCCGTGCGTGAGTTGGTCAAGCAGGCCGATGGCGACAAGATGACGTGGGATAAGAATCAGCCCATTCCGATGATTGCCTCGACACTCGATGTGATGACCAATAAGAAGGGTAAGGAGGCTACGGTTCTTCGCACGGTGGGCCTGAAGGAGAGCACGGGCAGTGCCATCGGCTCGTTTGCCATTGTCGGCTCGCCCTTTGGCCGCACGCGCAAGGGCGGTAAAATCTCGACCCTCTATATGGTGCCTCATATGGGTGGCAGCGATGGTGTGGGTGTCTTCCGTGCCTTCTATCGCCTGCGTGACGATGCCTACGATGGCGGCATCTACGAGGCTCCCGAGGTGAAGCGTGGTGCAACGTCACGCATCAAGGATGCCCCCGATACGCAACTCATTTCGGCCGAGGCCGAGGCTCCCACCGAGCAGCCTGCTCCCGCTCCGGCACCCCGTCCGCAGCAGCAGCCCCGCCGTCAGGCCGCACCCCAACCGCAGATGCAGCAACAGCCCGTTCAACAACAGCCTGTTCAACAGCAGCCTGCACCCCAGGCCGCTCCGCAGCAGGTGGTCTATGCCAACAATTCGGGTTGGGACATCATCGTTGCCCCCGGGCAGGACATCCAATGCCGTGTGACCCGTGTGGGCGAGAAGGAGATTGAGTACAAGAAGGCGGGCTTCGAAGATGGCCCCACCTACACCATCTCCCGCCGCAAGGCCGAGAAGATTATCTATGCGAACGGCACGGTCGAAGAGGTCAAGAAATCGCCCCTCGACTTCCTGAAACGCAAGTAGAAACCCCCGAAAAACCGAGTCCCGCACGACTCGGTTTTTTGTTAGAAACTTACCATCATTTGCCCCTCGGTCAGGCATTGCGGGCAGTAGGGGTGGAGATGCTCCACCTCGCAGACCCACCCGCAGGTGGGGCAGACTCGATAGCCTCGGGTGGGGTGGTCGCAGTGGTATAGCGCCTCTTCGAGGCGCTTTCGGTGGCCGATCTCGCCACTTACAGCCCATACCAAAGCCCTCGCTGCCAACCGATTGCCTCCGTGCAGATGGTAGGCGATGCGTTTAAGTGTGGCCGAATCGACAGCCATCGCCTTAGCGGCAGCGGCCAGATTGCCCGGTGTCGAGTTGCGCAGGATGATGAGCCGATGGGGCGGATGATAGCTTCCTCCGGCCCGACGTATCAACTCGGCACAATGACGCTCCTGTACCCGCTCGGCGTGGGCGATGGCCCGAAACAGACGGGCTGTTTGGGGCGACTGCTCCTTGTCGGCAATGCGGGCATAGTGGTCCAATTGGGCGGCTCGGCCGTGTTTGAGGCGGCAACAAGCGTTCAAATCCTCCACCATTTGTGCACGTTGCTCGGTCGGCACGGCCATTGCAGGGCGCATCACCGCCGTATAGAGCCAGCCGAGGAGGATAATCACTCCGGCCAGCAGGACCAATAGAAGAAGGGGACGTGTCTTCATCGTTGCGTTTTTTCGACGTCCCCCGCAAAAAATGCGCCGACCCGCAAGCGGATCGGCGCAAATGCTTCTTGTGGAGAGCAATTAGAGGCGAGCCTTGATGGCCTTCGATGCCTCCTCGTAGCCCGGCTTATCGAGCAGGGCAAACATATTCTTCTTGTAGGCCTCCACGCCCGGCTGATCGAAGGGATTTACACCGAGGATGTAGCCGCTGATGCCGCAAGCCTTCTCGAAGAAGTACAGCAGACCACCAATGGTCTGCTCGTCGATGCGGGGGATCTCGATGCGGATGTTGGGCACACCGCCATCCACGTGGGCCAGCTGTACGCCCAGCTCGGCCATACGATTTACCTCCGAGATACGCTTTCCGGCCATAAAGTTCAGACCGTCCAGGTTGGCCTCGTCGGCCTCGATAACCACCTTGTGCTTCGGCTCAACGACCGAAATGATGGTCTCGAAGAGGGTGCGCTCGCCCTCCTGAATGTACTGACCCATCGAGTGCAGGTCGGCCGTCAGCGTTACGCTGGCCGGGAAGATACCCTTGCCCTCTTTGCCCTCCGACTCGCCGTAGAGCTGCTTCCACCACTCGTTGATATACTGCAATTTAGGCTCGTACGAACCCAGAATCTCGACCTTCTTGCCATCGGCATACAACAGGTTGCGCACCGAAGCGTAGATGGCGGCGGGGTTCTCGTCGAAGGCCACGCCCTCGGCCGTCTGGGCCTCCATCAGCTGGGCACCCTTCACCAAGGCACGAACATCTACACCGGCTACGGCCAGCGGCAGCAGACCTACGGGGGTCAGCACCGAGAAACGACCACCTACATCGTCGGGAATCACGAACGTGGGGTAGCCCTCGTCGGTGGCAAGCGTCTTCAGAGCACCACGCGCCTTGTCCGTCACGGCGGCGATACGCTCGGCAGCCTCGGCCTTGCCGTAACGCTCCTCGATGGCGGCCTTGATCAGGCGGAAGGCGATGGCCGGCTCGGTCGTCGTACCCGATTTCGAGATGACAATGGCACCCAGCGAGTGCTCCTTGGCGGCCTCCAGCAGTTCATAGGTGTAGTCCTCCGAAATGTTCTGACCGGCAAAGACTACGGTGGGGTTCGTCTGCTCCTTCTTAAGGAGTTGGAAGGGGTTGCTCATCGCCTCCAGCACAGCCTTGGCACCCAGGTACGAGCCACCGATACCGATGCAGATGATCAGGTCGCACTTCTCGCGCAGTTTGTTGGCGGCTGCCTCGATGGCATCCAAGTCGGCTTCGGTAATCGAGGAGGGGAGCTTTACCCATCCCAGGAAGTCGTTGCCTGCACCCTCACCCGAGTGCAGCAGAGCATTTGCGGCGAGGGCCTTGGCCTTCATCTCGTCCGAAATCTGATAACCGGTTTTCGAAATGTCGATTTTCATAATTGTATGTTAGGTTTTAGTTGAAATTTCTTTTTTAGATCAGCTTCTGACAGAGGGCCTTCATCTGCTTGCGGGCCGAGGCACCCTCGTAGAGCACCCGATAGACCATATCGGCAATCGGCATCTCGACCTTGTGGCGGGTGTTGATGTGGCGGATGCAGTCGGCGGCGTAGTAACCCTCGGCCACCATCGTCATCTCGTTCAGGGCCGTCTTTACCGAGCAGCCGTGGCCGATCATCAACCCGAGGCGGCGGTTGCGGCTGTGGATCGAGTAGCAGGTCACGAGCAGGTCGCCCAGGTAGGCCGAAGCCAGCGTCGAGCGGTTGTCGGGGTAGCTCTCCTCCAGAAAACGGGTCATCTCGGCGGCGCAGTTGGCAATCAACACCGCCAGGAAGTTGTCGCCATAGCCCAGACCGATGGCCATACCGACCGATACGGCGTAGATGTTCTTCAGGATGGCGGCATACTCCGTGCCGTAGATGTCCTGCGAGTAGCTCAGGTGGATGTATTTGGTCGAGAACTTCTGACCGATGACGGCCCCATTCTCGGGGTCGGTGCAGACAACGGTCAGGTACGATAATCGCTCACGCGACACCTCCTCGGCGTGGGTGGGACCCGTGATGAGACCCATCTGCTTGTACGAGAGGTCGTAGTGGTCGTGCAGGTACTCGACAACCGTTTGGTAGTCGCCCGGCACGATGCCCTTGACGGCCGAAATGATGAACTTATCTTTGAGCGAGACGGTGAGCGGCTCCAGGAAGGTCTTGATGAAGGCCGAAGGCATCGCCATCACAATGATGTCGGCCTCCGAGATGACTTTATTCAGGTCGTTCGACGGGGCAATGCGCTCGGCATCCAGCTCCAAATCGCTCAGGTAGCGTTGGTTGCGTCCCTCCGAAAGGAGCGACTCCAACACCTCTTCGTTGCGTACATACCACCCGACACGGCTCTCGTTTTTGGTCAGTACATCGACCAATGCGGTGGCCCAGGTGCCGTAACCAATGACGGCACAGCGTGCCGAAGCATCTATCTTGTAATCCATTCGTTTCTTTCGGTAAAGTATATTCTTCTTACAAAGATAACCTTTTTTCTCGAAATATGCGTTTTTTTGCGCCCCTTTTTTACGCTACTTGCATTGGCTCTTCATCCACTCGGTCGCCTCGCGATTTACCTCGCCGAAACGCCAATGGTACGATGCGGGGGTCTCGACGATTTTTTTCGGGGCCGTGATCACATTCAGCGCGGCACGCACCGAGGTGGGCGGACAGGTGTTGTCGTTGAAGCCGTAGTTGTAGAAACCGGGGCATTTTACGCGGCGGGCGAAGTTCACCACGTCGTAGTAGCCCATCACCCGCAGGGCCTTCTTGTGGTTGATTTCGGGGTGGTCACCCGAGTGGACAAACATACGGGGCCAACCACCGGCACGCCCCACCTGATAGCCGCTCACGTCCGACAGGGCAGGGTAGAAGGCGGCCACAAAATCGACCTCGGGATGGAGGGCTGCGGTGATGATGCTCAACGCACCACCCTGGCTGCCGCCCGTCACGCCTACGTTCTTGCCGTCCCACTCCGGAAGGGTCATCAGGTAGTCGATGGCCTTCACGCAACCCACATAGACACGGCGGTAGTAGTAGTCGTTGCGCTCCTCGATGTGGGTGTACCAATACTCTCCGATGCGCTCCTTGGCGGCCTGAATCTCCTCCTTCGAGGCGTTAATCGGCAGGCCGTGAATCTCCATCGTGAAGGTGATGAAGCCCTCCTCGGCATAGCTTGTCGAGGGGGCGATGTGCTTCACGCCTGCTCCGGGCGGAACGAACAGTACGGGGTGCTTGGCACCATCGTTGGGGATGGTCACATAGCCGTAAATCGAGCCGCCCTCCTCGTCGCAGGGGATGCAGACCATCGTGGTGGTGAAACGGTCGTTGGTAAACTTCGGGTTGGTGATGGGGGTCACCTCGATGGGGGTGGTTACGGCACGGGCCTTTTTGATGCTCTGCTCCCAGAAGAAGGTGAAATCGAGCGGATTACTGATGGTCGGCTCGATGTCGTTCACATCGAAACCCACCTTGACGGTCTCCGTGTAGCTCTCGCCCTTCACCTCGAAACGGATGGTGCAGAAGCGGAAACCCGGTGTGGTCATCGTGCCGACGGGCACAAGGGCCTTGCCGTGACGAAAAACGGTTGTTCCCTTCAGGTCGGCCTCCATACGGTCGTTGCCTGCCTCGTAGCTGACCATCACCCCGTCAAGTCCCGTGCCACCCGCCTTGGCATAGAGCTCCAAGCGAGGCTCTTGCCCGATTTTATAGAGGCAGTCCGAATGGTCGGCCAGAACCGTAAAATTGACATAGGGGGCACGGGCCTTCACCTGCGCCGTGGCTACGGCAACACAACCGAGCATTGCCACCAACAAAAGCAATCGTTTCATAGTTTGTAATGGTTACATTTTGTTCAAAGATAGGAAAAAACAGAAATCGGCCAAGCAGCCTCCGGGAGTTACTGATCCAAAAGTTCAGGGCTGGGAAGCCTTATGCCATCGGAAACGTAGAACTTGATATTGGTGCTGTTTTTCCATTGCGTCTCTCCTGCCAAGAAATCGATAAGCAACTGGGCTGTTTCATCATCGACTCTTTCACGAATCCTATATCTAAACATTTCGCCGTTTTTGTAGCGAGTTTTTATCATTTCCACGCTGCAGAATTCTTTGTCTTTGCCAATGTCGTGATAGACAAGTCCTGTGACAATGGGAGGATGGTTTGGATTATACTTTATTACATTTTCATCAACCCAATATATTGCCGAAATGATTTTTTTGAGCTGTTCGCTACCCTCGCTTACCGGACACAATACAATATGGCTGGTTTTTCCTCCGCCTTTCTTGCCGGTGTGGATATGTGCTACCGGGCGCCGCTCGAAGTATGGAATCTCTTTTAGTGATAGTGTCTGCCCGGCTGCGCTTTGAGAGGCGGAGGTTGTCTGCGCCACGGCTGTGGTTGCCATCACCAACAACGGCAGCAGAAGGAGAATGATACGTTTCATGGAAATTCACTATTAGTGTTTTAGAAGATAGGGTCGCTATACGTCTTATGGGTCGTTATAAATGGTTACATTTTGTTCAAAGATAGGAAAAAAAGTTGAAAACACAAACTCTGTTTGAAAAAGGAGCGTCCCGACCACAAAAAAAGAGGGCACTCGAAAGCGCCCTCCAATTTTGAATTTTGAATTCTAAATTGGGTCGTTATAAATGGTTACATTTTGTTCAAAGATAGGAAAAAAGTTGAAAACACAAACTCTGTTTGAAAAAGGAGAGTCCCGACCACAAAAAAAAGAGGGCACCCGAAAGCGCCCTCCAATTTTGAATTCTAAATTTTGAATTTCAAAAACCCTTACTCTGCCTTGCCGGCCGAGCCAAGCACGTTCTCGCACTTGTGCATATAGAGCTTCTTGAGCTCGTCGCGAGCCGGACCCAGGTACTTGCGGGGGTCGAACTCGGCGGGCTTCTCGACCATAACCTTGCGAACGGCAGCGGTCATAGCCAGACGGCCGTCCGAGTCGATGTTGATCTTGCAAACGGCGCTCTTGGCGGCCTTACGCAGCTGCTCCTCGGGAATACCGATGGCATCCTTCAGGGCACCACCATACTCGTTGATGATCTTTACATACTCCTGGGGTACCGACGACGAGCCGTGCAGTACGATGGGGAAACCGGGAAGCTGCTTCTCGATCTCGGCCAGGATGTCGAAACGCAGTTCGGGGGGAACCAGGATGCCCTGCTCGTTGCGGGTGCACTGCTCGGGCTTGAACTTGTTGGCACCGTGCGACGTACCAATCGAGATGGCGAGCGAATCAACGCCCGTCTTGGTAACGAAGTCGATTACCTCCTCGGGGCGGGTGTAGTTCGAAACCTCGGCCGAAACCTCGTCCTCGACACCGGCCAGCACGCCCAGCTCACCCTCTACGGTTACGTCGTGTGC
>CALAQA010000068.1:0-6659 GCA_937889065.1 uncultured Alistipes sp.
GGCGGGAGGAGTTCTACCGCCGTGAAGATCCCCACGGCCGTGAGTATTATTGGCTGACGGGCGAGTTTATGAACCAGGAGCCGACGGCCGAAGATACCGACGAGTGGGCCTTGGCCAACGGCTATGCGGCGGTGGTCCCCATTCAGGTCGATCTGACCGACTACCGTCGTGTGGAACAGATGAAAAAGCTCTTCTAAATAAAAAAGAGGCTGCCCCTCGGTCGGACAGCCTCTTTTTTTATTGCTTGCACAGGCGGCGAATCTCCCAAATCACCACCGCAAGGGCACCTATCAAAATCAACAGCGATGCCGCAAGCGTGATGCCCTCAATAAGCGACCAAGCGGGAGCCTTGAAGCGCCACTCGATGCAGTGTTCGCCCTCGGGGACATTCATTGCACGCAGCACATAGTCGGCACGCACATAGTCCGCCTCCACGCCATCGATATAGGCCTTCCACCCCTTGTCGTAGTAGATCTCCGAGAAGACTGCCACACCCTCGGTCGGGGTCGAGGTGCGATAACGCAGGTAGTTGGGGCGATACTCCTCCAACACGATTTCGGCCTCCGCCATCTCGCCCATCGGCGTTGCGAGGCGGCCGTTATCCTTGCCACTGACCACCGCCACACGGCGCAAATCGACCTGACCGAGGAACTCCATTTCGCTTTGAGCCGTCGGGGCCGAGACCACCTCATCGACAAACCAGGCCGCACCGTAAGCGGTCGGGCGCAGGCGAGGCTCGGGCGCACCCGACTCCCCCTGCACAATCAGGTAGCGGGTGTTGAGCATATCCAGCACCCCTTCGTCCATCTTCTGGAGGTAGTGGTCGATCAAATCCTGATAGCGGGACAACTTGGCACCGTGGTAACCACCCACCGAGCGGTGGAAATAGGAGGTCGTGGCATCGTTGAAGGGGCTGACCGTCAGGTTCAGCACACGATAACCCGGCTCCTTATCCTGCAAGATGGCCTTATCGGCCGCCGTCATCGTGATTTTACGGCGCGAGGGGGCGACAAAATCGTCGTGCGAGAGGAAGCGCATATCGACGCCTGCCAAATCGACAACCACAATACCCACCAGCACCGCAGCCAAAGCCACCTTACGCAACTTGCCCTTCACAAAGAGCCACACGGCACCTGCCGAGAGGAGAATCATCGCCAACGAACGCCACGCATCGGCCTGCATCATCGCCACACGCTCGGCCTTCATCGAGGCGGCAATCTCCTCGCCCCACGCCACATCGGCACCTCGTGCGATATACTCCTGCATCTGGTTGGCACTGAAAATTTGACGCAGGTAGTCGGCCAGCAACTCGGCAGACTCGGCCTCGCCAAACGAGAAGAGTGCGCCGCCGGCCACAATCATCACCAGACACAGACCTGCGGTGATGCCCGCAGCCCACGCCACGGCCTTCAGCTTCTCCACCACGCTGCGCCCCGCATCGAGCAGCTTGGCCAATGCCAAGGCACCCAACAACGGAACGGCCCACTGCCAGATGACAAGCGTCATCGAGACGGTACGGAACTTATTGTAGCCGGGCAGGTAGTTGAAGAACAACTCCGTAAAACCCATCCAATTTTTACCCCAGGCCAAAAAGAGCATCAGCACACAGATGATAACCATCCACCAACGGTTTCTGTCCTCAACCAACAACAGACCCAGCACGGCCAGGAAGAGGGCTGCGGCACCCAGATAGGTCGGGCCGCCCGTATAGGGTTGGCCACCCCAATAGGTGGGCAACTGCTGCTCCAACCCGTTCAGCCCCATCTCGGAGAGGGTGGCAGCCACCTCGCCCGTCGAGGAGAAGGTGGTCGAGGAGTCACGCCCCACAAAGTCGGGGATGAGCATATTCCAACTCTCGGCTTGGCCGTAGCTCCACGCCGTGGCATACTGCAAATCCAGACCGTCGGTCTGCTCGCCCGTCGTCTCAACGGCCAACTCCGAGCCGCCACGAATCGTATCGGGCGTGTGTTGCATCGTGTACCAAAGGGGCGAGAGGTTCGACACCACCGCCAGGATTCCCGCTACGGCCAACAATGCGGTACGTTTTGCGAAGTCGGGCAGGTGCTTTTCACGCCACGCAACGACCAACTCGCTCAGCCAGAAGGCGGCCATCGCCATCAGGAAGTAGTAGGTAATCTGCGGATGGTTCGCTCCGATTTCGAGCGACGAGGCGACCGCCGCCAACGCCACACCGGGCCACATACGCCCTCGAAGAGCCATCCATACACCGCCCATCATCAGCGGTGCCCAGACCATCGCCCACATCTTGGTGACGTGACCCGCCCCGATAATCAACACAAAGTAGGTCGAGAGGCCGTAGGCCACCGCCCCCACCATCGAGAGCCAGGGATCGACGCCGCAGATGAGCAGCATCACCCACATCGAGAGCATCGCAAAGAAGAGGAACGAAATGGGCTGCCCCAGAAGGTTCTTTACACGGCCGATGGTCTGCACCACCAACTGCGCCGGGTAGCTCACATCGATCAGGTAGGCCGGCATACCGCCAAACATTGCACCCGTCCACTGCGGATCCTCGCCCAGTTCGGCACGCTGCGCCTTGATGTCGTGCGACATACCCTCGTACTGCACCGTGTCGTGGGCCGCCAACCGATCGCCTCCCAGCTGGGGGGCAAAGTAGAGGGCCGAGATGACCCAAAAGAGCACCACAGCCACCGCCGCAGGCACCAATTTCTTCATATCGATTTTCGTAGGTTTCATTTTTATCGCCATTTACTCGTCAAAGGTACGAAAAAAACAGCACGCACGGCGTACAACGAAAAAAAATGCACTATCTTTGTCGTAACCAAATCGATTTGTATGATTACGTTGGATGCCATTCGCAAGCCCGTGGAGCGGGAGTTGGAGGCCTACGAGGCCTTCCTCGAACGTCAATTTACCGCCGACGGCGACCTTCTGAACGAGATGTTGCGTCACGCCCTTTCGTCGCGTGGCAAGGGGGTACGCCCGCTGTTGGTCTGCCTTTCGGCAGCGATGAATGCCCGCACGGCCGGTGCCGCAGGGGGACAGCGTGTCTCGTTGGCGGCGATGTTGGTCGAGATGATTCACACCGCCTCGCTCATCCACGACGATGTGATCGACGAGTCGGACGAGCGTCGAGGCAAGCCCTCGGTCAATGCCCTGTGGCAGTCCCGCAAGGCGGTCATCCTGGGAGACTACATCCTGGCCCGCAATATGGCCATCGGTTTGGAGAGCGGTCAGTTCGACCTGGTGTCGCACATCTGCGGCCGTATGGCGACCCTCTGCGAGGGCGAGCTGTTGCAGGACGACTGCGCCGCCAAGCAGAACACCACCCGCCGCTCGTATCTGGACATCATCTACAAAAAGACCGCCTCGCTGCTCGGCGTGAGTGCCTCGGCAGGTGCATTGGCCGTAGGTGCCACCCGTGACAAGGTGACCACGATGCGCCGCTTTGGCGAGTCGCTCGGTATGGCCTTCCAGATTCAAGACGATATTTTGGACTACACCCCCTCGGCCGCTACGGGCAAACCCGTCGGCAACGACCTGCGTGAGGGAAAAATTACGCTGCCGCTTTTGATGCTGCTGGAAAAGAAGGACGAAGCGGAGCGCAAAGTGTTGTTGGAGCAACTGAAACGGTGCGCCACCGACGACAAGGAGGTCGAGGCACTGCAACAATTAGTTATCGAGGAGGGCGGCCTTCGTGAGGCACAGGCGCTGATGCAGGGCTACATCGCCCAGGCGGTCCGTATGCTCTCCGAGTACGACGACTCCCCCTACCGTTCGTCGCTCATCCACCTCTGCACCTTTGTCGCCGAGCGCAACAACTAACAAAAAGGCCTTCCCCTTTCGGAAGGCCTTTTTTTATTATAATAAGGTGTGTTCAATGAGGATTTTCACACCGAGCAAAATCAGAATCACACCGCCCAGCACCTCGGCGCCACAACGGAAACGGCTGCCGAAGAGGTGGCCGATCTTCAATCCCGCCATCGAGAAGAGCAGGGTCGTGAGGCCGATCAAAAGCACCGAACAAAGCAAATCGACCCGAAGAAAGGCAAACGAGACCCCCACCGCCAGGGCATCGATGCTTGTGGCGATGGCCAGGAGCAGCATCGTGCGCAGGCCGAAATCGGAGGTATGACACTCCTCCTCGTCGCCATACGACTCCCGAATCATATTGCCACCAATGAGCGTCAGCAGCACAAAGGCAATCCAATGGTCCCACTCGGCGGCCGCCTCGGCAAAGCCCGCTCCCAGGAAGTAGCCCACCACAGGCATCAGGGCCTGAAAGCCACCAAACCACAACCCCACAGCGAGCAGATGTCGCCAGCGGATGCGGTTCAGCGTCAGCCCCTTGCCAATCGAGACGGCAAAGGCATCCATCGAGAGGCCGATGGCAATGACCATTAGTTCAACCCAACTCATCGCTACTTCGTCTTCCCCCTCTTCGCCTGTTTGCGTCGTGCCACCGAGGGGCGTTTGCGCACCGAAAAACCAAAGGTGCCGAGCTGCTCGCCCAGCGAAAAGTAGCCTCCGTGCGAATAGGCAACCAAATCGGCCTTCTCGAGGCAGAACTTGCCCGTCTCGGGGTCAATATATTGCGGATCGACCTCCACACCCAGCACCTCGGCGAGGAACATATCGTGGGTGCCGAGCGGAATAATCTGCTTGACACGGCAGGCAATACCCACAGGCGACTCGCCCACCAACGGCGCCGAGACAAACTGCGACGGCACCGCCGTGAGGCCCATTTCGTGGAACTTATCGTAATCGCGGCCCGAGCGGACGCCGCACCAATCGGTGGCCCGCAACAAACGTCGGGTCGTGAGGTTGATCACGAACTCGCCCGTGCGCTTCAGCAACTCGTAGGAGTGGCGCTCGGGGCGCACCGAGATGTAGCACATCGCCGGCGAGGTGCAGACCGTACCGGTCCAGGCAATCGTAATGAGGTTATGCTCCTCGGGCGTAGCGCCACAACTCACCAACACCGCCGGCAAGGGGTAGATCAGCGTGCCGGGTTTCCAGACTTCACGTTCCATAATTTCTTCTTTGTCGTGCAACAAAGATAGCTATTTTTCTTATATTTGTCGTATGGTTGATGCTTTTGTCCGCTACCTGGGTGCCGAACGTCGCTACTCGCCCCTGACCCTCCACAACTACCGCCGAGATGTGGAGCTATTCGTTGCGTGGTGGAGCGAGATGAGCGGCGAGGAGTTCTCGCCCGAGCGGGTCGAGAAGGAGCATTTGCGCGAATGGATTGTCCACCGCAGCGAGACGGGCGGGCTCTCGGCTTCGTCACTCAATCGGGAGCTGTCGAGCCTAAGGAGCCTCTTTCGGTGGTTGCGCCGCGAGGGGAAAATAGAGCGTGACCTGGCCACCGCCATCACCTCGGTGCGCACCCCCAAGCGGTTGCCCTCGTTTGTGCCCGAGAGCCGTATGCGACCCATTGTCGAAGAGGCCGTCAGCCCCTCGCCCCCCGAGCGTGCCGACACGGCCTTCGAAGAGGAGCGGGATCGGCTCATCATCCTCCTGCTCTACACCACCGGCCTCCGATTGGCCGAGTTGGTGGCCATCAATACCGACGATTTTTCGGCCGATATGCGCTCGCTTCGGGTGGTCGGAAAGGGTGATAAAGAGCGACTTGTGCCCATTTTACCCCCGGTGGCCGAAAAAATTTCTGCCTACACAGCGGTAACAAAGCGGCAACAAATTTGCAAAAGTCAAGAAAAAGCACTATTTTTAACCAAGAAAGGTGCCCGAATTTCGCGCTCGGCCGTCTATCGGCTTGTTGGGCGGGTGCTTGGCGAGGCGGGTGTGCAGGGCAAACGCAGCCCCCACGTCCTACGCCACACCTTCGCCACCCATCTGATGAATGGCGGTGCCGATATGCGTGAAATTCAAGAGTTGCTGGGCCATAGTTCGCTGCAAACCACGCAGGTCTATACCCACAACAGCATTGCCCGTCTTTCGGAGGTCTATGCCTCGGCCCATCCCCGCAGTCGGGGCGGCCACGACAAATAGCGGCAGCGCCCGAAAGACCCCGCCCTTCTGACGGGCCACCCACAAGGTTCTTTTTTAAGCAGACCGCAAGGTCAGCTCGTACTTATTTATTAACCATTAAATTTTATGGCTATGAACGTACAGATTCAATCCGTGAAATTCGATGCCGGCAAGCAGCTGGTCGAATTTATTGAGGCCAAGATGGCGAAATTGGAGCGTTTTGCAGAGCCTACGAGTGCCGAGGTGGTGCTCAAGCTCGACAAGGATCCCGAGAAGGGCAATAAAATTGCAGTGATCACGCTGCACGTGGCAGGTGGCGACCTGCGTGCCGAGAGCCGCGCCCGCACCTTCGAGGAGGCGGTTGATGATGCCATCGACAGCATCAAGCGCCAAATCGAGAAGCGCAAGGAGTAACCGCTCCGAGGCCCAATGAGGCCAACCAAAAAAAGAGCAGTCCCGAAAAGGACTGCTCTTTTTGTAGGGTATCAACCCGAACGGTTAGTTCGTCTTGGTCCAGGTGAACTTAACCACGATGGGCATGTGGTCCGACAGACCTTCGTAATCCATATCGCGCAGGAACGAGTCGGCCTTGAGCTGCACGGTGGCATCGGGGTCGTTGATATAGATCACCTTATCGACCACCTCGCCGTTCTGCGTCGTCGAGCAGATGATGTCGGTCTCCG
>CALAQA010000069.1:0-5858 GCA_937889065.1 uncultured Alistipes sp.
AGTTCGCAAGCGACCTCTGCATTCACTCCGCTGCGTCGGTTCTACATTTTGAATTGTAATTTTTTTCTCCTTTTTTGCTTTCTTTTCTTAAATATAAGTAGTACCTTTGTGTGCCCAAAAATGTGGTTTGGACAAGAGAATAACAAAATACTAATCACCAAAATTTAATTTTCATTATGAAAGTATCTCACATTGAGCACCTTGGCGTGGCTGTAAAGAGCCTCGACGAGGCAATTCCCTACTGGGAGAACGTGTTGGGTCTGAAGTGTTACGCCATTGAGGAGGTAGCCGACCAGAAGGTGCGCACCGCCTTCTTTATGCTGGGTCAGACCAAGATTGAGCTGCTCGAGCCCACTTCGGAGGATTCGACCATCGCCAAGTACATCGAGAACAAGGGCGTAGGTATCCACCACATGGCTCTGGCTTGCGAGAATATCGAGGAGCAGCTCGCCGATGCCGAGGCTCAGGGTATTCGCCTCATCGACAAGACCCCCCGCAAGGGCGCCGAGGGTCTGACGATCGCCTTCCTGCACCCCAAATCGACGCAGGGCATCCTCACCGAGTTGTGCGAGAACAAGAACAAATAATCATTTCACATAAGTTATGAGCGAAATTCAAGCTAAAATCAACAAGCTGATCGAGAATCGCGAGACGGCCCGTATGGGTGGCGGTCAGAAGCGTATCGAGGCACAGCACGCCAAGGGCAAGTACACCGCCCGTGAGCGTATTCAGATGCTCCTGGACGAGGGCTCGTTCGAGGAGTTCGATATGTTCGTTACCCACCGTTGCTACGACTTCGGTATGGACAAGAGCCACACCTTTGGTGACGGCGTAGTTACGGGTTACGGTACGATTGCCGGTCGTCTGGTCTATGTATTTGCCCAGGACTTCACCGTTACGGCAGGTTCGCTGTCGCTCTCGATGGCCGACAAGATCTGCAAGGTGATGGATATGGCTATGCGTAACGGTGCCCCCTGCATCGGTCTGAACGACTCGGGTGGTGCCCGTATTCAGGAGGGTGTAAACGCTCTGGCAGGTTATGCCAACATCTTCCAGCGCAACGTGATGGCTTCGGGTGTGATTCCCCAGATTTCGGCCATCTTTGGTCCTTGCGCCGGTGGTGCTGTTTACTCGCCCGCACTGACCGACTTCATCATTATGAAGAAGGAGACCTCGAATATGTTCCTCACCGGCCCGAAGGTGGTTAAGACCGTGACGGGCGAGGATGTAACCCAGGAGCAGTTGGGTGGTGCCACGATGCACACGACCCGCTCGGGTGTTGCCCAGTTCGCCGTTGATACCGAGGAGGAGGGTATCCAGATCATCAAGCAGTTGCTGTCGTATATGCCCCAGAACAATATGGAGGATACGCCGCTGGCCATCTGCACCGATGCTGCCACCCGTCTCGAGGACTCGCTCAACGAGATCATCCCCGACAACATCAACAAGCCCTACGATATGACCGAGGTCATCAAGGCCATCGTCGATAATGGTGAGTATCTGGAGCAGGCCGCCGGCTATGCCAAGAACATTATCACCTGCTTCGCCCGCTTCAACGGTCAGTCGGTAGGTATCATCGCCAACCAGCCCAAGTTTATGGCCGGTGTGTTGGACATCAACGCTTCGCGCAAGGCTGCCCGCTTCGTGCGTTTCTGCGACGCCTTCAACATTCCGCTCGTAACGCTGGTGGACGTTCCGGGCTTCCTGCCGGGTACGACCCAGGAGTATGGTGGTGTGATTACCCACGGTGCCAAGCTGCTCTTCGCCTACTGCGAGGCTACGGTTCCCAAGGTGACCGTGACGCTGCGTAAGGCCTACGGTGGTGCCTATATCGTGATGTCGTCGAAGCACATCCGTGGTGACATCAACTACGCTTGGCCCTCGGCCGAGATTGCCGTGATGGGTGCCAGCGGTGCTGTGGAGGTGCTCTACGGTAAGGAGCTCAAGGAGCTTGCCGACAAGCCCGAAGAGAAGGCTGCATTTATTGCCGAGAAGGAGAAGGAGTACAACGACAAGTTCTCGAACCCCTACAACGCTGCCCGCTACGGCTACATCGACGATGTGATCGAGCCGCGTAACACGCGTTTCCGCATTATTCGTGCCCTGCAGTCGCTCTCGACGAAGCGTCTCCAGAACCCGGCCAAGAAACACTCTAACATTCCTTTGTAATCCCCAACCGCTATGATTAACGTATTAGCAGTAACAGGCTGGGGCTGGAACGAGATGCTTTGGTGCACGGTAATCAGCGTTTTGCTGGTCTTTGCCGTGTTGGTGCTGCTTGTGTTTGTGATGAAGCTCTTCGGCGTTGTCTTCGCTGAGAAGCCCAAGCGCAAGATGGCCCAGGTTGAGTCCAAGCCGCTGTCGGAGGGCCAGCTCCACGAGGAGCAGATTGCCGCCATTACGGCTGCCTTGAAGCTCTACAAGAGCGCCCTGCACGACCGCGAGTCGGAGGTACTTACCATTTTGAGCATCAAGCGTGCCTACTCGCCGTGGAACTCGAAGATTCACGGTTTAACCCAGTTGCCTGACAGAAAATAAGAGAAAAAAGCTATGAAAGATTACACATTGAAAGTCAATGGTCACACCTATAACGTTCAGATCGACGAGGTAAACGAGAACTCGACGCTGGCCCGTGTGACCGTAAACGGTACCCACTACGAGGTTGAGATCGAGGGTGGTAAGGGTGCCCCTATCGCCAAGCCCCAGGTCGCTTCGGCCCCCAAGGGTGCCAATAGCGCACAGATTACCCCGCAGACGGCTGCACCCTCGGCTCCCGCACAGCGTCCCGCTGCTGCTGCCGCAGGTGCCATCAAGTGCCCGCTGCCCGGTACGGTAATGGCCGTGAAGGTGGCCGTAGGCGATACGGTAGCCGTAGGTCAGACCCTGCTTGTGTTGGAGGCTATGAAGATGGAGAACAACATCGACTCGGACCGTGCAGGTGTCGTTAAGCAGATCTGCGTTCAGCAGGGTGCTACGGTAATGGAGGGTGACAACTTAATCGTTATCGAGTAAGGTATGTTCACGTTCTTGGAATCTAATTTTGCATTGGAGAGCTTGCAGAAGTTCATCTCTTCGATGGGCTTCACGGCCTTCTTCTCGGAGATGGGCGTCGGGAACCTGGTGATGATTCTCATCGCCTTCTTCCTGCTGTGGCTGGCTATCAAGAAGGAGTATGAGCCGATGTTGATGATGACCATCGCCTTCGGTATGCTCCTGACGAACCTGCCCGGTGCCGGTCTCTTCCACGAGGAGCTTTTCGCCGGTGGTCACGTGCATTGGGATGTCTTTACCTCCCACTCGGGCCCCATTGTCCCGGGTCTGTTGGACTACCTCTACCTGGGTGTTAAGCTCGGTATCTATCCTTGCTTGATTTTCGTAGGAGTAGGTGCTATGACTGACTTCGGTCCGCTGATTGCTAACCCTAAGAGCTTGTTGTTGGGTGCTGCTGCTCAGTTCGGTATCTTCCTCACGTTCTTGGCCGCTTATGCCATGGGCTTTACCCCCGAGCAGGCCGGTTCGATTGGTATCATCGGTGGTGCTGATGGTCCTACGGCCATCTTCCTGACGGCCAAGTTGGCCCCCGAGTTGCTCGGCCCCATTGCCGTGGCTGCCTACTCGTATATGGCCCTTGTGCCGGTGATTCAGCCCCCCATTATGCGCCTGCTGACCACCAAGAAGGAGCGTCAGATTAAGATGCAGACCCTGCGCACGGTATCGAAGCGTGAGCGTATCATCTTCCCGATTGTGATTGCTTCGATTGTGTCGTTGCTGCTGCCCGATGCTGCTCCGCTGATTGGTTGCTTGATGTTGGGTAACCTGATGAAGGAGTGCGGCGTTGTGGAGCGTCTGTCGAAGACCGTTCAGAACGAGCTGATGAACATCGTTGTCATCTTCCTGGGTTTGACGGTGGGTGCTACGGCTACGGCCAACACCTTCCTCAGCCCCTCGACCATCAAAATTATGGTGATGGGTGTGGTTGCCTTCGGTGTGGCTTCGGCTTGCGGTGTGCTCTTCGCCAAGTTGATGAACTGCTTCCTCAAGGAGGGTAACAAGATCAACCCGCTGATTGGTTCGGCCGGTGTGTCGGCTGTGCCGATGGCTGCCCGTGTATCGCAGAAGGTGGGTCAGGAGGAGAATCCTTCGAACTTCCTCTTGATGCACGCGATGGGTCCCAATGTGGCCGGTGTGGTAGGTTCGGCGGTTGCTGCCGGTCTGCTGCTCTCGTTCCTGGGCTAATGGCAGGGCGATTGCCCTTTCTATAAAAACGCCCCGAGTGGATTGCCGCTCGGGGTGTTTTGTTTGTATTTGGCAACCCGCAACCCCGATTTGGGCCAAAAACAGCGGTCGATAACTGCTTGTTATTGCCAAGATTGCCGAAATTGTTCCTGTTTTTGAATTTTGGATTTTGATTTGTTTTGTAAAACAAAATCTTTTTCGTACCTTTGCGCACCCGCAAAGTGCGGGATAAGGATTACAACAAGTTAAATTAAACGTAAAACACAGTGGATTCATTAAGCTACAAGACTATCTCGGCTACTGCAGAGGGCGTTACCAAGGAGTGGTACGTTATCGATGCAACGAACGAGGTACTGGGACGTCTTGCCTCGCAGATCGCGAAGATCATCCGCGGCAAGAACAAGCCCTGCTTTACTCCCCACGCTGACTGCGGTGACTATGTTATCGTAATCAACGCTGAGAAGGTGAAGCTCACGGGCAAGAAGATGACCGACAAGGTCTATACGCGTCACACGGGTTACCCCGGTGGTCAGCGTTTTGCTACTCCGGCCGATTATCTGGCCAAGAAACCGACCTTCATCATCGAGAAGGCCGTGAAGGGTATGCTGCCTAAGACTCGTCTGGGTGAGCATATGTTGAAGAACCTGAAGGTTTATGCCGGCGCCGAGCATCCGCACGCTGCCCAGAACCCCAAGGCTATTAAGTTGAACGAGATTAAGTAAGAAAAAAGATGGAAGTTGTAAACACCGTAGGTCGCCGTAAGGCAGCTGTGGCTCGCGTATTCGTGAAGCCGGGTAATGGTCAGATTACCATCAACCACAAGGCATTGGCCGACTACTTCTCGCTGGACATCCTCCGCTTCCAGGTTAAGCAGCCCCTGTTGGCTACCAACACCCTGGAGAGCTACGACATCACGATCAACCTCGTTGGTGGTGGTATCAAGGGTCAGGCAGAGGCCGCTCGTCTGGGTATCGCTCGCGCACTGTGCGAGATCGACGCCGAGATGCGCCCCGTACTGAAGAAGGCAGGCTTTATGACGCGTGATTCGCGCGTGGTTGAGCGTAAGAAGCCTGGTCAGCCCGGTGCACGTCGCAAGTTCCAGTTCAGCAAGCGTTAAAAAAAGAAGCTGGACCGAATTTTCGGCAAAGCACGGATCGAGTTTTCAAACATCACGGACTACACCTATATATTATTACGTACTGCCCTGGTGTTGCTCGTCCGCGGAAAATCGCCTGAGACTCGCCTCGTGATGAGACCGCTACTCGGACGATTGTAGAAAAGAGAATTAAAAAGATTTTAACACATTTGAATTAAAATGTCACGTACAGATTTTAATACCCTGTTGGAGGCCGGTGCACACTTCGGTCACCTGAAGCGTAAGTGGAACCCCAAAATGGCTCCCTACATCTTCATGGAGAAGAACGGCATCCACATCATCGACCTGCACAAGACTGTGCTCAAACTCGATGAGGCTGCTGCAGCCATCAAGCAGATCGCCAAGAGCGGTCGTCGCGTGCTGTTCGTAGCCACCAAGAAACAAGCAAAGGATATCGTTGCCGAAAAGGTGGCAGCAGTAGGCATGCCTTACGTAACTGAGCGTTGGGCAGGCGGTATGCTGACGA
>CALAQA010000070.1:0-29114 GCA_937889065.1 uncultured Alistipes sp.
ACACGATGCGGCGAACATCACCATCGCGGCGCAGCAAAGGCCTCCGAAGAGCTTTCTTAAAGTCATCTTTTTCATAGGCTAATAATTAAGTGTTAAGTGAATAAAATTGTTAAGATATGTTCTTTCGTTTGGGATGTTTTGTTTACTTTTATTTATAAAAATCGGACCTTTTGTTGTGGCTTGTTGTTGCAGGCGCAGGGCCGTTTTTCTTTATTTTTTTATTTGGTTCTATGTTTTTTTCTTGGTCGGCAGGGCAAAAATCGGCTTTCGAGGTTGTCGGTTTTGCCCGAATAGTTCTCTTTGACCGAATGTGTGCCGATAGTTCAAACGCACCAACATCTTCCTGAAAATCAAATAATTGTACTGCTTTTCAGTCAAATTTTGGCGCAATTTGCCTATCCCTCTGAAATACAAAGATAACAAAAAAAACTTTCCACAAGCACTTTTTTCGTTTTTTTTTCACTGCTCGAAACGTTTAGTTGTCAGCCAAATAGGAGATGATAATTTGTTAAATTTTTTAAGAATTATGCTTTCTGTTTGTTGCTTTTCCCCGGCCGAAAAGAGGTAACCATCGGGTAACTCCCCCTCCATTTTCCGCTCTCCAACTCGTTGAGTCCACCTCGGATAACAATTTGCAATGGGTTGGCGGTTTGGTAACGATTCTTCGACCCGAGGCCACAAAAAAGGCCCGATTGTTTCCAATCGAGCCAATTGGGGTTTAACATCCTCGTTTATTGCTTTTTCTCCCAGTGGAAGGGGGCAAACTCGGCAGCCGCTCGGGCATCCTTCCACGAGGGTTTTCGCATGGCGTATATTATAAAAGGTACTACCACCACCACAATGGCGCCGATGATGAGTACGCTGTACCAGACCGTTTTCGAGCCGGTGGCAATCTGTGCAGGCGGCACGAAGCTGAGGACAAAGGCGAGCAGCGAGCCACAGAAACCCACAGCGGCCAAGAGCCACATCAGGCCGTTGCCACGACCCAGGCGGAAGGGGCGTGCGACATCTTTGAGTTTGTAGCGCAACGCAATGGCGGCCGAGAACATCAACATATACATAATAAGGTAGAGCAGCACGGTGAGCTGCGAGAGAATCTGATAGAAGGACTGCACCGAGGGCATCACGACAAACAGCAGAGCCAGACAGGTGACAATGGCCCCCTGCACCAGAAGAATGTTACGCTGCACGCCCGCCTTGTTGGTGCGCTGGAAGAAGGGGGGAAGATAGCCCGCCTTGCCCACCGTGAAGATACCGCGCGAAGGGCCTGCCACCCAGGTCAGCACCCCCGCCAATACGCCAAACATCAGGGCAACGGCAATCACGGGCGAGGCCCACGACAGGTGGAGGTATTGCAGGTAGCGATCAAACCCGATCAGGAGCGATTGGGTGAGGTTGATTTCGTTGGCCGGAATGATCAACCCCAACGAGAAGGTGCCCAGGATGAAGATCGAGACGGTCATCAGTGAGCCGATGATGATGGCCTTGGGGTAGTTGCGGGCCGGATTTTCAACCTCCATTACGTGGATGCCCATCATCTCCATACCGGCATAGAAGAGGAAGATGCTGCTTGCGAGGACCAGGTTGTCGAAGTGGTCGAGCTTGGGGAAGAAGCTCTGCGACATATCCATGTGGTTGTGGCCGCCCGTAGCCAAGTAGATGATACCCAGTACGATGAGCAAACCTGCGGGGATGATGGTACCGATCATACCACCCCATTTCGAGATTTTGCCGACCCACTTCAAACCCCTCAATGCCACCATCGTCGCAACCCAATAGATGGCCAACACGATGGTAATCGTAAAGAGTTTGTTCGACGCCAGAGCCATGTCGTGCTGTTGGTCCATTCCGATGAAGGCAATCGATACGGCTCCGAAGGTAAGAACGGTGGGGTACCAGATGGTCGATTGAATCCATTGCAGGAAGATGGCCAGGAAGCCTGCACGAGCGCCGAAGGCCTCGCCGACCCAGCGAAAGACACCGCCCTGCTTATCCGAAAACATGGCTGCCAACTCGGCGGCCACCATCGCCGTCGGGATGAGGAAGACTACCGCCGCAAAGAGGTAGTAGAAGGCCGACGTAAGGCCATACTCGGCCTCGGCGGCCAAGCCGCGCAGGCTGACCACCGCCGTCACGTTCATAATAGCCAGCGTCATTACGCTCAGCTTAAAGCCCGAAGTGGGGGATTTTTGTTTTGTGTCCATAGGTGCTTAATGAAAAGAATGTTGTCTAAAGGGCATCGCTTGCAACTACCGTGCTGAAAATGGCTGTGTTTTGCCCTGATATAGGTTTTGCTTATGGTGCTATCGAAAAATACAATCCGTTTCTTATTGCAAATGCGCCCAAATGTCTTATCTTTGCAATGCAAACAGAAAAATAACACACAAAACAATAACCTATTAAAACTGTAAAATTATGGCAAAGAAGTTCCGTTGTACCGTATGTGGTTACATTCACGAGGGTAATGAGGCACCCGAGCAGTGCCCGTTGTGCAAGGTTGGCGCCGACAAGTTCGTCGAGGTAGTCGAGGGTGGCGCACTGGAGTTCGTGACCGAGCATAAGTTGGGTGACGGTCAGGGTTCGCCCGCCGAGTTGTGGCAGGGGCTGCAGGACCACTTTATGGGCGAGTGCACCGAGGTGGGTATGTACCTGGCTATGAGCCGTCAGGCCGATCGTGAGGGCTATCCCGAGATCGCCGAGGCTTTCAAGCGTTACGCCTGGGAGGAGGCCGAGCACGCTGCCAAGTTTGCCGAGCTGATTGGCGAGCTGGTTTGGGATACGAAGACCAACCTCTACAAGCGTATGAACGCCGAGTGCGGTGCTTGCGAGGGCAAGATGCACCTGGCGAAGATCGCCAAGGAGCAGAACCTGGACGCTGTACACGACACGGTACACGAGATGGCTAAGGACGAGGCTCGCCACGGCAAGGGCTTCGAGGGTCTCTACCACCGCTACTTCAAGGAGTAAGCGTTTGCCCTCCGATACACCAAAAGGGCTGTCCATATGCGGACAGCCCTTTTTTGTGCCTTAAAAAATCACTCCTCGCCCCCGAAGAGCCGCCGAAACCAGCGATAGCCTCGGCGCACCAGGTCGGCCATCTCCGACAGACTCTCCATCTGGGCTGTGAAGCGTGTCACCGCCTCACGCAGCGACAGCAGGTAGCTGACAACGGCCAGCAGAGAGAAGAACAAAGCCACTACCGTAGCGGCAACCACCATCGAGCCGAGCCGTTCCCCGAGCCAGATGATAAGTGCCGCCACCGCCGCCAGCATCGCCCCGAAGATGCTCACCAGAAACAATCCGAGGGCCAGCGTCAGCTCTTTGGTCGAGGCCGAGGAGCGATTGTTTGCAGCCATCGGTTAGCAATCGCTCTTGTCGGTGCAACACGCCGTCTCCAACTCGTCGTGGATCTTCTGACCCATCGCCGAGGCTTTGGCTTTGGCCTTGGCCAACTCCTCCTCCATCACCCCGCGCAGGTGGTGGCGCAACTCGGGACCCGACTGCGGCGTGAGCAGCATTGCCAACGCCGACCCCACAATCATTCCGCCCAGGACGGAGATGATACAAATACCGGTGTTTTTCATACGTCAAACTTTTTTTACGTTCTACACCGCCTCAAGATGCAAACTACGGGCCAAAAAGTGTAACTTTGCGGAGGAAAAACTACCCTTTTTGTGATTGATCGCCACCATACCGTCACCTTCACCGGCCACCGCACCTACTGCGGCGAGGCCGACGAGGCCCTGCGTCAAGCCATTGTGCGGCTCGTGCAGCAGGGTTATACCACCTTTTTGAGCGGGATGGCCTTGGGATTTGATTTAGCTGCTGCCGAGCAGGTGCTGCAACTGCGCCAAGAGGGGTTTTTGTTGCGATTGGTCGCCGTCATCCCCTTTCGGGGGCAGGAGCGCAGCTACTCGGACGAGGAGCGTGCCCGCTACTGTCGGGTGGTGGCCGAGGCCGACGAGGTGATCACCCTCGCCGAGCAGTTCCATCGGGGAGCCTATCAGGTGCGTAACGACTACCTGGTCAGCCACGCCTCCTACCTGGTGGCCTGGTACAACGGCTCGAAGGGGGGCACGCAATATACCTTTCTGAAGGGGCTGAAATGCGGCTTGGAGTTGGAGAATCTGGCCACCTTTCAACTCCTCGACCAACGTCTCTTCCAATAAAAAAGGGCATCCACATCGGATACCCTTTTTTCGTTGTTCTTATCTGAAGCAGTCGCCCCACGGATAGCTGCCCGGCTTGAAGGTCAGATAGATCCCTTTGGGCGGGTAGTGTAGTCGCACCACCCCCGGGGCAATCTGGTTCGAGACCTCCAACTCCCGCCATCCGAGTCGCTCGATGAGGGCAAAGGCCGTTGCTCCCCCCTCGATAACCACCTCTTGGGGTTGGAGGGTATGGATAAGCGCTTCGACCGTCTCGGCCATCACACGGCGGAGGTGACGGGCACGATTGCCATCGACAGCCACCGCCTGCGGAATGCGCAGCAGCAACGAATCGCCCTCACGGGCCGCCGCAAGGCAGTTCGAGATCCACTCCTCGGCTTCGCCTCCGGCAAACACGGCATCGGGCATCAGACTGATTGCCACCCGATTACGGGTAAAGAAAGGCTCTTCGATGAGGTTGTGGCGCACGGTGCTTCCCAATACAATAAGGGTACGACGATTGCCGTAACCTGCAAAGCGTTCGGTGGGTCGGCCCTCAAATCCGAGGTGGTTGAGCAGTGCCTGAAAGTGGTCTGCCGCCCCTGCCAGGAGGGTCTTGCCGTCGCCAAAGTGAGCCATATAGCGGGCATAATCGGCCGTGGTGGCTGCCTCGCCAATCGAGATTCCCCGCTCCAACGTGGTCGTTTGCGGGGTTACACAGCGACTTTCGGCCCCTACCAACGCCTCGACCGAGGAGGTACGGGCGGGAAATTCGGGATCGGTACGGAATACGGTCTCGTGGAGTGGCGTGCCGTTGATGCGGTATTCGCCCCGTTCGATGGTGCGCCCCTTCGAGGGGTTGGCAGGCATCAGGAGCACCTTGTCGTAGCCCAGCTCGGCAAAGGGGGCCAACTCGTCGGCCACCCAGCCACGCAACACCGAGTCGGTCTTCTTGAAGAGGTGGGTATAGGGGTTTTCGCCTTGGCGTAGTGCATCGACCACCGCTTGGGCGCATTGGCGGGCCTCGGACTGCGGCATCGAGCGGGTGTCGGTGGCCAGCACCGTCACCTCCGACTCCTCTCCTTCAGTCAGCCCCTCCCACGAGGTCGTGAAACGCACACGGCACCCTGCCTCGTGGGCCACACCGGCCACCTCGGCAGCTCCCGTGATGTCGTCGGCTACGACCAAGATACGCACCTTTTTCATTGGCCGGCTGCTTATTGCTTCTTGTTTTTTGCCATCAGGGCTGCATACTCGATCGACATCAACATCGCATCGGGGTTGGCAATGCCCTTGCCGGCCACATCGAAGGCCGTGCCGTGATCGACCGAAACACGGATGATCGGCAGACCGAGCGTGATATTGACGCCCTTCACGGCCACCATGCGTTGCGTCTGGCGATCCCACTCAAAGCCGCCCACCTTGAAGGCGATGTGGCCCTGGTCGTGGTACATTGCTACGCAGCCGTCGAACTGACCCGAGCGGGCACGCGAGAAGAGCGAATCGGGGGGTACGGGACCCTCGACGTTCCAACCACGTGCCTGCATCTCCTCGATGGCGGGGATGATTTCACGAATCTCCTCGTCGCCAAACAGACCGCCCTCGCCCGAGTGGGGATTCAGGCCGGCGATGCCGATCTTGGGGTTGGCAATGCCGAAGCTCTTGCAGGCCTCCAGAATCAGCTCCGTGACGGCAATCACACGCTCCTTCTTGGCACGGTCGCAGGCCTCACGCAGCGAGACGTGGGTCGAGACGTGGATGACACGCATCTTGTCGTCGGCCAAGAGCATTGCATACTTCTTCGTGTCGGTGTAGTGGGCATAAATCTCGGTGTGGCCGGCAAAGTTGTGGCCGGCAACGTGCAACGCCTCCTTGTTGAGCGGTGCGGTCACCGTACCATCCACCTCGCCCTTCATTGCTAGCTCGATGGCCTTGCGTACCGCCTCAAAGGCGGCATTACCGCACTGGGCCGACACCTCGCCATAGGCGAAGGTCGTGGGGTCGATGAGCTTCAGATCGAGCACATCGATCGTGCCCTGCTCGTACTTGGCCTCCTCGACTTGGGCAATCGAGCGCACCTTCAGCTCCACCTTGGCCGACTTCACACCCAGCTCCATCATCGCAGCATCGCCCACCACCAGCGGACGACAGATGGCATACGGCTCGGGCTTTGCGAGCGACATGGCAATAATCTCGGGGCCCACACCTGCAGGGTCACCCATCGTAATGGCTAAAATAGGTAAGTTATTCATTGTTAGTAGAGTTCGTTATAGATGTTAATGGCATCCTCGCGCGTTACCTCACGGGGATTATTGACCAACAGACGGGTCACCTTCATCGCCGAATCGGCCAGCTCCTCGACCTTCTCACGGCCAATACCCAGCTCGGTCAGCGTCGAGGGGATTCCGCAGCGAGCCGAGAGGGCGGCAATCGCCTCGACACCCTTGCGGGCAGCCTCCTCGGTCGTCAGACCCGTGCAATCGACCCCGATGGCGGCGGCGATGCGGGCGTGCTTCTCCCAATCGGACGACATATTGAAGCGCATCACCGTCGGCAGCAGAATGGCGTTGGCCAGACCGTGCGAGATGTGGTACTCGCCACCGAGCGGATACGACAGGGCGTGTACGGCGGCCGTATTGACCGGTGCCAGACACTGACCACCGTAGTAGCTGCCCAGCGACAAGGCCTCACGTGCCTCGACATCCTTGCCATCCTTGACGGCACGTTCCAGGTATTTGGCAATCAGTTCGATACCTGCCAATGCGTAGCGATCCACCACGGGGTGGGCAAAGCGGTTGGTGTAGGCCTCGATGCAGTGCGTCAGGGCATCCATACCCGTCTCGGCGGTGATTTTGGCCGGTACGGTGAGGGTCAGCATCGGGTCGATGTAGGCGGCATCGCACAGCAGATAGGGGCTGACGAGTCCCTTCTTGAGCTTCTCGGCTCGATCCAACAGGAGGGCGTTGGGCGAGACCTCGCTACCCGTGCCCGAGGTGGTGGGCAGGCAGCCGCACCACAGACCACGCTCCTTGATCAGCCCCGTGCCGAAGCAGTCGGACACCTGTTGCTTGCTCTTCACAAAGCAGGCAACCACCTTGGCCGTGTCGAGAACCGAGCCGCCACCGATGCCGACCACGCTGTCGGCACCTGCCTTGCGGGCCAACTCGATGATTTCGAGCACCTCATCCAGCGCAGGCTCGGCGGTGATGCGGTCGAAGATGGTAATCTCGACCCCGGCTCCCTCCAACTTTTCGATGGTCTGTGCAATGAGCGGACGAATCGGCGGAGCGGTCAGCAGAAACAACTTACGAAAACCGTGAGCGATGAACTCTTCGGAGAATCGCTCCATAGCCCCGCAGCCGATAACGGTGCGTGCGGGCTGTTGTAAAGTAACCAATTTCATAGTTTTTAACTTGTTTTAAGCCTGCTGCTTGCGCTCCTTCAGATAGCCGTAGATGGTCAGACTCTCGTCCACCTTCGGTGCAGGGAAGAGGTACGATGCGGCCCAACCCACGAAGAAGACAATCAGGTGGCTATAGACACCCAACATATATTTATGGTGCGTAAAGTTCCAGGCGCCCAGGTCGAGCAGAATCTGCTTCTCGCCATCGATCGTAAATTTCGACGAGGTGAGCACGGCATAGGCCGTGAAGAGGATGCAGGCGATAAGGCCGACCCACAGACCCTGCTTGTTGGCACGCTTCACCAACAGACCCAGCAGGAACAGACCCACGATACCCGACGAGAAGATGGCGTAGAGGCCGAACAGCACACCGAGGATACCCTCACCGCCCCAGAAGGCGTAGATCGAGGCGATACCGATCGAGGCGATACCTGCCAAAGCCACAATCCAACGACCCAACACCAGACGCTGACGGTCTGTGCTTTCGGGCTTGAAGCGTACGTAGTAGTCCTGCACACCGATGGCGGCAAAGCAGTTCAGGTCCGAGTCGAGCGACGAGATGGCACCTGCCACGAGGGCCGAAATGATGAGACCCTTGACACCGATGGGCAGCTCGTGTGCAATAAAGTAGGGGAATACCTCGTCGGCCTTCAGCCCGGCGATGGCCTCCGTGCCCTCGATCTGGTAGTAGGCGTAGAGGCAGGTACCGATGAACATAAAGAGCGTCCAGACGGGTACGCTCGTCAGCACACCGATGTAGGCGGCACGCTTGGCCGAGCGGTCATCTTTGGCCGTCAGGTAACGCTGCACGATGGTCTGGTCGGTGCCATACTTCTGAATGGCGTAGAAGACACCGTTGATGGCCATCACCCAGAAGGTCAGCTCGACAAAGCTCCAGTGGAACTCGCCCACGTTGATCATATTGTCACGCATCGCCACCTCCCAGACAGCCGACGGACCGCCTTCGGGGGTGAAGAGCAGCAGGGCTGCACAGATGATGCCGCCCACGATGAGGATGAAGCCCTGGATGACATCCATCCAGATGACGGCCTCCATACCGCCAATCAGGGTGATGAACGTAACGGCAATACCGATGATGATGATTACCAGGTAAATATCCCAACCCATAAATTGCGAAATGGCCAGCGATACGAGGAAGAAGACCGTTCCGAGCTTCGAGAAGTGGGTCAAGAGGAAGGCAATCGAGCCGTAGAGGCGGGCACCAAAGCCGAAGCGACGCTCAAAATACTCGTAGGTCGAGAGTTTGATGGCACGGCGGAAGAGCGGCACGATAAACCAGATCATACCCACCAAGACGATGGGCACCATCAGACCCTGCACCAACAGAATCCAGCTGCCTCCGTAGGCGGCACCCGGGTAGGCCAGGAAGGTCACCGAGCTGATGAGGGTGGCGAAAATCGACATACCGATGGCCCAGGCGGGAACCGAGCCGCCGGCTGCAAAGTAGCTGTTTGTCGAGTCCTGCTTGTGTGCAAATCGAAGGCCGAAGAGCATCACAAAGACGATGCTGGCGATGACCAGCGCAATATCAATCCAATGCAGTGAGGTTGTCATTTAATTCGTTGTTTTGGTGTTGGTTAGAATTTTAGGTCAAAGGCTGCCATCTGCTCCTCGATTGAGGCATACTCTTCGTCGGAAAGCATCGTCAGCGGGGCGAACATCTCCTTGCCGCACAGCCCCTCACGGGCCATAATGCACTTCAAGGCGGCGAGCTGCTTGCCCAGCGGACGACCGGCCTGATAGACCTTGGCCATTCGATCGGTCAGCTCTTGCAGGCGGTTGGCCTCGGCCATATTGCCTGCCACAGCGGCCTCGTAGAGGGCTTGGAAGTGCTTCGGCACGAAGTTACCCGTCGAGGGAACGATGCCGTCGGCACCCAGCTCCAACGAGTGGGCCGACTGGGCAGCCCAGCCGCAGAAGTAGGTGAAATCCTCCCGGCTCTTGGCTACGGCGATGCACTGCTCCATACGCTCCAGGTCACGCTCCGAATCCTTCAGACCCACGATGTTGGGGTGGGCGGCCAACTTGCGCACCGCCTCGACGGGAATCGAGAGGTGGGTCGTAGCCAGGATGTTGTAGAGCATCAGCGGCAGCGGCGAGGCATCGGCCAACGCCGTATAGTAGGCCACCATCTGCTCCTCCTCCAGGGCGTAGTAGGCGGGCAGCACAGCCACCGCCACATCGGCGCCGGCCTCCTTGAACCCTTCAATCTGGGCAATCTGCTCCTTGAGGCACATACCCGTCACACCGGCATAGATGGTGATGCGTCCTTGGGCCGTCTCAACCGCCTTGCGGACCATCTCGATACCCTCCTTTTGCGGAACGGAGTTACCCTCGCCGGTGGTGCCCATCACGAGCGTATCGACACCGGCCTCGACAAACGAGCGGATGATGGTGGCCGTAGCCTCCAAATCCACCGAGCCATTCTTTACGGGGGTGGCCATCGGCACCACTACACCCGCATATCGTTTTGCTGACATATTTTCGTGTTGTTTTTTTGTTATGCTTTGCGGCGATTAAAGCTTCTTGGCAATCTCCTGAAGTACCTCCTCGTTGAGCTTGACCTGCACCATACCCATCGGGTGGAAGCGCATATCGTTGTTCACGGCGGCATAGATGATGGTGTAGATGCCGTTGCCCTCGGGAATCAGACCCAGCGGCGTGCGCATCGTGTGCCACCACTTCTTGACCTTTGTGTCGATGGGCAGGTAGTGGGCCTCGCTCCAATGGATGCCATCCTTCGAGAGGGTATAGGCAATCATATTGGGCAGCTTCAACCACTCCGGACCACCGTCAAAGACGGCGATGTAGAGGCCGTTGGGGAGCTGCGACACGATGGGGTTTTCGACAAAACGGGGGTGAATCGAGGTGATGGGGTTTAGCTCCTTCATACGGGTGAAGGGACCCTCCAGGTTGTCGGCCTCGGCCAGACCCACATACCAATGGGTCGGCTTGCCGCCGAACGGATAGTCCTCCTTGGTTACATAGGGGTAGGCACCGCTGATGAAGCCGTACCACTTGTCACCCACCTGGTAGGGGAAGAACGAGGCGACGCCCTGACGACCCTCCCACAGCTCCGAATCCAGACCCGGCTCGATGACGATGCCACAGTCACGGTAGGGACCACCGATGCCCTCGATGCCCTCTACGACCGACTCGCAACGCCAGATGCGGCCAAACGAGTGGTTGGGGGCTACGTCGAAGTCGCAGGTGTAGGCCAGGTAGTGGCCCTGCCAACGGTTCTTCTCCTTGTTGAAGATGGGCATATAGCTCCAGATGGCGGCACGACGGTCGTTCATCGGGTGGTCGTAGTGCGATACGGCATACTTACCGCTCGACTGGTAGAGGGTCGATTGACGCTCCCAATGGATGGCATCCTTCGAGGTCCAGTGGCCGATGCGGGTCTTGATGCGGTCGTAGTAGGCGGGCATACCGATCTCGCCGGCACGCTCGGTGGGGAACATGTGGTAGGTGTCGCCCAACTTGATGAGCTGACCGCCCTCGAAACCGCCCTGAATACCCTCCGTGCCGGGCATACCCTCATTCACTACGGGATCATCCTGACCACCAATCACCTCAAACAGAGCGGGTTTTTCGGAAAAACCCTCGATGACAAAGGCGGGGTAGTCCTCACCCGAGTTTAACTCGGCATCACGCCCCGAGAAGCGGGTTACGGTCGTGGCACCCACGATGGCCACGTGGCCCTTCACATCGGCGGGGATGGTCAGCGTGTGGCGACCTGCCCCGTAGCGGATGGCGTAAATATCCAACGCAGCCACCTCGGTGATGGCGATGGCATTTTTCAGTACGGGAACCTCGTTCAGACGGCCCTTGCCCACCTCGAGGGCCTTCACAGCCTCGGCCGACGTGGCGGCTACGAGCAGGTTGCCGCTCTGCAAGAAACGCAGGTTGAGGGTCGCAGCGGCCATCTTACCCTCGTTGGTGAGGGGCAGACGCACACCCTCCAGACCGTCAAGCTCGGGGGCGATGTAGAGCACCGAGCGGTCCGAGTTCGAGTAGGGGTTGGTGTAGAGCGTCGTGCGCTGTTTGTTTTGGTCGGCGACCTCGTAGCGGGCCGTCTTCAGATGGCTTGCAGCCGATGCCGAGAGGGCAATACCGAGGGCCGCAACAGCCGAAAGAATGTAGTTGAGGTGTTTCATATAGTAAAAATTTAGTTAGTTTTCGGTTTGTACAAAGTACAAAGATAAGATTTTTGGGCGAAAGACAAAAGACGTTGTTAAAAAAATCATTTTTAGCCCCCACTTTTTCATTATTTCCCATAAAAGGGCTATCTTTGTACAAAATGTACAATCCCAAAAACTAACACAACGAATGAAAAAACAACTCTTTATGGCGGCCCTCGCACTCCTGATGTGCGCTTCGGCAGGGGCACAACAGGTCATCGAGGCAACCCCTTCGACCCTCGACGAGGCGGTGGCAACGCTGCGTAAGAGCGTCAAGCGTCAAAAGTCGGATATCGAGCTGCGTCTTGCAGGCGGTCTGTATCAGCTCTCGTCGCCGATTGTCATCGACGAGTCGCTGGGCGGCAAGAATGGTTACAAGGTGACCATCACGGCCAAGCAGGGCGAACAGCCCGTCTTGAGCGGCGGTGTGGCCGTTACGGGCTGGGAGCAGATTCACGGCAACCTCTACAAGGCCCCCTTCCACTCGGATAAGAAACTTCGTTCGCTCATCGTCGGCGGCAAGCGTGCCCGTATGGCCGGCACGAAGACCCCTATTCAGTCGCTGGGTGCCTATGGCGAGATCGAGATTACGGGCAACGAGGCGTGGGCTTTCGGTGCCGGTAAGACGGTCAAGGGCTTGCGCTTCAAGCAGAGCGGCGAGGTGTTGCCTTTCCGCAACCCTTCGGATATCGAGCTGATTCAGAACAACGTATGGACCGAGAAGATTCTCTGCGCCTCGAATGTCGAGAAATGGGGCGACGAGATTGCCATCGAGTTCCAGCAGCCCTACTCGGCCATCCTCAATTCGCTGGCTTGGGCCGGCAAGACCAAGTACGAGGGGTCGTTCATCATCCGCAACGCCTTCGAGCTGTTGGATGAGCCGGGCGAGTTCTACTTCGACCGCGAGCAGCAGACGATTTACTATATGAGCCACGGCGAGAACCCCGCCGAGGTGGAGGTGGTAGCCCCCGTGACGGAGGGTCTGCTGCGCATCGAGGGCACGAGCTGCTCGTCGGTGGTGGAGAATGTGGAGGTGAAGGGGCTGACCTTCTCCTACGATACGTGGAACCTGGTCGATATCGACGGCTCGCACGGCTTTGGCGGTATCCAGAGCCTCGGTCTGGCAATGAAGTATATCCCCGACGGCAACTGGCACCCCACCAAGTACAACAGCGTGGATGTGCCGCAGGCTACCATCGAGGTGAAGAATGCCCGTGGCATCCGCATCGAGCGCAACCGCTTTGTGCACCTCGGCTCGCCCGTGACGGTCAGCCTGGTGAACGATGTGACCGAGTCGCAGGTGGTGGGCAACTACTTCAACGACTGCCTGGGTAACGCCGTCAGCGTAGGCCACCCGCAGCACTACGAGATTGGCGATGGCGATCCGGGTTGCGTCTATCAGCCCGGTGTCGAGGGGCTCTGCACCGACATCGACGTGAAGAATAACTACGTGCGTAACGTATCGCTCGACTTCCGCCAGGTGGAGGGTATGGTGGGCTTCTTCGGCAAGCGCATCCGCTTCGACCACAACGACATCTACGGCACCCCCTATGGCGCCATTGCCCTGGGTTGGTGGTGGGGCAATGCCCGCATCCCCGAGTCGAAGAATGCCGGCGAGAACTCCATTAGCTACAACCGTTGCGGCCATACCCACACGATGCTTACCGACGGCGGTATCATCTATATGCTGGGTCGCCAGCCGGGGTCGATTGCCCGCCGCAACTACCTCTTCGATGGTCCTCGCTGCATCTATCCCGATGATGGTTCGTCGGGTTGGTTGATCGAGGAGAACTTCGTGGTGAGCCTCTTCCAGCTGTGGCTGCACATCGACTCGGACCGCAACTACGAGATCACGATGCGCAACAACCACGTGAAGGATAACCGCCTCTGCAACAGCGGTAACGGCACCACCATCGAGGGAACGAAGATCTATCGCAACATCCCCTTCGCTCCCGAGGCGCTGGCCATTCAGGAGGCATCGGGTCTGGAGGCCGAGTACAAGGACATCATCCCCTCGGAGGAGCCCGAGGCCATCATCGTGATTCCGTTGCAGGGTGCCAAGCGAAAGGCCATCTTCTAAAATTCAAAATGTAGAATGCAGAATTCAAAATTGAAGATACACAAAGAGCGTCGAGTTTTTCGACGCTCTTTGTGTGTGTGCTTGCAACAACACAAGTAATTTATGAATCTCTAATCAGCCCAATCCATCACAATGAAATTTTAATGGGTTCTCCATAATTGAAAATCCCTCCGTCTTCGGCTTCTTCGGGTTTTGTTATCCATATAGGGTCTTGAAGAGTAAAGTAGAGTAGATCTACATTTTCCGGCAATAGCTTCTTTACTTCTTTGGCAAGTTTTAATCCTCTTTCCCACCATTCATTCCATTGAGAATCTGTCCAATGTTGAGGGTGATACAGACTTTCGGAACCCCATTCCAGATACCAATCTTTCAGCCCATCCACTCTGGAAAGGTCTACTCCTATTGAATGACCTGTCTCACCTATAAATAAGCAATCCCATCCTCCGATGTTGCACATCTCCTCATCCCAAAAAAGGGCATTTGCATAGTCGGGGTCCATCAATATCTTCATACCCTCTCCTTTCTTAAAATTCAAACCTCTATGTCACCTTCGCATAAGGCGTGGGTTACATTTTTGTAACCCACGCCTATTCGGGAAAGCGTGATAAAAAGGTAATTTTTAATTTTTAATCTTTCATTTTTAATTCACGAAAGGGTCTCCTGCGGGCATCGGCCAGGTGGAGGTGACACGGCAACGTTTGCCCGTCTTGGATTTGATCTTCAGCTCCGTGATGCGGCCATCTTTCCAAGCCATATCAATCTCGTAACCACCTCGGGCCACCAGACCGCTGATGCGACCCGTGCGCCATACCGCAGGCACGGCGGGCATCAGGCGAATCTCGCCCTCGTGGCTCTGCATCAGCATCTCGCACACACCGGCCGTCATACCGAAGTTGCCATCAATCTGGAAGGGCGGGTGGGCGTCGAACATATTGGCATAGACGCCGCCACCCGACGACTGCATCGCCTCGGGACCAAACCCTACGGGGCGCAGCAGCGTGGCGATGAGCTTGAAGGCACGCTCGCCATCCAGCAGACGGGCCCAGAGGTTGATTTTCCAACCGCTCGACCAACCCGTAGCCTCGTCGCCACGAATCTCGAGCGTCTTGCGGGCTGCGGCAAACAACTCGGGGGTGGCGGGGGTAATCTGGTCGAAGGGGTAGAGCGACACGAGGTGGGTCACGTGGCGGTGGTGAATATCCTCGTCCATAAAGTCTTTGTTCCACTCTTGCAGGCGGCCGAAGGCACCCACCTGGAATGGCAGGAGGTTTTCGAGGCGGTTGCGCAGCGTGTCGCACAACGGCTTATCGACCCCCTTCAGTTCGGCGGCGGCGATGGTGTGCTTGAACAGGTCGCGAATCATCGACATATCGCCTGTCGAGCCTTGCGACACACCGCACGAAAGGTCGGTGCCGGGGACGATGAAGAGGTTTTCGGGCGAGGTGCTGACGGGGGTAATCCATCGACCCTCTTTGTCCTGAATCATCCAGTCGAGCATAAAGAGCGAGGCGTCACGCATCGTGGGGTAGGCCTCCTCGGTGAGGAACTTTTCATCGCCCGTGTAGGCGTAGTGCTCCCACAGGTGCGACGAGAACCAGGGGCCCATCATCGGCCAGAAGACCGTGGCGGCACCGCCGTCGTTGGGGAAGGTCTCACGCCAAATCGAGCAGTTGTGGTGGCCCACCCAGCCTCGGCGGTGGTACATCTTGCGGGCCGTCTCACGCCCCGTCTCGGCACACTCACGAATCATATCGAGGAAGGGTCGGTGGCACTCCGAGAGGTTGGCCACCTCGGCAGGCCAATAGTTCATCTCGATGTTGATGTTGGCCGTGTAGCCGCAGTTCCACGAGGGGATGACGTCTTTGTTCCAGATGCCTTGCAGGTTGAGGGGCTGACCACCCTCACGTGAGCCGCTAATCATCAGATAACGACCATATTGGAACAGCAGCGTAACAAGTTGCTGATCTTTCGGTGCCCCCGTGCGGCGGTACTCCTGGGCAAAGCGCAGGATGCGCTGATCGGTCGGAAGCAGCTCGGCCTCGGGATCCGAAGGAAGTGTCAGCGAAAGACGCCCGAAGAGGGCTTTGTAGTCGGCTTCGTGGGCTGCCAACAGCTCCTCGTAGCTCTTCGTGCGCACCTGCTTCAGGGCCTCCTCAGCCAGACGGGCGGCATCCAACCCTTCGGTCGAAGGGCTTTTGTGGGGGCCGTTGTAGCTGGTGGCCGACGAGAAGATCAGCACAATCTCCTTTGCTCCACGAATGCGGAGTTGGTCGCCCAAGTTCGTAATCTCGGCCTCCTTTTTATCGACACGCACCTCCAGGCGGCTCTCGAAGAACATACCCTTGCCCTCGATGTCGTCGCCATAGAGCACACGGGGCTTACCCGTGCGTGAGCCGTCGGGGTTGAAGAGGTAGGGGTGGCGCTCCTCGTGGCCCCACGCCTCAAAGTCGGAGTAGTTGCGTCGATCGACACGCCCGGGGGCCTGACCGCTCATCTTTACGACCAACTTCTTCGAGTCGATGGCCGTCTTGACGGGGTGGGGCGAGCTGAGCGAGAGGGCGATATCCCAACCTACGGGGCACTCGGTCGTCAGACGCATCACGATGACATTGTCGGGATGCGAGGCGAAAATTTCACGACGGAAGGCGTAGTTATCCTTCTCGTACTGCACGGTGGCCACCGAACGCTCCATATCGAGGTAGCGGCGATAGCTCTTGGCCTTGCCGCCACGGAAGTCGCGGATGTGCCAATCGCCCAGCGGCTGGTAGCACTCGTGCAGACGCCCCGTCCACTTCTTCAGCAGTTCGGCCGCCTCGAGGTGTTTGCCCTCCTCCAACAGGCGCACCATCTCGGGGTAGTGCTCCGTGATGTCCAGATCGCTCCAGCGGCTCGAAGGCTCACCGCTGTAGAGGGTGTTGTCGTTGAGTTGCAGCAACTCCGAGTCGGCATTGCCGAAGATCATCGCACCCAGACGGCCGTTGCCGATGGGCAGTGCGCTGTTCCAGTCGGCGGCGGGGGCTTTGTACCAAAGTTTCATCGGGCCGGCCTCCACACGGTTGTGTGCCGTCGAGGGAAGCGCCAATAGAAGGGCTGCAAGCAGCGTGAAAAGGTGTCTCATTTTTGGGGTGTAAATTAGGTGTTTGTCATTTAAGTACGGCAAGATAGTGATTTTTTTCGAGAATTTGCCTATCTTTGTTCAAAATCACAACCTATGAAACGACTTCTAACGCTCCTTTTGGCGCTGGTGACCCTTGGCGCCTCGGCCCAAACCACGCAACCCATCCCGACCCGCAGCCAAGTGGGTGCCGATTGTCTCCCTGCGGAGATTGCCCCCATTAAGGCCCCCTTCTATATGCCCCAACTCCAAAAACCCGAGTTCGCCGACCGCGAGGTGCGCCTGACACCCCCCGCCGAGGGCGAGAAGGCCACCCGCCTTATTCAGCGGGCCATCGACCGTCTCTCGAAGCAGGGTGGTGGCCGTGTAACCCTCACGGCAGGTGATTGGTTTACGGGGCGTATCACGCTGAAAAGCAACGTGGAACTTCACACCGAGAAGGACTGTACGGTGCGCTTCAGTGGCGAGGTGGAGGATTACCTGCCGGTGGTCTTTACCACCAATGCGGGCGTGGAACTCTACTCGCTGGGTGCCTGCATCTATGCCAATGGAGAAGAGAATATCGCCCTGACGGGTCACGGCCGACTGATTGGCCCCGCCCTCAATGGCTCGATTCGCACGGGACGTCCCCACAACGATGGCGAGATCTCGCCCGACACCCCCGTCGAGGAGCGCCTCTACGACGGCAAGCAGGGTCGTGGCCACCAGCTGCCCACCTTCTTCGGCCCCATCAACTGCAAAAATGTCTATCTGGAGGGTGTTTCGTTCGAGCAGACGGCCTTCTGGAACGTGGCACCGGTCTATTGCGAGAATGTCATCATTCGCGGCATTCGTGTCTCGTCGTTCGGGCAACCCTGTGGCGACGGTGTCGATATCACCTGTTGTAAATATGTGCTCGTAGAGTACGTAACGACCGACTGCGGCGACGACAACATTGCCGTCAAGGGTGGTCGCAACGAGTTCGGCCGCCGTGTAAATCGTGCCTCGGAGCATATCGTCGTGCGCCACTGCCTCTCGTTGCGTGGTATGGGCGGTTTGACGGTCGGCTCCGAGACGGCCGGTTGGATTCGCAACCTCTACGCCTACGACTGCGTCTGCGACGGTACCCGTGTGGGCATCCGCCTCAAGACCCGTCGCCCCCGTGCCGGTGGTGGTGAGAACCTCTACTTCGAGCGCATCCGCCTTGCTACCGAGGCCGAGGCCATTGCCTGGGAGATGCTCGGCACGGCCAACTTTGTGGGTGGCCTGGCCTCCCGCCTTCCGGCTCCGGCCCTGACGCCGCTGACCCCCTCGTTCCGTAACGTGGAGATTCGTGACATCGAGGTCGAGGGGTGCCGTATGCTGGTCTATGTGCAGGGTATTCCCGAAAATCCCGCCCGCAACATCCTTATCGAAAATGTGACGGCCGACACCCGTCGTGACGAGTCGCAGTCGGCCTATGGCCACTACAAACCCTCGCCCAAACCCTACGTGGTCGATATGATCGATGCCGACGGCGTGGTGCTGCGCAACTTCAAGGTTATCACCTCGAAGCCCGAGTTGCGTGTGACGGATGTACGCAACCTGCGTCTGGAGCAGGTGCAGATCGAGGTCGATGGCGGTAAACTCAAGACCGAACTTTCGGGCGAAATGAATGACAATCTGGTGGTTAAGGATTGCAACTTTACCCTCTGACGGGATTGTGTTACAACGAAAAAGGGCTGTGCCAATCGCACAGCCCTTTTTGTATGTGTTGAGGTTGTCAGCTAACCTAATCCGCCCTCAGCAAGTCCGGCCCACCTCCTCGGCCAATCCGGCCCCCTGGCTAACCCAGTCCGCCTTCGGCGGCCCACTCTTCGACGGCACGGATGTAGCGGTCGAGGGTCACCTCCATCGAGTCGTACGACTTGCCGCCTGCGGCATTCTTGTGGCCGCCACCCTCGAAGTATTTGCGGGCGAAGAGGTTTACGTCGATGTTGCCTCGCGAGCGCAACGAGATGCGGATGAAGTTGTGCTGCTCGATAAACATGGCCGACATCTTTACCTTCTTGATGGTGAGCGGATAGTTTACAAACCCCTCGGAGTCGCCCTGCTGGAAGCCGAAACGACGCATTTCGTGCTCCTTGAGCGACATATAGGCGACGTGGCCGTTGGCAATCAGCTCCATCTTGCGGTTGATGACGTAGCCAAACAGACGGGCACGGCCGGCGGTGTAGGAGTTATAGACACGGTTGTGAATCTCGGGGATGACGATGCCCGTCTCCAACAGCACGGCCACTGCCCGAAACAGCTCGGGGGTGAGGTGCGAAAAGGCGAAGTTGCCCGTATCGGTCATCATACCCACATACAGCAACTCGGCCATCCGACGGGTCAGTCGCTCGGTGCCGAACAGGGCCACGATCAGCTCATAGACCAGGTAACAGGTCGAGGAGGCCTCGGGGTAGGAGAAGAGCAGTTCAAACCCCTCTTCGGGCGAGAGGTGGTGATCGATCAGAATGCGACGGGCCGTTTGGTTGGCGGCGATGGTATCGGAGAGAATCTCAAGGCGGGAGATGGCGTTGAAGTCGAGGCAGAACAACAATTCGGCCCGCTCGATGGCCTCACGTGCCTGCTCCTCGGCCTGCTTGAAGATGACCACCTCGTTGATGCGGGGCATCCAACTTAAGAAATAGGGCGGGCGGTTCGGTACGATGCAGGTCACCGTGTGGCCCAGCCCCTCCAACACCTCGGCCCAGGCCAACGAAGAGCCAATGGCATCGCCGTCGGGATTGGTGTGCGAGACGATGACCACCTGCTTCGGAGCCTCGGTGATGAGGCTCAGTAACGCATCAATATCGGCCTTGTTGAGAGTCATATCGTTTGCAAATATAATAAAAAGGGGTCAAACTCCAAAATTTACCCCTCACGGTGGGTGTGGTACCAGCGGCAGAAGGGGATGATGCCGCACGCCTCACACTTCGGTTTGCGGGCCAGACAGGTGTAGCGGCCGTGCAGGATGAGCCAATGGTGGGCGATGGGCAAGAGGTGGCTCGGAAAGTTTTTCGAGAGGGTCTGCTCGGTCTGCAACGGGGTCTTCGAGCGGTAGGTAAGCCCGATGCGCTCGGCCACTCGAAAGACGTGGGTATCGACCGGCATCACCTCACGCCCCCACAGCACAGCACCCAACACATTGGCCGTCTTGCGACCCACGCCCGGAAGGCGTTGCAACTCGTTCAGATCGTCGGGCACCTCGCCCCCGAACTCGCTGCAAATCATCCGTGCAGCAGCGGCGAGGTGTTTGGCTTTGTTGTTGGGGTAGGAGATCGAGCGGATGTAGCCGTAGATCTCCTCGGCCGAGGCTTCGGCCATCGCCTGCGGCGTGGGGTAGGCGGCAAAGAGGGCGGGGGTGGTCAGATTGACCCGCTTGTCGGTGCATTGGGCCGACAGCACCACTGCCACCAGCAGTTGCCAGGGGTTTTCGTAGTTCAGTTCGCTCTCGGCGGTGGGCATCTCACGGCTGAAGTAGTCGATGATGCCTTGGTATCGCTCCTTGGTGGTCATAGGTTTATAGTTTTCGTAGTTTGGCGTAGCGGGCCAACAGGGTTTTGCGTCCTGCCGTACCGAAGTCGATGGTGAGTTTCTGGTCGCCATTGGCCGCCTCGACCATCACAATCTCGCCCCGTCCGAAGAGGGCGTGTTCCACTCGGTCGCCCACGTGGAACTCACCCGCTGCCCCTGACGGGGTGGCCGGGCGGTTGGTGGTGGGGCTTATGAGACGACGGGGTGAGCCGCCGAGGCGTTCTATACCACCGCCCACCTCCGCATCGTATTGGGTACGGGGATGGGGGTGCGAGGTGGAGGCGGAACGGTAGGGGTCGTTGGCACGGCTGAAACGCTGCACACGGCCCGACTCGCCATCCGAGGGGCGGGAGCCGCCATAGGTGCCACGTTCGCCACGCCCCTCCTGCTGGCGTTTCTGCTGAAAGCGGTAGTCGAAGCGGCGGCGCAGCTCGTCGATGGCCTGAACGCCCTCTTCGCTGGGGGTGGGAGCGGTGCGGCGGGCACGGAAATCGACCTCCGAGTCGATGTATTGGGGGTCAATCTCCTTCAAAAAGCAGCTCGGACGCGAGAAGTCCATCTGTCCCCAACGGAAGCGCATCTCGGCATAGGAGAGCACGGCGGTGCATTTGGCACGGGTCAGGGCGACATAGAACAGACGACGCTCCTCCTCCAACCCTTCGGGCGACTCCATCGCTCGCTCCGAGGGGAAGAGTCGCTCCTCCACGCCGACAATATATACATATTTATACTCCAACCCCTTGGCCGAGTGGACGGTCATCAGTGTCACCTTGTTTTGGTCGTTGGGGTCGTCCGAATCCATATCGGTCATCAGCATCACCCCCTGCAACCACTCCTCTACGGTGGCACGCTCCTCGGGGTCACGCTCGCCGTTGCGAATCTCGGCATCGCATCGCTCCTTGAACTCCTGCATCGAGTTCAACAACTCCTCGATGTTGGCCAAGGCCGAGCTGTTCTCGGGCGAGTTGGAGGCTCGGTATTGGGCCAGGATGCCCGACTTCGAGGCAATCTCCAGACCGAAGTCGTAGAGCTCCTTCTCGTGGCGACCGAGCGAGAGCGAACGAATCATATCGACAAACTCGGTCACCTTGCGGATGATGGCTCGTTGGGTAGCGTCGGCGGGGGTCTCCTGCACCAATTGGTCGATGGCCTCCCACATCGAGCAGCCACGTGCGGCGGCCAACTGACCGATGCGTTCGACGGTTGTGTCGCCGATGCCTCGGGCGGGGTAGTTGATGATGCGCTTGAAGGCCTCGTCGTCGAGCGGGTTGATAATGAGGCGAATGTAGCCCATCATATCGCGAATCTCCTTGTGGTCGTAGAACGACGAGCCTTTGTAGATGCGGTAGGGGATGCCTCGGCGGCGCAGGTTGTCCTCCAACACGGCCGATTGGTTGTTGGTGCGGTAGAGGATGACCACATCCGACCACGCATCGCCCGTCTCACGCACCTTGTCACGCAGCTCGGAGACAATCATTTCGGCCTCCTCACGGTCGGTGTAGGCACGCAGGATGCGGATCTTCTCGCCCTCGGCCCCCTGTGAGAAGCAGGTCTTCTTCATGCGGCGGCTGTTCTTCTCGATGACCGAGTTGGCCGCATCGACAATGGTGCGGGTCGAGCGGTAGTTCTGCTCCAACTTATAGACCTTGGCTTCCGGGTAGTCGTTTTGGAACGAGAGGATGTTTTCGATCTTGGCCCCTCGGAACGAGTAGATCGACTGGGCATCGTCGCCCACCACGCAGACACGGCCGTGCAGCTGCGAGAGGCGGCGGATGATGATGTATTGGGCGTAGTTCGTGTCCTGATACTCATCGACCAGGATGTACTGAAACAGCTCCTGGTACTTGGCCAGCACGTCGGGGCAGTCCTTCAGCAGGATGTTGGTCTGCAACAGCAGGTCGTCGAAGTCCATTGCACCGTTTTGCTTGCAGCGGCGGCAATACTCGGCGTAGATGTTGCCCATCTCGGGAATCTTGGCCATCCGATCCTCGGTGGCGTAGGCCGTTGTGGCCAGATAACGGGCGGGGGTGATGAGCGAGTTCTTGGCCATCGAGATGCGCGAGGCGATGACGTTGGGCTTGTACTTATCGTCGGGCAGCTGCATCTCTTTGAGGATGGTCTTCAGGAGGCTCTTCACGTCGTTGGGCTCGTAGATGGTGAACGAGGTGGGGTAGCCGATGCGCTCGGCATTCTCGCGCAGGATGCGTGAAAAGACCGAGTGGAAGGTGCCCATTCGGATGTAGCGGCTGTCGGGCCCCACCATCTGCTCGATGCGCTCACGCATCTCACGGGCCGCCTTGTTGGTAAAGGTGAGGGCCAAAATCGACCAGGGTTTCACCCCGTTGGCAATCATATAGGCGATGCGCGAGGTGAGCACACGGGTCTTTCCCGACCCGGCACCGGCGATGATGAGCGAAGGCTCTTCGAAGCCCACCACCGCAGCTCGCTGCGCCTCATTCAAACCACAAAGTATATCGTTTTGATTCATCTTTTCGTTGCTCAAAAACATTTCGGACAAAGGTACGAAGAAAACAAGGTTCGCCCTTCAGAATTCAAAATTATTTTTCAACAAAATGCTTATTGCAAAATTTTTCCTATCTTTACCCAATAAAACTAACCCCAAGATGCAATACGACGTTTTTATCAGCTACTCACGCAAGGATATTGCCGCCGCCGAGACCCTCTGCCGAGCCTTGGACGAGGCGGGTGTGAAGTATTGGATCGATCGCAATATGCACGGCTCGGTCAATTTCCTTTCCGAAATCACCCGCTACATCCGCAATGCCAAGGCGGTCCTGTTTATCGCTTCGGACAACTCGGCCAAATCGGAGTGGACCCAGAAGGAGATTCTCTACGCCCTTAAACACAAGAAGACCATCATCCCCTACCGCCTCGGCAAGTTCCATTTCGAGGAGAACGAAGAGTTGGATTTCGTCTTCACGAATGTGCAGTGGATTGACTCGTTGGAGGCGGTGGTCGATACCCTGCAAAAACTCGGCTTGACCCACCAAAAACGGGTTCTTCCGCCGACACCTCCAACCCCTCCACAACCCACCGACCCCCGCCGCCCCAAATGGCTGTGGGCCTTGGCGTTACTGCCCCTGTTGTTGATTGGCCTGTGGTTTGGTTTTCGTGATTTGACATATCAGGTGGGCGACTATTACGACGATGGAGAGAAGCAAGGTGTTGTTTTCGAGGTGGACGAGTCGGGTCGCCACGGAAAAATAGTTGGCCTGAATGAAACGAAATTGCCGTGGTGTGCTATTGAAGAGTATGAAAGAAGAGTCCAAACAGAAGTAACAGACAAGATTAATGGCCGAAACAATCAACTCCGCATTGAGAAGATAGCCGATTGGCGCACCAAATACCCCGTCTTTGCCTGGTGTGCAAACCAGGGTGAGGGGTGGTATCTTCCGTCACTCTATGAGGTGAAGACAATTTATCGTGAGAAAGATATGGTAGATAAAACGCTTGAAAAGATGAGCAGCAATAAAATTCAAGAAGATTGGTATTGGTCGTCCACAGAGGAGAATGAGTTCTGTGCGTGGCGTGTCGATGTGGACGATGGCGGCGCCATCACCAACCTTAAGGACCACAACAACTGTGTGCGCGCCGTCTCCGCTTTTTAACAATTAGGCTTACGGCTTTTTTATTCTTTTATCGGCTCTGCTTGTGGCAGGGCCGATGTTTTTGTGGGGTGGGCGTTGATTTTTAACCTTTTTTGCAATAAATTTCCATCTTCGTACGTTTCACCAAGGTGAAACGGCTCGCCAAGCCGTAGTTGCGAGCGTCATTCTGAGTGAAACGAAGAATCTTTTTCTGCCAAGGAGCATTGGTAGAGATTCTTCACTGCGTTCAGAATGACGAATTGACGCAACGGCAAAATACCCCGCAGGCTTTGGGTCAGCCACGGCAACCCTCGGTCGTCAGCGCCACCAATGGGAGCGAAGCGACCAAGCCCCTGCCTGAGGCGGGGGTTTGGGGGTGGGAAATAATTGTAAACGACGCCGAAGGCGGCGAGAACAGCGATAATTAGAACGAAACGAAAAAATAACAAAATAACATTAATTCGAACTACTATGTCAGAACTCATCAACATCAAAGAACTCAACGAGCGCATTGAGCGTGAATCGGTCTTTGTAGATACCCTGCGTACCGAAATGGGCAAGGTCATTGTGGGCCAGCAGCACCTCATCGATACGCTTTTGATTGGTCTGTTGTCGAACGGCCACATCCTGTTGGAGGGTGTGCCTGGATTGGCCAAGACGTTGGCCATCACCACCTTGGCCAAGGCCGTAGATGCCGACTTCTCGCGCATCCAGTTCACCCCCGACCTGCTGCCTGCCGACCTGCTGGGTACGTTGATCTACTCGCAGAAGACGGAGGATTTTCTCGTGAAGAAGGGCCCCGTGTTTGCCAACTTCGTGCTGGCCGATGAGATCAACCGTTCGCCGGCCAAGGTGCAGTCGGCTCTGCTGGAGGCGATGCAGGAGCGTCAGGTGACGCTGGGTGACGAGACCTTCCCGCTGCCCCAACCCTTCCTGGTGCTCGCCACGCAGAACCCCCTCGAACAGGAGGGTACCTATCCGCTGCCCGAGGCGCAGGTCGATCGTTTTATGTTGAAGGCCAAGATCTCCTACCCCAACAAGCAGGAGGAGCGTGATATTGTCCGTATGAATTTGGCCGGTGGCGGTATGCCCGAGGTGAAGAAGGTTATCTCGCCCGAGGACATTGTGAAGGCCCGCAAGGTGGTTGAGGATGTCTATATGGACGAGAAGATCGAGAAGTACATCGTCGATATCATCTTTGCCACCCGCACCCCGAAGGAGTACAATCTGGATCGTCTGGCTTCGCTCATCGCCTACGGTGGCTCGCCCCGTGCCTCGATTTCGCTGGCCAAGGCGGCACGTGCCTACGCCTTCATTCGTCGTCGTGGTTATGTCATCCCCGAGGATGTGCGTGCCGTATGCCACGATGTGCTGCGCCACCGTATCGGCCTGACGTATGAGGCCGAGGCCGAGAACATTACCTCGGAGGAGATCATCACCGAGATTCTGAACAACGTAATTGTCCCCTAACCGATGCAGCAGACCGAGAACGATATTCTGAAGCGGGTCCGCAAGATTGAGATAAAGACACGAGGCCTTTCCAACGAGATCTTCGCCGGAAAGTACCACACGGCTTTTCGCGGTCGCGGTATGTCGTTTTCCGAGGTGCGCGAGTACCGGGCCGGTGACGATGTGCGTGACATCGACTGGAACGTGACGGCTCGCTCACGCAAGCCCCACATCAAGGTCTATGAGGAGGAGCGTGAGCTGACGATGATGCTCTTGGTCGATGTGTCGGCCTCCCGTCTGTTTGGTACTACGGAGCGTATGAAGCAGCACCTGGTGGCCGAGATTGCCGCCGTGTTGGCCTTCTCCGCCTCGCAGAACAACGACAAGGTGGGTTGCATCTTCTTCTCGGATCGGGTGGAGAAGTTCATCCCCCCGAAGAAGGGTCGCAGCCACATCCTGACCATCATTCGCGAGCTGTTGTCCTTCAATCCGACCTCGAAACGTACTTCGCTCTCCGAGCCGGTGCGCTTCCTCACGAACGTGAACAAGAAGCGTTGCACGACCTTTATCCTTTCGGACTTTTTGGTCAGCAATGCCGAGTCGGCCGAGCTGGACGATGCGCTGAAAATTGCCCGAGGCAAACACGACCTGGTGGGTATCCGTGTCTATGACCCCCGTGAGCGGGAGCTGCCCGACGTGGGGCTGATTGCCGTCGAGGATGCCGAGACGGGCCAAAAGCTGCTGTTGGACAGCTCGTCGCGCCGTGTGCGTGAGGGCTACGCCGAGCTGTGGAATGCCCGCAGCGAGCGCATCTTGCAGATTCTGAAGCACAACCGCATCGACACGGCCGAAGTGACGACCGAGGGCGACTATGTTACGGAACTCATCAAACTCTTCAAGCAACGATGAAACGACTTCTCTTACTGCTGTTGGCGCTGCCCCTGATGCAGTCGCTTTGGGCCGATACGCCCGTAGTGCGGGCCCGTGTCGAGCCGGACAGCATCTTCATTGGCGACCGTTTCGACTATGTCATCGAGATCGATAAGGATTTGGTGCAGACGACCCACTTCCCCACCTTCAGCGCCAAAGACGGAATGGTGGAGTTGGTCGAGGAGCTGCCCGTCGATACCCTCAAGCGGGATGGCCGCCGCCTGCGTATTGCCAAACGCTACCGCCTGGCCGCCTTCCAGGAGGGACTCATCAATATGGGTGCTGCGGGGGTGGTCTATGCCGACAAGAACATTGTCGATACCCTCTACGCCGCCGATTCGGTCTATCTGAAGGTGGCCACCTTCCAGATCGACTCCACCTCGCAGTCGATTTTCGACCTCAAACCGCAGCAAAACCTCCCCTTCAAGGTGGCAGAGATCAAGAGCTACCTGCTGTGGGGTCTGTTGGCGTTGGTGGTTTTGGTGGCCCTGCTGGTGGCCCTCGACCGCTACCTCAAGGCACGTGGTCGTCGCCTGGGCGATCTGTTCAAGCCTGCTCCGCCCCAGCCGCCCCACGTCATCGCCATTGCGGCGCTGGAGGCACTCCACCACCAGAAGTTGTGGCAGAACAACAAACACAAGCTCTACTACTCGCTCCTGACCGAGATTTTGCGTACCTACATCGATGGTCGTTGGGGCATAAGTGCGATGGAGATGACCTCGGACGAGATTATCGCAGCAATGCGCTCGGTGGAGTTGCCCGATAAGGCCCGTATGGACCTCACGGCCATTCTGCGGGATGCCGACCTGGTGAAGTTTGCCAAGTTTGCCCCCGAGGCCGAGCAGAACGAAAACGACTATCAAAAGGCCTACTACTTTGTCGAGGAGACCAAACCCGTGGAGGAGAATCCCACGGCCGAGGAGGGCCCGTTAAGTAAAACCGAGAAGTGATGCGAAAGATAGTTTTCACGTTGATAATGACCCTCTTGTCGCTTCCGCTCGTGGCGCAGCAGCTCCACCAGCCTGTCATAGTCCCGGGCATAGGAGGTCTCCCGGCTTCTGCCCTGCCGGAAGGCAAAGGCTTCCTTGACGCGATTTTTCCCGGCGGCTTCGGTTTTGGCTCCGGATATAAAAAGCATCGCCCGCGACTACGGGGAACTTTTCTATGACGAGCGGATGTGGATGCTCGCGAAAATTCCGTGGTCGCACCTTGCGCATGTTGAATTTTGCAAGATGCTTTCTCCGAAAAAAGTCGCCGCGGTCGATTTCGACTACACGTTGTATTCCGGGGCGCTCAACGAATGTCCTTTGGAAGAAATAGTCCCGGATGACGCGTTTCTCGAAGAGCTGAAGGCTCTGAAGGACAGAGGCGTTCTGCTTCTGGGGCTTACCAAGAACGATCCGTCCGATATCGAGAGACTCTTCGAAAAGGAGGACTTTGCGCTTTCGAAGGATGACTTTGCCGAAATCTGCGCGAATTGGAACGACAAGGCAGATAATCTCAAGGCCTTCTCGCAGAAAAGCAAATTGTCGCTCGACAGTTTCGTTTTTTTCGATGATAACAGTTCCGAGCGCGCGAGAATGAGAAAATCATGTCCTGAAGTTACTGTCGCCTCGTATCCGTTTAAGGCGTCCGATTATTTTTTCTTCGGGAAAGCGACCAAAGAAGATTCGCAAAAGACGGAAATGTACATGCAGGAAAAAGAGCGCGGTATCCTTTCCGGCAGAGTTTCTCTTGAAGAGTATTTCTCCGAGCTCAAGATAAGGCTTTCAATGGGAAAACTAGACGGCGAGAATTTAGAGCGGGTTTTTCAGCTTTCGCAGAAGACTAACAGGTTCAACGTAACGACAAACAGATATTCGCGAGAGGAGCTCGATTCGTTCCTGGACGATCCGAACAGGCGCTTTTTCGTTTTTTCGGCGGAAGACAGTTTCGGAGACTATGGAGTCATCGGATTCGTAAACGTTCAGATTGAAGACGACACCGGATTCATCGCAGACTGGGTCATGAGCTGCCGCGCGATGAGCAGGACGATCGAATATGCCGCTCAAGAGTTTGTCGAAAGGGAATTGGCTGAATCCGGGGTTTCTGTGCTGAACGCGCTTTTCATCGATTCCGGAAATAACGCTCCCGTCCGGAATTTGTTTGACGACTTCGGGTTCGAGCTTCTCGAATCAGGAGAAACGGGAAAAAAATATACTCTCGCTTTGCCCCGGCAAAAACCCATGAAAAAGCATTATGTTTCCATTTGCAGGTAAATATGATAAACTTTCTCCTATGAAAGCGGCAGCAATTCTTTTATGTGCAGGCAAAGGAACCAGAATGGGCAATGCGACCATCAACAAAGTCGCATTTGATTGCGCTGGTCAGAGCGTGGTCCGTCGTATAGTCGAAAATCTGAGGGAAGGCGGAGTTGAACGTTTCGTCGTTGTCGTAGGGCATCATGCCCAAAGCGTAATGTCCGCTCTGCACGGAGAGAAAGGCGTTCTCTACGCGTTCCAGGCCGAGCAGAAAGGTACGGGACACGCTGCACAGTGCGGGCTGGACGTTCTCAACGAAACAGGTTTCGCAGGCAACGTTATCGTCACGATGGGAGACAAGATAATCTCTTCAAAAGTTGTAAGCGAGCTGTTGTCGCG
>CALAQA010000071.1:0-3351 GCA_937889065.1 uncultured Alistipes sp.
GAAATAGTTGCGGATGTCGAACTCCAACTCAACGTAGCGGCGCTGCTGTGCGAGCTTGTAGATGCGCTCGAACTGCGCCTCGTCGAGTTTGATGTCGGGCACGGTGGGCAGCTGCTCGAAGGTTGTGGTGTTCTCCTGCAACATCTTGCGGTCGTAGAGCGTGCGGATGGGCACCGATGTGGGCTGAATGAATCCCAAAACGCCTGCCTCCACCATCTCGTCATAGAGCAATGCGGGCATCTCGTTCAGGGGACGCTTCTTGCCATCCACGCCAGCCTCGCGGTTCTGCTTTGCAATCTCCTCGTTCTCCTTGATTGCTGCGTGACGCTTCTCCTTGGCTGCAGCGTCGTGGTCCAGAGGCCAGCCTGTGCTCTTGCTCTTGAGCAACACCCAAGCACCCTTGAGCGTACTCTTCATACGGTTGAATTCGTCCCACGTGCGGGGCTCAATTACTACGTGACCACGCTGCGGGCCCTTCGTGCCTGCTGTGTATGAGGGTGTTGTGAAGTAGAGTGTCTCGTTGTACTCGCCCATAGCGCGACCCCACCAGCCACCGCGGTTGAAACCTACGGGCAGCTCGCCAACCTTCTCCAGCTCGACCTCCAAGCCCCAATCCTGAAGCTGCTTAACGATCCAAGCCTGAGAGTTGTCAAAACCTGCCGAGCCGACCAGTCGGCCACCGAAGCGGTTACACAAAATGTCGAGATGCTCCATCACGCGGTTATCCTCGCGCGAGATCTCCATAATCTTCTTTACTGCTGCGCTCTGTGCCCATACGCCGAGGGGCAGAACCAAAAGAGCAAAAAGTATAAGTTTCTTCATTGTCGGTTTGTTTAATTTCTTTTTAACCTAACTTTATATAATGGAGGCTGCCAGCTCAAAAACGTGGCAGCCTCCGTTGTGATAAGATTTGTATAACGAGAGGGATTTTAAGGGCAAGCGAAACGCCAAAATCACCTCGTTAGACGAATCTGTTATTACATCAATTTCTGCCAAATCAGAGCCGATGAGCCCAGAATAGCAGCGTTCTTACCCTCGATACCTGAAGGCAACAGCTTAACCTTGTTCTTGAATGTACCCATCATGTTCTCCTCCATGTACCACTTCGTAGGCTCGAAGATGTACTTGCCGGCCTTAGCCAGACCGCCGAAGAGGATGATAGCCTCGGGCGATGTGGTAGCAACCAGATCAGCCAATGACTTACCCAGAACCTCACCCGTGTAGCGGAATGCCTCCAGAGCGATAGCGTCGCCCTTGTCGGCAGCCGTTGAGAGCATCACAGCCTCGAACTTCGAGAAGGGGATCTCGCGCAGGTCGCTGTCGTTGTTCATCTTAGCCATCAACTCGAAAGCCGTACGCTTGATACCCGTAGCCGATGCGTAAGCCTCCAAGCAACCCTTGCGGCCGCAACCGCACTCGCGGCCGTGTGTGCGGCTGTCCACCATAACGTGGCCATACTCGCCTGCGAAACCGTCGTGGCCGTAGATCATCTCGCCGTTGCTAACGATACCTGAGCCGAGGCCCGTACCGAGCGTGATGACTACATAATCCTTCATACCCTTAGCGTTACCGAATACGCCCTCGCCGATAGCGGCTGCGTTAGCGTCGTTCGTAATAGCCACCTCTACACCGGGGAATGAAACCTTGATGTCGTCCACGAAGTGGAACATACGGCGTGACTCATCGGGATTGGGCTCGTCGTCGCGGAACTTCCACAGGTTAGCGGGAGCCTCGATCATTCCGGTATGATAGTTTGCGTTGGGCGCGCCGATACCGATACCGACAAGCTCAAACTCAAACGATACGCTGTCAATCAGAGCGTGCATAGCCTCGCACAGAGTCTGAACGTAAGTCTCATAGTCGTCGAACTTCTTGTACTTCTCGGTAGAGATTACTGACTCACAGAATACGGTACCCTCCTCATCGACCAGACCGAACGCGGTGTTGGTTCCGCCGATGTCGATACCCATTGCCAATTTTTTCATAGTTTTGGTAGTTTAGGTTTTTAATTATCAAGTTTGTCTTTAAGTTTGTATGTGTCAAAGTTAAGTATAAAATTCTTTTTCTTCAAACTTTTTCTTAATTTTGGGGCATCAAGTGTAAAAAAGTGTCGTCAAGGATGAGAAATAACGAAGAAATCTTGCTCCTGCTGGAGAATTATTTGGCGCAGATCGAGCTGCCCAGCGAACCCCAATACCTCTATGCTCCAATCATCTACTCGATGTCGGGAGGTGGCAAACGCATCCGTCCCACGCTCGTGATGCTCTCGTGCGAGGCCTTTGGCGGGAATGCGCAGGACGCACTGCCGGCGGCAGCCGCTGTGGAGATGTTCCACAACTTCACGCTGCTGCACGACGATATTATGGACAACGCCTCGGTGCGTCGCGGCAAGCCCTCGGTGGCGGCCGAGTGGGGCGATAACGTGGCCATCCTCTCGGGCGATGCTATGATGATCTACTCATACCGCCTGCTGAGCCAAGTACCTGCCCACCTGTTGCCGCGCGTTATGGAGATCTTCACCACCACCGCTTTGCAGGTGTGCGAGGGACAGCAGTACGATATGGACTTCGAGACGCGACAGAAGGTCTCGGTTGTCGAGTATATGAATATGATCGAGCTTAAGACCTCCGTTCTGCTGGCCGGTGCCGCCGCTATCGGAGCTGTTCTGGGCGGTGCGTCCGATGCCGACAGCCGCAAGATCTACCGCTATGCGCTGGAGTTGGGCCTCGCGTTCCAGCTTCAGGACGATCTTCTGGATAGCTATGGCCGCGAGGAGGAGCTCGGCAAGAAGATTGGAGGCGATATCCTCGAGGGCAAGAAGACCTGCCTTATGCTCAACGCTATGAGCCGTGCTACGGAGGAGGATCGTGAGGGGTTGCGTCACACTCACCTTGACGATAAACTCTCGCCCCAGGAGAAGATTGCCCGCGTGAAGGAGGTTTACGACCGCTACGATGTGCCACGAATGATTAACCAGCAGATTACCACTCGCTTCGACCGTGCCTTGTCGATACTCTCTACATTGGAGATTCCCGAGGAGCGCACCGTTTATCTGAAGGAGTTTGCCGAGAACCTGATGGGTAGAGAGAAATAGTAAAATTGCCTAAAAAGGTGATTTCTGCGTTACGCTTGCTGCCTAATTGCTCACATACGCTAAAGTATGCTCCGCATTATGCAGCTTCGCAAGCCTAAAAATCCCTCTTTTTATACAATTTTACGGGAAGCCTAAATAGCGACAACGGTAAAATAACATTAACAAAGTAAGCCCGACTTGGTTGTTAGCTCCACTTTCGGAGCGTTAGCGACAAAAGTCCCCCACTCGAGGCGGCGGATTTAGGGGATAATCCCCCA
>CALAQA010000072.1:0-22740 GCA_937889065.1 uncultured Alistipes sp.
TTAGTTTCCTTTAATCGCCCTTATCGCCCTTCGGCCTTTCAACACTTTCCTCTTCGCTCTTCGCTCTTTCCTCTTTATTTTTGCTAATTTTGTAACCAAACGGCCATTGGGTGGTCTAATCCGATAGATGACACACCACGACGAGCAGCGATTGATTCAAAAAGTACGGGAGGGCGACACTGAGGCCTTTGCCCCCTTGGTCGAGCGGTACAGCCGCCCGATTTTTGCCCTTGTAGTCGGCATTGTGGGACAACGGGAGGAGGCCGAGGAGCTGACGCAGGATATCTTTCTCAAGGCATACACCAACCTCTCGACCTTCTCGTTTCGCAGTTCGTTCTCTACCTGGCTCTACCGCATCGCCTGCAACACGGCACTCACGGCCGTCAGACGCCGACAACGCCGCTTTGCGCTCTTCGACTTCAGCCGTGCGGAGCGCCTGCCCGAGCTTTCGGATGAGGGCGAGCTGACGGAGTTGAGCGAGGCGCAGGAGCAGGCCCTCCGGAGGGCTCTCGACCGCCTCGACCCCGACGAGCGGGCTTTGATACAGCTCCACTACTACGAAAATCGCCCCTTGAGCGAGTGTGGCGAAATCCTCTCACTCACCGAAAGTAATACGAAGGTGCGCCTGCACCGAATCCGCAAAAAATTAGGAGTATGGATAACCGAAAAACAATAAGCGACAGCACTTTGCGCCGTGTGGTGCAGTCTCGCCCCCAACCCTACGAGCCGGCCTTTATGACCGAGAATATTATGCGCAAGGTAAGGCGTGAGCAGGAGCGGATGCTCCGCCGTGAACGCCGCCTCTTCTTCGCCCCCGTGGTGGTGGCGATTGTGGCGCTGCTGGCCCTCGGAGCCTATACGATGGTACACGCCTCGCAGGCGGTTGTCACACCCCGTGACGAGATGGCCTCGATGCTTCTCGTGGGCTTCTACCTGCTCTACGAGTTGCAACGCTGGTTGTGTAAAAAATGGGACATCCCGGAGTAGAAATTCAAAATTTAGAATGCAAAATTCAAAATGAAATGAATGATTTTAAGGAGTTTAGAGCAATTAAAGAGATTAACGAAGCGGACTCAAACCCTAATTCTAAATTTTGCATTTGAAAACCTGTAACCTTTTTCGGGAGGAGTTGTCTAACGAAGTGAATGCAAAACCGGTTGTGCAACCCTTTGGAAAGCAAAAGTAAAACCTTAAATTAAAAACCGTTATGTGGAATTTGTTAATTATTATCGCCATTGCTGTGGCGATTTATAAAATTGTCGAAATGTCGCTGACCCGTTACGAGCGTTTGCAGGCGATGCAGAAACTGGAGGGGCAGGAGTTGGTGGAGTATCTGGGCAAGGCTGCACCGCAAGAGGATTATCTGAAGCAGACCATGTGGTGGCTGATGCGTATCGCCAGTGTGCTGTTGGGTGTCGGTATCGGCTTTTTGCAGTCGTATTGGATCGGACAACTACCCGAAGGTCCCTTTGGCGATACGCCGGAAATAATGCTTGTGGGCGGTATGATACTCGGAGGAGCGTTGTTTCTGATTATTGAGTTGTTGGTAGAACGCAAACTCCGAAAGTAGTTTTTACCTATTATCATAAAAAAAGCGTGGCCGTATGGTCACGCTTTTCATTTTGAATTTTGAATTCTACATTTTGAATTTATTCAATGCCTCGCACGTGTTTCTCCCAGGCCCAGGCCGAGCGGAGCGTGTCGTCGAGGTTGCGGGTGGCGTGCCAGCCCAGCTCCTCGTTTGCCAACGTGGGGTCGGCCCAGATGGCGATGATGTCGCCCTCACGACGGTCGGCAATCTTGTAGTTGAGTTTCAGATTGTTGGCCTCCTCGAAGCGGCGCACCAGCTCCAACACCGAGACACCGTTGCCCGTGCCGACATTGAAGACCTCGTAGCTCTCCTTGTTCTTGCCCTCGATCATACGGGTGATGGCCACCACGTGGGCACGAGCCAGATCCACCACGTCGATATAGTCGCGAATGTTCGAGCCGTCGGGGGTGGGGTAGTCGTTGCCGAAGACCGACAGACACTCACGAATACCGGCGGCGGTCTGCGTCACGAAGGGAACCAGGTTCTGCGGCACACCGCGGGGCAGCTCGCCAATCAGCGCCGAGGGGTGGGCACCGATGGGGTTGAAGTAGCGCAGGGCGATACCCTTGAGCGACGGGGTGGCACGCACCGTATCACGCAGGATATCCTCGCACATCGTCTTCGTGTTGCCATAGGGCGAGGTGGCCGGCTTGCGGGGCGTGCGCTCCGTAACGGGCTGTTTGTCAGGCTCTCCATAGACTGTGCACGACGACGAGAAGACAATGTTGGGGCGGTTGAACTCACGCATCAACTCCAAGATGTTCATCAGCGAGGTGAGGTTGTTGCGGTAGTACTCCAGCGGCTTCTGCACCGACTCGCCCACCGCCTTGAAGGCGGCAAAGTGGATGACCGAGTCGAACTCGTACTGCTCGAACAGACGGCTCTTGAGTGCCTCGCGGTCGCAGCAATCGACCTCGACAAAGGGAACTTCGATGCCCGTAATTTTGCGAACACCCTCCACCGCACCGAAGTCGGAATTGGACAAATTATCGGCAATAACTACGTCGTAGCCCGCCTCGATAAGCTCTACGGCCGTGTGCGAGCCAATGTATCCCGCACCACCACTTACAAGTACACAATGCTTTTTCATACTTTTTCGGTTACATTTTGTCACAAAGATAGTATTTTTTCAAAATAAATTGCTACTTTTGTTCGATAAATTACCCCAATTTTTTTCGACCGAACCAAAAAACTGAAACTATGTATAGCAAAATGCAAGCCCACCTGCAGAAAACTCTCGACGAGATTCGTGAGGCAGGTCTCTACAAAACCGAGCGTGTAATCTGCTCGCCCCAACGTGCCGAAATCGAGGTTGCAGGCCGTTCGGTGCTCAATTTCTGCGCCAACAACTACCTCGGTCTGTCGGACAACAAGCGCCTCATCGAGGCGGCAAAACGTGCTATGGATGAGCGTGGTTACGGTATGTCGTCGGTGCGTTTCATCTGCGGTTGTCAGGATATGCACAAGCAGTTGGAGAAGGCCATTTCGGACTACTTCGGCACCGAGGATACGATCCTCTACGCTGCCTGCTTCGATGCCAACGGCGGTGTGTTCGAGCCCCTCTTTACCGAGGAGGATGCCATCATCTCGGATGCGCTGAACCACGCTTCGATCATCGACGGTGTGCGTCTGTGCAAGGCCGTGCGCTATCGCTATGCCAACGCCGATATGGCCGAGTTGGAGGAGTGCCTGAAGAAGGCCCAGGCGCAGCGTTTCCGCATCATCTGCACCGACGGTGTCTTCTCGATGGACGGCAACGCCGCCCCGCTCGATAAAATTGTCGAGCTGGCCGAGAAGTACGATGCGATGGTGATGGTCGATGAGTGCCACTCGGCAGGTGTGCTGGGTCGCACGGGCCGAGGCATCACGGAGCTGTACGACCTGCGTGGCAAGGTGGAGATTCTGACCGGTACGCTCGGCAAGGCCTTTGGTGGTGCCGTGGGTGGCTTCACGACGGGCCGCAAGGAGATTATCGACCTGCTGCGTCAGCGTTCGCGTCCCTACCTCTTCTCGAACTCGCTGCCCCCCGCCGTGGTGGGTGCCGGTATCGAGATGTTCAAGATGCTGGAGGAGAGCGACGAGCTGCACGACCGTCTGGTGAAGAATGTGGAGCACTTCCGCACCAAGATGATGGCTGCGGGCTTCGACATCAAACCCACCGTCTCGGCCATCTGCGCCGTGATGCTCTACGATGCCAAGCTCTCGCAGGAGATGGCTGCCAAACTGCAGGAGGAGGGTGTATTTGTGACCGGCTTCTACTATCCCGTAGTACCGAAGGGACAGGCCCGCATCCGTGTGCAGGTCTCGGCAGGCCACACCACCGAGCAGTTGGATCGTTGCATCGAGGCCTTCGTGAAGGTGGGCCGCGAGCTGGGTGTCATCAAATAAGCAATCAAATACCAATCCACTTTTAACCCTTATAGAACAATGAAAACCATTATTTTGGACGCTATCGACCGCAAAATCTTGAAGTTTTTGATCAAGAATGCCCGTATGCCCTTCCTCGAGATTGCCCGTGAGTGCGGCATCTCGGGTGCCGCCATCCACCAGCGCATCCACAAGCTCACGGATGCCGGTGTGATTCAGGGCAGCAATATGGTTGTCGAGCCCAAAACCCTCGGCTTCGATGTCTGCGCCCACATCACCATCACCCTGAAGGATCCCCAGCAGCTGCAGGAGACCATCGATGAGTTGCAGAAGGTGCCCGAGATTGTCGAGGCTCACTTCGTGTCGGGCAAGGGTAACATCTTGGTGAAGCTCTACTGCGTGGACAACGAGCACCTGATGCGCACCATCTTCGACCGTGTGCTGCGTATCCAGGGCATTGCTGCCACCGAGACCAACATCTCGTTGCAGGAGGTATTCCGCCGTCCCATCGACCTCGATTACGTGGAGAAGGCCAACAAATAGCCTATGGAGACCCCCGCATTTACCATCGCCCTGATCTACGACTTCGACGGCACGTTGGCTCCCGGCAATATGCAGGAGTACGACTTCATTCCGGCCGTAGGCAAGAGCAACAAGGAGTTCTGGTCCGAAGCCAACTCATTGGCCGAGGAGCAGGATGCCGACGGCGTGCTGACCTATATGGCCCGAATGATTCAGGAGGCCAAGTCGAAGGGGCTGTCGCTCAAGCGTGAAGCCTTCCGTGAGTCGGGCCGCAAGGTGACGCTCTACCCGGGCGTGAAGGAGTGGTTTTCGCGAATCAACGCCTACGGCGAGGCGCAGGGCATCCGCATCCTGCACTACATCAACTCGTCGGGCCTTACCGAGATCATCGAGGGCACGGAGATTGCCCACGAGTTCCGCAAGATCTACGCCTGCTCGTTCCTCTACGATGTGGATGGCGTGGCCTATTGGCCCGCTGTGGCGGTGAACTACACCAACAAGACGCAGTTCATCTTCAAAATCAACAAAGGTGTGGAGTCGGTCTATGATTCGACCCTCGTGAATCGCTACATTCCCGAGGACGAGCGACCCGTACCCTTCAAGCATATGATCTATGTGGGCGACGGTACGACCGACATCCCCTGTATGCGTCTGGTGAAGAACTTTGGCGGCCACTCGATTGCCGTCTATAACCCCGAGCAGCGTGGTGTGCGCCGTGATATGGCCAACCTGATTCACGACAACCGTGTGAACCACGTCTGCCCGGCCGACTATACCGAGGGGGGCGAGATGGACCGCCTGGTGAAGACCATCATCGACAAGATGGCGCTGGATGCCCGCCTCGAAAAAATGGAGATTGGAAAGTAATGAAACTGATTTTTGCAACCAATAACGCACACAAACTCAGCGAGGTACAGGCAGTTTTAGGCCCTTCGTTCGAGTTGGTTACCCCCCGAATGTGCGGCGTGGAGGAGGAGATTCCCGAGACGGCCGAGACGCTGGAGGGCAATGCCCGCCAGAAGGCCCGCTACCTCTACGAGCGCACCGGTCTGGACTGCTTTGCCGACGATACGGGGCTGGAGGTTGAGGCGTTGAACGGAGCACCGGGTGTCCACTCGGCCCGCTACGCCACCGATGGCCACGACTTTGCGGCCAACAACCGCCTCCTGTTGAAAAATCTGGAGGGGGAGACCAACCGCCGAGCCCGCTTCCGCACGGCCATCTGCCTCATTGAGGGGGGCGAGGAGCGCCTCTTCGAGGGGATTGTCGAGGGGCACATCATCGGCCACGAGAGCGGCTCGGAGGGTTTTGGCTACGACCCACTCTTTGTCCCCGAGGGCTACGACTGCACCTTTGCCGAGATGAGTGGCGATGAGAAGAATGCCATCTCGCACCGAGGTCGTGCCGTCCGAAAGTTGGTTGCCTATTTGCACGAGAAGCAACTTTAGTCGAAAGTGAGTATGGAGAACTATAAGAAGCAGGAGATTTACGATCCCGAGACCATCGAAAAACTCAAGGAGCACTACACCGAGGTGCTGCGCCTTCTGGGCGAGGATCCCACCCGTGAGGGGTTGCTGAAGACCCCCGAACGAATGGCCAAGGCGATGTGCTTTTTGACGCAGGGCTACGATCAGGACCCGCTGGAGATCCTGCGCTCGGCGATGTTCAACGAGAAGTATAAGCAGATGGTGCTTGTGAAGGATATCGAGTTCTACTCGATGTGTGAGCACCACGTCTTGCCCTTCTACGGCAAGGCCCACGTGGCCTACATCCCCAATGGCCGCATCACGGGCCTCTCGAAGATTGCCCGTGTGGTGGAGTGCTTCGCCCGCCGTTTGCAGGTGCAGGAGCGACTGACGGTGCAGATTCGTGACTGCATCCAGGAGGCCTTGGATCCGCTGGGTGTTGCTGTGGTGATCGAGGGCAGCCATATGTGTATGCAGATGCGCGGTGTCGAGAGCCAACAATCGGCCACGACCACCTCGGCCTTCACGGGCATCTTCCTCAAGGACCACCGCACCCGTGAGGAGTTTATGAATCTGATATCGCATAAGTATAGATAGGCCTTCCGAAACGAGCTAAACGAGGGGGCGTTGCCCCCTTTTTTTACCCCCTTCGCACCGATGATATTCCGTCAAGCCACCCCTGCCGATCTGCCCCGCATTCTGACCATCCTCGACGCAGCCATCCGCCGCCTCGGGGCACTGGGCATTGACCAATGGCAACACGGCTACCCCAATCGCCCACGCATCGAAGAGGACCTGCGGGAGGGCCTCGGCTATGTGCTCGAAGCGGAGGAGGTGGTGGCCTACGGAGCGGTGATTTTCACGGGCGAAGAGGCCTATAAATCCATTGAGGGTGAGTGGCTTACCTCGACCGAAGATTATGTGGTGGTCCACCGCCTTTGCGTGGCTGACGAGGCTGTCGGCCGAGGCTGTGGCCGAGCCTTTATGGAGCAGACCATCCATTTGGCGCAGGGCCGCACGGCGAGTTTTCGGGTCGATACCCATGCCGATAACCACACGATGCAACGATTGCTCATTAAGCTGGGCTTTCAACGCTGCGGAATTATTTACTTCGAAAGCCGCCACCTGGTCGCCTTCGAACGACTCTTGTAACCCTCATTTTTCTCACCCCTCCCAATCGCAAATCATTTAATACCAACATCTTCCCTCTTTAATCCCTATTATCAATCTATTATCATTGATAATAGATTGATATATCATTGATAATGTGGGAAGTCGGCCATAAGTTGGGTGGTAGGTGCAAAAAACGTGGGTTACAAAAATGTAACCCACAAAAATCGAACGACTCTATCATCCACAACCAACTATACACCAACACTTTAACGCCCTCAAAAACATTATCAATGATAATAGATTGATATATCATCGATAATCAGAGAGCAATACTAAAGCACAGTAATATACACAAAAAAACGTGGGTTACAAAAATGTAACCCACGCAGAAAATAGTCGGTTTTTACTTGTGAAGGGTAAGAGCTTCAACGGCACGAAGTAAGTTTCTAACGCTTTCGATGTTTTTGGCTATATACTCCGTATTAAGTACATACTCCTTTTTTACTTTGTTTTCGTGTACAATGTTATTGCGAGAATCGTGGAACTCTACAAAGTCCGGCCAATACTTGTCAAGAAAAGCTGCCTCTGCACTTTGGGGTTCAACAATAAACCTACTTAACAACCGTTCTATATCTGTATTTCCTCTTTGTTTCCGACTTTTTATTTTCTTAACTGCGGCAATCTCCTTTAATGTAGATTCGCAATAACTATCTGTCATAACAACAATTGCTTTGTTGATGAGTTCAATCATGAACAATCTATCATCACAATGATACATTTCATTCAATGATTGTTGAATACTAAGCTTCATTTCGGGATCTTCACCTGATTCAGCAAGAGCTACCTCTTTTATCTCGGCATCGATATTCTTGAATATCAGTTCTATAAATTGCGGTATCTCTCTCAAAGTCCGTTGTAGAATCTCTGCACGGTCATCTATCATCACCTGCATATTTGTTCTCCCTTTAGCGAACATAGTAAGCTATTGTTTAGTTAATGTTATGAGGATCTTCCTCAAAATCGTATGGTAATATTTCACATTTGGTTTGCTTAGCTATGTAATACCAATTCTCGACACATAGCGTATTCACCTTTCCATTCGTGTAGCTTGTATATGTTTCATACGCATCTTCTGGAACATAAATAGTAAGAATTGGTGCATTGCTATTCGAAGAAGCATAAAATGAGGCAGGAGTGCCTGTTGTTTGTGTGTAAATCACTTTAGGTGGTGTTTGGGCTTTGATGTATACCGTAAGCGGTCGGAAGCTATTGTTACCAAGAGACGTTGAAAAAGCAGAGCTATCAATTGAATTAACATTTTCTCCTAATACGACTTTTTCCAAACAAGTGGTGTATCTAAAAGCGTCCGCATCAATAGTAGTTACACTATTGGGGATATTTATTTTAGACAATGTGTAACAAGCGTAAAATGCTTGTCTTGGGATAGTTGTAATTCCTTCGGGCAAGGCTATTTTCCACAATTTCTCGCAATTACCAAAATAAACGGATGATAGCCCTGTAAAATACTTAAGTTCATTATAAGCAATAATTTCCTTATTATTACTGAACGTATACCCAATATCCGTTACGGCAGCTGCCTCATCGTACGAAAGTTCGCCATCGTTGTTCGTGTCCCAATTCTTGCAGCAAATAACCTTTACATTCAGGTCCTCGAATTGGATATTCTCCTTGTCGTGCTTCGGGAGGGTAATCATCGTGCCGTCCGAAAGGTGGAAATAGACAAACTCATCGTCCTGCGATACCCCCGCGAAGATGCTGTCGCCATCTTCGCCATCCATACCGTCTTTACCATCCGAGCCGTCACTACCATCTGCGCCGTCTTCACCTACGGCCTTTCCGAGTTGCGTCCAGGTTGCACCATTATCGTAGGAGATATACCAATAGTTCTCCTCGATTTTCAGTTGCGGAGTGATGCCGTCTGCGCCATCGTTGCCATTTGACCCATCAGCACCATCTTTGCCCTCTGCCTGAATTTTATTACCCGCCTCATCGGTGAGCCATTCGCCATTGAGTGTCCAATAATAGATACCATCGGTGTCTTTCTTTACGCTTACCTGCGGCGTCGAACCATCCTTGCCATCCTTACCGTCAGCGCCGTCGGTGCCGTGATAAATCGTGATTGCACCACTGCGCGAGAAGGTGATGGTGTAGCCAATAACCTTTCCGCCCTGCGTTACGGGAACAACAGCCGTGATAAAATCGTTTTGCTGCAAGGCATTGACAATGGTCTGCAACGACGAGATGTTGGTGTTCATCTGTTGGCAGAGTTGCTCGAGTTTGGCCACACGATTGGCCAAATCGGTGATTTCGTTGCGAATGGCGGTGTCGTCGTAATCATCCCCACCACAACCTGCGACAAAGAGCATCGAGATTGCCGCAAACAAGGTTAGAAGTCTTTTCATAGGTTGTCCTATTTGTTGCCGTAGCGACCCCGGTGCGGCGTTTGGGTAAAAAGAAAGTGTGGAGTCGAATCGTCTATCTGAATGGAGGTTCTGGAAAACCCTTGAGCAAATAAACAATACCCCACACTCGTATTGGAGTATGGGGCAAGAATGCCGCCATAGTCGTTACCAATACAGAGTGACGAGTGTGATTGCTATCCTTGCTCAATTGAAATTTTCCAGATTTCCATTCAAGGATAAAAGCGATTACACTTTCATCAACAAATATGTCTTGCCGAGCGGACAAACCGCACGACACTACAAAGTTAGCAACTTTTTTGAAAACCACAACACGCTGCGACCCAACATCAAGCCCGATGCTGCATTATTTTCCCCTTCGTCCTCCGTTTTGTCCCCCATATCCACCCCCATTCGATTTGCAAATTCCCTACGAATGATATATCTTTGTATTATCAATCTATTATCAACAATAATAGATTGATAATAGATTGATAATTGGATGCAGTTTGGCAGGAGGTTGAAAATCAGTAAACTATAAAATACAATCAGGATGGAACAGGTGAAAATTTCGCGCATTTTGACCGTCAAGAGTTACACCGAGACGTTGCGCAGTTTCAAGCGGGGCGAGACCCGTTATTTCGAGTTGGTCGATACCGATTACACCGCCTTTCACAACGCTCGTTGTCGTTTGCAGGCCACCCAATGGGGTCGTTTCGATTTCGAGAAGTGCTACGAGGGCGAGCGCAAGCTCTTCAAGATTACCCGCACCGAGTAGTCCTTCCCTTTTTCATACCCTCGCAAGCGGCCTTATGGGTCGCTTTTTTTGTGGCATTTGTTTTGCTCGGTGGGCTGTTGAACTAATTCGTACAGCTATGAAAGCGAAACACATTCTCGTCTTTTTGCTCTCGGCGCTCGTGGTGGGGCTCGGGAGCTGCCAGAAAGAGCCTTCGACCTCCTCGCTCAGGAGCGAGTATCTGGTTTACACGGCCCACGACACCAAGGCCGACTTCCAAGCCATCACGACCTACTACCTTCCCGACAGCATCCTTCTGATTGGGGCAAACGCCGTCGATGATGAGGGGGAGAAGGTCTCGAAGTATTGGAGCGATGCCGATGCCCTGTCGCTCATCAACACCGTGGCAGCGTCGCTCAATGAGCTTGGCTATGAGCGTCTTACAAACGTTGAGCGTCGCACCGCAGATGCGGGTTTGCAGCTCAGCTATGTCGAGCAGACCTCCTATTTTGCCGGCTACAACGACCCCTATTGGTGGGGCTATTATCCTTATTATTGGGCACCGAGCTACTGGGGCTCGTGGTGGGGTGGTTGGTACTATCCCTTCGTGACCTACTACAGCCAGACGACCGGCTCGCTGATGATCGAGATGGTCGATCTGAATGAGTCGGGCCGCACCGACAACAAATTGCCTGTGGTGTGGAATGTCTTTTTGAGTGGGCTGCTCGACGGAAAAAATGCCATAGACATCGACGCTTCGGTCGAGGCCATTGAGCAAGCCTTTGTGCAGTCTCCCTATCTGAAAAAATAATTAAAACTGCTTGATTATGAGAAAACTATACTTTCGCATTGCGCTCTTTTGTTCCCTCTCGGTGTTTTCCCTTGCGCTGCCATCCAAGACCCGTGCGCAGGTCCTTCCGGATGCCTATTTCAACGTCGATTGGCAGCTGGCGATGCCCATCTCGAACGACTTTGCCGACAACTTCTCGGGCTGGGGGATGAATTTTGAGGGTGGTTATTTCCTCACCGAGGCGATCACCATCGGTGGCTTTGTCAATTTCCAGACCAACTTCGAAAAGCTGCCCCGTCAGACCCTTGCCCTCTCGGACGGTAGCGCTCTCACCACCAGCCAGAAGCACGCCATCTTCCAACTGCCGTTTGGTGTGGCGGGTCGTTACAACTGGATGAAGGAGCGGGTTGTGCAGCCCTATGTGGGGTTGAAACTCGGCGCTTCGTATGCCCAAATCTCCTCCTATTACTACATCTATAAGCAGTACGACGAGACCTGGGGCTTCTACCTCCAACCCGAGGCGGGTATCTCGATATTTCCCCGTCCCGACCTGCGCTTCGGCTTCCACGTGGCGGTCTTTATGAGTTATGCCACCAATAGCGGCGGCGTGTTGAACTACGATGTCGATGGATTGATGGATGTCGGTTTTCGAGTGGGTGTTTCGTTCTAAACGGAATGGGTAATTAGCACCCTTGTTGGACACAGCACATCGGTGATTAGCATTCCTGTCGGACAACCCCCACCGGTGATTAGGACCACAACAGAGAAGGGGCCCGGACTTCACAGTCGGGGCCCCTTGGTTAGGTTAGTTAGGTTAATGAGTGTGGGGAACCCCACTTTTGTAGAACAAAGATAATCTAAAAAATGTTACCCACCAAGCAAATTATGATATTTTTTTATTCAAAGGGGCATCTTAGCTAATAATTTGTAATTAAAAATTTTTTAATATCAGCTATTTTGTAATTATTTTAATATCTCCATCCTGCTCCATTCATCAACCTGCAATCGACGTTAGTTGCTCATTTTCGGCCTGTTGCGCCATTGTGACACGATAGGCGGCGGGCGTCATTCGATAGGCTCGCTTGAATAGTTTGATGAAATGCGACGTGTTGGGGAAGGTGCACTCGTTTCCGATCTCGGCAATCGATTTTGAGGTCGAAATCAGCAGCAGACGCGAATGTACGAGCCTTTGACGCACAAACCACTTGTGGGGCGGAATGTCGAAATGGCGTCGAAACTCCTTCTTGAACGAGGTGAGCGAGCGGTTGGTCTTCGAGGCCAGCTCCTCAATCGAAACGGGCTTGAAGATGTGGTCGTAGATGACCTGCTCGAAATTCTCGCGAGCCATATCGACCGACTGCAACAGCCGACTCTTCAGGCACCCCTCGCCCTCGGTACAGATCAGATAGACCAACTCGGTGAGCTTGATGTTTTCGGCCGTCTCGTCACGTTGCGAGTCGTGCTCCCGCATATAAATGTTGGCATTCTGAAAGAAGCTGCGCAGCGTAGGTCGTGCCTCGGCGATGACATGCGCACCATTGCGGCAACGCTCGCAGGTGTGGTTGTTCGAAATCGACATCCGATAGGTCACACTCAGGTGGCGCATTACCCGACCTAAGTCCTGCGGCGTGTAGTAGAAGAGTAGCTGCTCGAAGGGTTGTGCCCCTTCGGGGAAGCTCTCGACATAGTGGCGTCCTATGCCGAAATAGACCACCTCGCCGCGTCCTACGGCCCGACGACGGTCGCCTTCATAGATGTACTGTGTGCCCCGCAGCACATAGGCTACGGCACATCGAGCCAACGTGAGGGTTTCGATGCCGTGATGTGACTTCTCGATACGCTTCACAATCATCGGCTCTTCGGCCTGCATCGCAGGCTCTCTGTTCCTGTTTTCCATTGATCGGTGAATTTGTGTGACTAAATAAGCACTTCAAATGTACAATAATAAATTGTAAATTAAAAGCATAAATCAACAATATCACCTATGTAAGTCTTATTTAAGCCCTTTTGGAAGACAATAGGGTCTTGTAGAGGCTGAGTTTTGCTCTTCGTTAGAGGTAGAGCGCAACGATGGCTGCAAGCAGCAGAATGGGGTAGAGCAGTTGGGCAACCTGGTGGCGCAGGCGGATAAAGAGCGCACCGAGCAGCAGGGCCGAGGGGACAGCCACCAGCGCTTGCAACCAGGCGGGATCCGACACGGGGAAGAGGTAGAGCAGCACCGTAAGGCCGAAGAGGTGCGAGGCCATATAGAGCACCCGTCGTGCGGGGGCAGGCAGGGCGTAGCTGTTGCGGCGGAAGAAGAGCAGGGCAATCAGGTCGAGCACGATGAGCACGATGAGCGTGACTCCCAAAACCCGATACCCTTCGTCCAAAAACTTCAGCGGCATCAAGAGCCAGAAGGCCTCGTGGATGGCCTCGTGGTAGATCTCAATGAGCGGCGCATAGAAGATACCTCCCAGGGCCCAATTCAGGTAGCAGAGCGCAAAAACGGGGAGCAGGAAGCCCGTCAGGGCGACCAACATCTCGCGCGTGGTGTTGCGGAAGAGGGCCATCGAGAGGATGAACATCACCATCAGCGGAAAGGTAACCGGGGCCACCAAAATCAGCAGCGAGAGGAACATACCCCCTCTAAAAAGGCGGTCGAAACTATACCCGTTGCGCTGGCTGTAGCAGAAGTTCTTGAGCGAGAGGGTCAGCAGCGTCGAGGCGACCAGCGCCGGGAGGTAGAAGTCGCTTGTGGCCACCCCCAGCACCGCAATGCCGTAGAGGGGGATGGGGATGCAGGTGCGGGTACCGTAGATGCGATAGACAATCGAGAGTCGCCCGAGGGTCATACCCGAGAAGATCATCAAAAAGCCTCCAATCAGATGTGACCAGGTGGGGTGGGCCGCCTGAAAGCCAAGCAGCCAATACCACATCGAGCCGACCTCGACCCCTTCGCTCCACGGCGTGTGGGGCATCACCACGCCCGTTGTCGTGTTGCACATTGCCAAAACGGCAAGCAGCACGAGCGTCAGAAAGGCGGGGACAATGGGTTGGCGGCTAACGTTGAATCGCATCGGAATTGGCTTTTGGATGCAACAAAATTACGCAATAATTTGTAACTTTACAACCAAAACCAATAAACCCACATCAGATGTTGGAACTTTGCAGTCAATACGACCTCTTGGAGGCGGGGTGTGACGAGGCGGGACGTGGTTGTCTGGCCGGGCCGGTCTTTGCGGCTGCCGTCATCCTGCCACCCGACTTTTCGCATCCGCTGCTCAACGACTCGAAGCAGCTCACCGAGCGGCAGCGTGACCTGCTGCGCCCCATCATCGAACGGGAGGCTGTCGCCTGGGCCGTGGAGGCCGTCTCGCCCGAGCGCATCGACGAGATCAACATCCTCAACGCCTCGTTCGAGGGGATGTCGTTGGCTGCTGCACGGCTCAATCCCGCTCCGCAGTTCCTGGCCATCGACGGCAACCGCTTCCGCACGACGCTCGAGATTCCCTACGCCTGCTTTGTGAAGGGCGACGGTCACTTTGCCAACATTGCCGCCGCCTCGGTGTTGGCCAAGACCCACCGTGACGAGTATATGTACCGTATTGCCGAGGAGTATCCCCACTACAATTGGCGCAAAAATAAGGGCTATCCGACCCGTGACCATCGGGCGGCCATACGTGAGTTCGGTCTTTCGCCCCACCATCGCCTTACGTTCAACCACGGCACCGAGCAGTTGGAGCTGTTTTAGTTCTCGGTTCGCTGGTTTTCTTTCCCCACCCACACACCAAAAAAAGGCCCCCGAAATTCGGAGGCCTTTTTTGCGAGAGTATCTCGCACGAACTACTAATAGTAGCCGAGCGACTTCGATGCAGCGTAGTTGATCTTCAGTGCGTTTGCACGACGAAGCTCCTGCTTTACATCGGTTACGATACCCATCTTCGTAGCGCCATCGGCCTTCAGGCAGATGGTCATAGCGGCACGGTCAACCTCATTGAGCTTGTCGCGCTCGGCAGCTACGAAATCAAGGATATCCTTGGTGGTCTTGTACGAATCGTTGAGCTGAATACGGGGAGCCGTACCGAACTTGGCCTGCATCGAGAGCGAAGGCTGACCAATGTGGATGTAGCTCACCAGCGATTTCTTCTCCAGCTTCTGCACCTCGGTTGCATCGGGCAACTTATAGCGTACCAACAGCTCCTGATCGCGCATCGAGGTCGATACCATAAAGAAGAAGAGGATCATATAGATAACGTCGGGAAGCGACGAGGTCGAAATTGCGGGCAACTCTTTCTTGCCCTTTTTCTTCATTACTGCCATAATCCTTACTTCTTAATGTTACGCGGCTCAGCCTCCGAAATCTTCAGAGGAATAGCCTTGGTTACTGCATCACGATTCTCCTTCACGAGGTCCTCGAACTTGTCGCCGAACTTCTTTTCGGCCACCTCGTCGCGAATCTCGTTGAAGGCGCGGGTCAACTCATTCTGAACCTGGATATATGCCTGATAGCCCGTATCACGCGTCGTCTGGAGCGAGATTACACCCTGGCTGACGGGGTAGGTCCACGTCGAACCATCGGCCAACTCGATCTCCTCGTCCTTCTTTTCGGGAAGGGCTTCGTCGTCGTACGGATTGAGGACGAACTCCTTGGCCTTCTCGGTCAACTCGTTCAAGGTAATAACCTCCTCGTGTCCGGGCGTACCAGCCATAATGGCGCCGTTACCCGATACCAATACCAGGAACAGGTTGCGCTCCTTCACCTTGATGTCCTCCTGCTTCTGATCCTCGGGGGGCATAGGGGGAAGCATACGCGCGATACCCGTATCGGTATTCATCGTCGTCGCCACCAGGAAGAAGATCAGCAGCGAGAAGGCGATATCGGCCTGCGAGCTACTGTTTACTTCTGGTACTTTTCTCTTATTTGACATACTCTTTGTTCTCCATTATTTGAATGCGGCCCAGATCTCCGTTACGAGCGCCGTTACAACTGCAGCAGCGAAGGCAACGTAGGTTACCAGGATACACGTTTCGGTAATGACGGTCTCGCCGTGAGCGAAGAAACCGTTGTTCTGCAGGTCAACGATCTGCACCGAGTGACCGGCCGAGATGAAGTAGGCGGCACCTACCACAACCAAAATCAGCACAAATGCGAGCAACGAGCTCTTGGCGCTCGCCGGGCTCTGCATCATGCTGTAGAGGGCGCCACCGACTGCAGCTACAACAGCACCCACCAACAGGGCATAACCCCATATCAGGTTGAGGCTGATAGCTGCATCGGAACCACCGGTAGCAATCGCGTAGGCTACGAGAGCCAACGTGATGACCATCAGGGCACCCAGCACAATATTTAATACTTTCTTCATAATGCTAAATTTTCTAAAAAGTTGATCGGTTGGGTGAAATTACTTCTTGTAAACCGTCAGGATGTCCATCAGCGTGATCGAAGCGTCCTCCATAGCGTTAACGAGGGTGTCGATCTTGGCGATGATGTAGTTGTAGAAAATCTGCAGAATCACAGCAGCGATAAGACCCATAAGGGTGGTCAACAGAGCCACCTTAATACCACCGGCAACCAGCGTCGGCGAGATATCACCTGCAGCCTGGATAGCATCGAATGCACCGATCATACCTACTACCGTACCCATGAAACCGAGCATCGGGGCAAGAGCGATGAACAGACCGATCCACGAAAGACCCGACTCCATCTGACCCGTCTGTACCGAACCGTACGATACAACAGCCTTCTCAACTGCGTCGAGACCCTGGTTGTAGCGGTCGAGACCCTGCCAGTAGATCGAAGCGATAGGACCACGCGTGTTCTTGCAAACCTCCTTAGCAGCCTCAACGCCACCCTCGTTCAGAGCCTTCTCAACGTTGGCGATGAACTTCTTGGTGTTGATCGACGACAGCGACAGGTAGAGGATACGCTCAACGGCGATAGCCAGACCCAGAACCAAGCAGAGCAGCACGGGCAACATCCAGCCCCAACCACCCTCGAGGAACTTCTGCATCAGCACGTGGTGCATCGACTCACCGGCGATCTCGGTCTCGGCGTCAACAGCCTCAACGGCAGCAGCCTCCTCAGCAACGGCCTCAACAGCCTCCGTAGCAGCAGCGGCCTCAGCCTCCTGTGCAAACGCGTTCACGGTACCCAGCGAGAAGAGGGCAACCGTCAGAATCAGAAAAAGTTTTTTCATAGTTGTGTTAGATAAATTTGATTGATTAGTTTGTTGTGTTTGTTATTTTTGGTTTTTAGTTGTCTTAAGGTCTTTTTTCGCAAAAAAGTTTTTCAAAAAATAATTTTTTTTCGTTCGTTTGGTCGGTTTTTTAAGTTGTGGCCCCCGCAGGCGAAAAAATGCCCCGCTTGGCCTCACTGCGCCCAAAATCACCACAACACACTGACTCATAATGCGTTGCGCCAATTTTTGGTTGCCCCTTTCCGCCCCTCCGAGCGGTTAAGGTGCTATTTATCGACCGAAATATAAGTAAATTTTTCTTTTTGTGCAACACCCTACACACTAAATTCTCCGCGAAGAGGTCGGCGAAGAGCCGATTTTATGGCCTCGTTGTCGGCTCCCGAGCCTACCAAATACATCAATTTGGTCACGGCAGCCTCGGTGGACATATCGTATCCGCCCACCACACCGGCCTTCTGGAGGCGCAATCCCGTCTCGTAAAGCTCCATCGCCACGCTGCCACCCTTGCACTGGGTGATGTTCAGGAAGATGATGCCTCGCTCGATGGCCTCCTCGATGGGGCGAATGAACCAATCGGCCGTCGGGGCGTTGCCTGCGCCGTAGGTCTCCAACACCACTGCCCGCAACGAGGGGGCCGAGAGCATCGTGCGCAGCATCTCCTCCGAAAGACCCGGGAAGAGTTTGATGACCATCACCCCTGCCGAGAGCGAAGTGGCCAGGCGCAGCGGCTCGTCGTAGTGGGTCGGGTGCAGGATGGCCGCCTCGTTGTAGGCGATATTGACCCCCACATCGGCCAACGGCGGGTAGTTGAACGAGTAGAAGGCACTCAACGCCTCGGCACTGCGCTTGGTGGTGCGGTTGGCACGGAAGAGGTGGTTCTGGAAGTAGAGCGACACCTCGGGGACCAGGGGGCGTCCCTCGCTGTCACGGGCACCTGCAATCTCGATGGCCGTGATGAGGTTCTCGCGCCCATCGGTGCGCAGCACGCCGATCGGAATCTGGCTGCCGGTAAATACCACCGGCTTGGCGAGGTTCTCGAACATAAAGCTCAGGGCCGAGGCGGTGTAGGACATCGTGTCGGTGCCGTGCAACACCACAAAGCCGTCGTATTGCTCGTAGCGGTCACGAATCAGCTCGGCCAACGTCACCCAATTTTCGGGCGAGACGTTCGACGAGTCGATGACGGGGCTGAGGGTGTGGACCTCGATGCCGACGTTGAGTCGCTTGAGCGAGGGGAACTCCTCGTAGATGCCGCTGAAGTCGAAGGGGACCAGCGTGCCGGTCTCGGCATCGGTCTTCATACCGATGGTACCGCCCGTGTAGATGATCAGAATCTTGGAACGCATATCGTGTACATTTTTTATATTTTTCAATCGAGTCGGAAGAGGGCTCGTGCATTTCGGGTCGTTGCAGCAGCCACCTCCTCTATGGTGAGCCCCTTCAGCTCGGCGACTTTGGCGCATACGTGGCCTACGTAGGCCGATTCGTTGCGTTTGCCTCGGTGGGGTACGGGGGTGAGGTAGGGACAGTCGGTTTCGAGGACCAAATCCTCCAATGCCATCTCCGTCACGGCTTGTGCCACCACACTCTTTTTATAGGTGACCACTCCGCCGATGCCGAACTTAAAGTCGCCCAAACGGCGCAACCGTCGGTAGGTGGCGGCATCCTCCGAGAAGGCGTGAAAGACCCCTCGCAGTGTGTGCCCCTCGGCCTTCGCCTCGGCCGTGAGCCGCTCCATCGCCTCCTCCATCTCGCTCCACGCCGCACGGGTATGGATGGCTACGGGGAGGTCGAGCCGTGCTGCCAGGCGACATTGTGCCTCGAAGGCCTCCAACTGCTCGGCCCGAAAATCTTGGCTCCAATAGAGGTCCAACCCAATCTCGCCCACCGCCACGAAGCGAATCCCCTCGGGGGGATTAGCGAGCAACTCCTCGACCTCGTGCAACTCCTCGCGCCAATGGGGGTTGTCGTTGATGGAGGTGGGGTGCAACCCCATCATCGGGCGACATACCGTCGGAAAACTTCGACAAAGGTCGAGTTGGGCGGCGTGCGTCGTGGTGTCGATGGCGGGCAACAACAGCAGCTCGACCCCCGCATCGAGGGCCCGCTGCAAGGTCTCCGCACGATCGTCGTCGAAGGCCTCGTCGTAGAGGTGGGAGTGGGTATCTATCAAGCTCATTGTTTTACAAATCGGTTGCCGGGCAGCTGGCGGATGAAACCCGAAAGCTCCAACCCCATCAAGAGGATGGTCAGGTAGCTCGTGTCCAGCCCCGTGAGTTCTATCAATTCGTCGGTGGTCAGCGGATCGGAGGTGCGGAAGCAGCCCAACAACCCCTCCTCGTCTTCCGTGAGGTCAGGGGTACGGGGCTTCTCCTTGGGCAGAATCGGCGGACAATCCAGGTCCCACATCAACTCCCGCAGGATGTCCTCGCCCGAAAAGATGGGTCGTGCAAGTTGCTTGGCTATCAGGTGGTTGGTGCCTGCCGAGTTGGGGTCGGTGATGCGCCCCGGCACGGCCATCAGCGTGCGGTGGTAGCCGTCGGCTCGTTGGGCCGTGTCGAGTGAGCCGCCGTGTGCGCCGCTCTCGATGACCAGACACCCCGCCGCAATGCCTGCAATGATGCGGTTGCGGGAGGGGTAGAGACGTCCGTTTTGCTTGGTTTGCGAGTGCAACTCGGTCAGCACCACGCCTCCCTCCTCCACAATCTCTCGGGCCAACCCCGTATGATCTGCGGGGGTGATGGCAGGCAGGGCGTTGGCCACCACGGCGATGGTCTTCAGTCCCCCTCCGATGGCGGCTCGGTGGGCCCAGCCGTCGATGCCGTAGGCCAGACCGCTGACAATCGTAAGGTCCTTTTTACGCTCGGCCAGGTGCTTGATCAGGCGCACGGTGACCGTCTGCCCGTAGTGGGTCGCTTGTCGGGTGCCGACCACCGCCAGGGCGGGTTGGCGCAACACCTCGGCGTTGCCTTTGAAGTAGAGCACGTGGGGATAGTCGGGGGTCTCACGCAGCAGTCGTGGATAGCCCGGATCGGTCGAGGCGATGATTTGGATGGCGTGGCGTTCGCAGTGGCGAATCTCCCGCTCGGCATCCCGAAAGGCGACCCGCTTTAGGAGCCCCTCCGCCAAACGGGGGTTGAGTTCGGCTCGGCGAATCAGCTCCTCCTCGCCCGCCTCAAAGATGGCCAGGGCACTGCCAAACACCTCCAGGAGGTGGACAGCACCCTTCGCCCCGATTCCGGGGGTCATCGTCAAGGCAATATCCTCCAAATAGTTTCGCATAGCCACTTCGGACCGCTTTTTGTCAATGTAAAGGTACGCTTTTTTTTGAAACAAACAAAAATCCCCACCTCTTTTACGGCCTTGCCTTGCCGACAAATAAAAAGCCGACCGAGAATCCTCGGTCGGCTTGCTTTATATTATTGTGTGTTATTCTTGTGGGGGTGTTTGAGGGCGATTGACTATTTTTGAGGTCTAAACTATGGCTCTTTGTAGGCGTAAATTTAGGCGTGAAAAATAAAAAGGTGCCCTACACCATCGTGTAACGCACCTTTTGGAGGTCTGAAGCGGATTCGAAGCAAGGGCTTTAGCCCGCCGCTCGCGGGGATGCCGCTATAAGCGAGCGAAGCGAGGTATAAACACTTTTATCCCCGCAACCGCCCCTCCCAAGGTGAGCAATCGCTCGGGTAAGTCCGAGTTCTCCAACGGAGAATGTTTTTATTACGGTTGTGGGGTTGCGGGTTTACACGCATAGCCCCCTAACCGCAATAAAAAAACCTCTGCGCAGAGCAGAGGTTCTCGGACTTAACATCCTCGGAGGTCTGAAGCGGATTCGAACCGCTGTAGCAGCTTTTGCAGAGCTGTGCCTAGCCACTCGGCCATCAGACCATTTCTTTCCTTTCGGGAGTGCAAATATACAAACATTTTCTCGTTTTGCAAAATTTATTCTCTTTTTCGTGAAAATTCTCGCTTTTATTGCCCCGTTTTTGTGCGCGTTTCCTCGTTTTACGGGCTGTGAACAGCAAAAATCAGACCCACCTATCAACCAAATTTTTTATGTTTTTGACTAATTCTGCCACTTTTTGGCAGGAAACAAGCAAACGTGTTGGTTATTAAATGCAAAGCAACTACTTTTGTGCGACAAAAAGGATAAAAAATAACCCAAACAAAGATGAAAAGAGCAGATTATGCAGCTCCGACCATCGAGCTGATCGAGGTCGATGTGGAGTGTGGTTTTGCCGCAAGCGGCGATTTTACGATGCCCGATGGCGAGACCAACGGCGACGAGGATGGAAACTGGGCCTAAACAAACAAGCACGATGAAGATGAGATTGATTTTGGGTGCGGCAGCCCTTTTGCTGCTTACACATTGCACCACCGAGAATACCGATATGGGGCGTGATGCCGCCCTGACCACGATGCTCGACTTTCACGCCGAGCAGGGCATCAGCCGCAGCTACGACAGCGACCTGAAGTGGAGCTGGGAGGCGACCGATGCCTTGACGGCTTTCCAGGCCGAGGGCGAACAGTATCACAACACGCTCAACTACACCGAGGCGAGCCACTTCCGTTGCGAGGAGTTCCGCTACACGACCGATGAGCCTGCCACGTTGCACTTTATCTATCCGGCCGAGGCCGAGCAGCAGCAGGGCATCCTGACCGCTGTGCAGGATGGCACGTGGCGCCCTGTGGCGGTGGCTACGTTGCACGATGTGACGGTCAAGCAGCCCCTCCACGGCTCGTTCGAGGTGTTGAGTGCCGCCCTCGAGGTGCGTGTATGGAGTGGCGACCGTAAGGAGCGTCGCACGGTGACGAAGGCCTTGTTGAGCAGCGAGAGCGACTTTGTGGGGCAATGGACAGCCCAAGCCGATTGGAGCTATACGCAGCAGCTCTCGGGCAAGGAGATTGAAATCTCGGGGCTGCAAACCGAGACGGTGGTCTTCAATATGCCCGTCGTGGAGGAGGGTTTCGAGAAGGGCTTTTTGACCTTGACCCTGACCGACAGCGAGGGCAAGACGACCTCGTACGAGGTGCCGGCCCTCAACTTCAAGGCGGGGCAACGTACCATCCTCAACATCGCCCTGATGGAGCGTGGCACCTTCACCTGTGCCACCTACAATGTGCAGAGCTCGACGAGCGGTGAGATCGGTACAAAAATCACCGAAAGTGGTTGGGATTTCTTCGGCCTGAGCGAGGATTTCAGCAACATCACCTCGAATTTGGGCAACTACACCTTTGGTACGCGTACTCGCAGCGCCACGTCGTTCTGGGGAAGCGCACCCAAGGATGGCCTTGGTTTTGCCACCAAGTCGGCAACGTGCTCCTTCTTGAGTGAGTATGTCGATGAGTTTGATGAGGAATATGGTGGTCTGCTTGATGGTGCCAACACCTCGGTGGATAAGGGCTTCCGTGTATATCCCGTGCAGTTGGCCGATGGCGTAGTGGTGGATGTGATTATCACCCATATGAACACCTACAGTTCGGATGGAACGGGCCATATTGATTGCCAGCACGCCCAGCTCAAGGAGGTGGCTACCTACATTGCCAACCACAAGA
>CALAQA010000073.1:0-14555 GCA_937889065.1 uncultured Alistipes sp.
CTGCTATCTAAGGTTTAGGAAACCTTCGTTCTATCCGTTGAACTACAAGGGCAAAGATTGAGTGCAAAGGTAACAAAATTTTGCATATCTTTGCAACCTAAACCAAAAGTAATATGAAATTCGCAAATTTTTTATCCAGATACAAGACACAGACTCCACTTTGGATTGCCGCTATTCCGCTCTGTGTGCTTATCATCGTACTTGCGTTGGTGATTAAGTGCTTTGGTGCGGATGCCATTATGGGTGGCAGTCAGATTGCGTTACTCTTCGCCTCATCTGTAGCTGCAACGCTTGCCATAGTGCTCTGCGGATGCAAGTGGAGCACCCTTGAGGATGCGATTGTCGAGAATATCCGCACCTCGGCATCGGCGATTATCATACTGCTGCTTATTGGAGCAATTTCAGGTACGTGGATGCTCAGCGGAGTGGTTCCGACGCTGATTTGCTACGGTTTGGAGATTATCCATCCGAGGAGTTTTTTAGGTATTGCCTGTATAATCTGCGCCCTTGTGTCGCTTATCACGGGCTCATCGTGGACTACGATTGCCACTATCGGTGTGGCGCTGATGGGTGTAGGAGAGGCGATGGGGCTGCCCGAGGGGTGGATTGCAGGTGCCATCATTTCGGGGGCCTACTTCGGCGACAAGCTCTCGCTGCTGTCCGATACCACCGTCTTGGCCTCCTCGACGGTCGGGGTGCCCATCTTCACCCACATTCGCTATATGCTCTTCACGACCGTCCCCTCGATGGTGGTGGCACTCATCGTCTTCGGTGTAGCGGGTCTGACGCTCGACCACGCCTCGATGGCCCACACCGACCTCTATGCCGAGACCCTCAAAAGCACCTTCAACATCAGCCCCTGGCTGCTCATTGTACCCATACTGACAGGCATCCTGATTGCCCGCAAGCTGCCCGCCATCATCACCCTCTTTGCCGCTGTGGTCTTTGCCTGCGTGGCGATGGCCATTGCCCAGCCGACACTCATCAACGAGGTTGCCCAGGTGACGCAAAGCAGCTTCCTGAGCTCGTTTAAGGGCATTCTGGTGACCTGCTACGGCTCGACAGCCATCGAGACGGGTAACGCCGCCCTGAACGAGCTGGTCTCGACCCGAGGTATGGGCGGTATGCTCAACACCGTATGGCTCATCCTCTGTGCGATGACCTTTGGCGGTGTGATGACCGGAAGCGGTATGTTGCGCTCGATGACCGAGGTCTTCCTGCGCTGGGTGCGTCGCACGGTGGCATCGGTCGCCTCGACCGTCGGAGCGGGCATCTTCTTCAACCTCTGCTCGGCCGACCAATACATCTCCATCATCCTCACGGGTCGTCTCTTCAAGGAGCTCTACGAGGAGCGTGGCTTGGAGCCTCGTCTGCTGAGCCGCTCGGTGGAGGACTCGGCCACGGTCTGCTCGGTGCTGGTTCCCTGGAACTCGTGCGGCATGACCCAGGCGACGGTGCTCGGCGTAGCCACCTGGACCTACCTCCCCTACTGCATCTTTAATCTGGTCAGCCCCCTGATGTCGATTCTGGTGGCGGCCATTGGGTGGAAAATCAAACGTAAGAAATAATGCGATACGACCTGATCATCTTCGACTTGGACGGCACGTTGCTCAACACCATCGGCGATTTGGCCGAGGCGGCCAACGTGATGCTCGGAAAGCGCGACCTACCCCAGCACACCTACGAGGAGTACTGCACCTTTGTCGGCAACGGCATTATGCGGTTGGTGGAGCGAGCCCTGCCCGAGGAGCAGCGCACGACGGAGCGTGTAGCGGCGGCACGAGAAGATTTCTTGAGCTACTACATCGACCACATCGACCGCAAGACCAAACCCTACGAAGGCATCGTGCAACTGCTTAACGACCTACAGGCCGAAGGGGTGTCGCTGGCCGTGGCATCGAATAAGTTTCAGGCGGGCACCCGGAAGCTGATTCAACGTTTCTTTCCCGAGATTGGGTGGGTGGCGATCTATGGGCAACGCCCCGACGTGCCCCTCAAACCCGACCCTGCGGTCGTGGAGGAGATTCTGAGCGAGGTAAAGATCCCCCGTGAGCGGGTCCTCTATGTGGGCGATTCGGGGGTCGATATCGAGACCGCTCACCGCGCCGGCATCAAGGCGGTCGGCGTGACGTGGGGCTTCCGCAGTCGCAGCGAATTGGAGGCTGCCGGAGCCGACCGGATTGTCGATTGTGCGGAGGAGATCTTGAGCCTCTGCCAGGCCTAACAAACAAGGGCTGTCGCACCAACGACAGCCCTTATTCATTCGCTCTATTTAATCTCTCGTTCGGGATGTTCGGAGAGGAACTTTTCCCAACTCTTCGAGCCACTTTTCGAGGCGGCACGTTTGCCTCCTCCCAACCCCTTTGTGCGCTCATCGCCCAGAGCGGCATTGAGCGGCGAAGTGGAGGTGTAGTAGTGGCACAATGCCACGGCCATTCCGTCGGTGGCATCCAATCGTTTGGGTGGCTCATCGACCTTGAGCGTGCGGCAGACAATCGAGGCCACCTGCTCCTTCGAGGCCGAGCCTCGGCCCGTGATGGACTGTTTGATACGCATCGGGGCATACTCGAAGACCTGGCGGTCACGGCTCAATGCAGCCGCCATCGCCACCCCCTGGGCACGTCCCAATTTGAGCATCGACTGCACATTCTCGCCAAAGAAGGGGCTTTCGAGGGCCACCTCGCGGGGGTCATACTGCTCGATGAGCGACCCCACACGGTCGAAAATATAGCGCAGCTTGGCATACGGATCGCTCAGCCGATGCAGGTCTATCTCACCCAGCACCACCGAGCGCACCGTGCGCCCCTCGACCTCGATGACACCGTAACCCATATAGTTCGTGCCGGGGTCGATGCCCATAATGCGATAGGTATCGAAATTCAAAATTTAGAATTTAGAATTCAAAATTACATAGGAGGGAAAGGGAAAGGCAAAAACCTAAGCCGTCATTCCGAGCGCAGTGAAGAATCTTTATCATAGCTCACTGCCCGATTAGAGATTCTTCGCTTCGCTCAGAATGACGACCTCGTCAATTTTTCTTTAACCTCTTTCCGGCTTACTTCAAAAACTCGGCTACCTTCTCGGCTACAGCCTCGCCACGCAGGTTCACACCCACAATCTGACCCGTAGCGCAATCAACCAGGTAGTTCGAGGGAATCGACTTCACACCATACTCGGCAGCGGCAGCATTCTCCCAACCTTTCAGGTCGCTCACGTGCAGCCAATTCAGCTCCTTGTTCTTGATGGCAGCCTCCCAAGCCTCCTTGCGGTTGTCGAGCGAAACGCCGAAAATCTCAAAACCCTTCTTGTGGAACTCGTCGTAGGCAGCCTTCAACGCAGGCACCTCGGCCATGCAGGGGCTGCACCACGAAGCCCAGAAATCAACCAGGACATACTTGTTGGCGGGATTCTCGATGACCGACTTCAGCGACACACCGTTGCCCTCGGCATCGGGCTGCGTAAAGTCGATGTAGGGCTGACCCACCTCGGTGCGCTTCTTCACGGCAATCACCTCCTGCAGCTTGGCCATCAGGTCGGTAGCCTGCATCTCAGGCGAGAACTTGGCAGCCAACTCCTCGGCCTCGCTACCCGTCAGACCATACATCTCGTCATCGAGCACAACCAGACCGTAGAGGTTGTCCAGATTCTCCTCCAGAGCCACACGACCCAGCGACTCGTACTCGCTCTCAATCTCGGCACGACGCTCGGGCGTGGTGGCCTCGTTGCGGTACTCGGCAAAGAGGGCCATCTTCTTCTTGGCATTGGTCGTGTTGGCATCGTTGGCCTTCGTGCCCGTTACATAGGCCTCGCCCAGCGAATCGACCGAAAGAACGATGTCGCCCTCCTCCAACAGCACCAGCGCACGCACCGTAGCGGCACGCAGATTGGCGTTATTGGCCAGGTAGGCCACCATCGGCTTCTCCAGCTCACCCGAGAGCTTAAAGGCACCATTCTCCACCGAGGTCGAGTCCAAAACGGCCTCACGGGTCGTCAGATAGATCGTACCCTCCAGACCCTCAACCTGGCCCGAGATGGTATATTTCGGCTGCATCGAGCAGGCCGTAAGCGCAGCCGTAGCCAGCGCAACAATCATCAACTTTTTCATCTTGCTATTTTTGTTTTTTGAGTTCTTCAATCTCCTTCTCCAGCTGATCGACCTTGCGATCCAACTCGGGCAGACGCTTAAAGACGGCTGCCGAACGGTGGTACTTCATACCGGGCAGGGCGGGGTAACCGAAGCGAATCTCGCCATCGGGCACATCCTTGTCCAGGCCGCTCTTCGAGCCCACCTTCACACGGTCGCCGATGGTCACGTGGTCGGCAATGCCCACCTGACCTGCCAGGAAGCAGTTTTTGCCCACCTTCGAGGTGCCGGCAATACCGGTCTGGGCCGATGAAACGGTGTTCTCGCCAATCTGCACGTTGTGGCCGATCTGAATCAGGTTGTCGAGCTTCACGCCACGACGAATGATGGTCGAGTCGGTCTTGGCACGGTCGATACAGGTGTTGGCACCAATCTCTACGTCGTCCTCGATGATGACGTTACCGAGCTGGGGAATCTTGTCGAAACCACCCTCGGCGTTGGGCATAAAGCCGAAACCGTCGGCACCAATCACGGCACCTGCGTGCAGGATGCAACGCTTGCCGATGTGGCAACCCTCGTAAATCTTCACGCCGGGATAGAGAATCGTACCCTCGCCCACGGTGACACCCGTACCGATATAGACCTGCGGATAGATCTGGCAGTTGGGGCCGATTTTGGCACCCTCCTCCACAACGGCGAAGTCGCCTACATACGTATCGCCCTCCACCACCGCACTCTCGGCAATCGAAGCACGGGGGCTGATGCCCTTGCGGCGGGGTTTGGCGGCGGCATACATCGCCAAAAGTTTCACTACAGCCTCGGCGGCACTCTCCACCTTAATGAGCGTGGCAGGCACCTGCTGCTGAGGCTCGAAGCTCTTATCAACCAAGACAATCGATGCCCCCGTCGTATAGAGGAAGGGCTCGTATTTGAGGTTCGTGAGGTAGGCCAACGACCCGGCCTTACCCTCCTCAATCGAGGAGACGGTATGCACCGCAGCCTGGGGGTCGCCTACAATCTCGCCGCCCAGAAAACCGGCAATCATCTCAGCGGTAAATTCCATCATAATTTTCTCTCTTTTAATGGGTTATAAATAGTCTACTATATCAATTCCGTCGGGCAGAAACTCCTCGACCGAGCGGCCGAACGACAACACCTCACGCACCGTCGAGGAGGCAATGTCGGCCACCGGAGCGGGCGTAAACAACATCACGGTCGTCAGCTCGGGATAGATGCGGTGGTTCGTGGCCTCCATCGTGCGCTCGTACTCGAAGTCGGTCGTATTGCGCACCCCTCGAATGATGGCACACGCCCCCATCTGCTCGGCAAATTCGCCCGTCAGGCCGTGGTAGATGTGCACCTCGACACGGGGATTGTTGCGATAGACATCGTCGATGAGGCGTTTGCGGTTCTCGACCGTAAGCAGCCCCTGCTTCATCGAGTTGTTGCCGATGCCGATGATGATGCGGTCGAAGAGTTTGAGCGACTCCTCGACAATGGCCTCGTGACCTCGGGTAAAGGGGTCGAACGAGCCGGGAAAAATTGCTGTACGTTCCATAAGTTACAAAGATACAATCTTTTTGGGAAAATGCACTCGTTTTGTCGGTAAAATTTAGAAAACGGAGGTAGCGACGGGGCGGTATCTTTGTCGAAAAAAAGTCGTATGAATCGTTATTTACTGCTCTACGCCCTCGTAGCGACGGGGGTCATCTACCTTTTAATCAACCACTACCACACTGAAAACGAGCGACTTTCGGCCAACCACTCGGCCCTCATCGCCTCGTATCGCCAACGGCTCGATTCGCTCCACGCCTCGGGCGAGGTGTTGCGCCTGCGCTGTCGGGAGTTTGAGGCGTTGAATGCCGCCTCGGCCGAGCGGATTCGCCAACTGGGCATCCGCCTTCGAAGAGTCGAAGCCGCCGCATCGACCACCACTCGTCAGGAGCTGAAAATTGCCGCTCCGATTCGGGACACGGTCTTTATCCAACGGCGTGACACACAACCCGTTTTGGACTCGGTGCGTCACTTTTGTTGGCGAGACCCCTGGGTCGAAATCGAGGGCTGCATCACCCCCGACACGCTCCATTTCCGCCTCCGCTCGATCGACACACTGCACCAGGTGGTGCATCGCATTCCCCGCCGTTTTCTCTTCTTTCGGTGGGGTACGAAGGCACTGCGGCAGGAGATTCGTTCGTCGAATCCCCACACCAAAATCGTCTATTCGGAATATGTGATTATTGAACGCTGACGACCGCATTCATCGCCTCGGCAAGACGCTCGACACGCAGGGTCATCAGGGGGCGGTTGTTGCAATGAGATATGGAGGTAATCCCCCGATAATCAACCGCAAAGAGTTCATCGTAGAGGTGCAGCTCCGTTTGCAAAATGGGATGCAGCACCGTTCTTAATCGCAGCCTGTCGGCCGCCTTGCGCACCAGCGTGTCGGTGGCCGAAACGGGATTCGACGGAGCAATCAGAAAGCCCTCGCGAATACCGTACAAGGTCGCCTCGCCCATCGAACGCACACGGCCCGTATGATCGATGCGCAGGGCATCGTCTGCCCCTTCGGCTTGTGCCCGAGCCCGAGCCACCTTCGCAGCGGCCAACGAGGCCACCGTACCCTCCTCCAGAAGGGGCATTTCGTAGGCCAGCGTAATCACCTTCGGGCGCACGCTCCGCACCGCATAACCGGCATAGTAGGATTGGCCCACGCCATAGCAAATCTCCTCGCCCGTATCGAAGAGTTCGACCCGCACAAACGACGAATAATCAGCCGTATAGCGTTGCTGTTCGGCCTCCGCCAGAAGGCGTTGTTCGAGGGCCTTGCGATCGGGGCGGTAGGGTCGATTGAAGAGCATACGGGAGGCCGCATCGAGCCGCTCGATGTGCTCATCCAAGAGGCGCACACGCCCACCGTAGAGGTGAAAAATCTGATAGACAAAAGGCTCCATCGACCAACAAAAAAAGGGGCAATTTACAACATAAAAATCTTGAGCAGCAACTCACGCAGCAGCTCGCCACTCGGCGCACCACCCGATTGCAGTCCCTTGCTCTTGGCATCGTACTCACGCAGCAGCCCCAAAATCTGGAAGACCTTGCGATTGGGCCACAAGACGCATTGCTGTTTGATCTCCTGGATGATGTAGGGGCTGGGCTTGCGCAAAATTTTCATCAACTCCATATCCGACGGAAAGGGTTGTCCTTTGCGGCGGGTGAGCCACATCAGGTAGTTCATCGTAAAGAGGTCACGGAACTGCCCGAAAAGGGCCATAATGGTGAGCAACAGCGGGTTATCTTTCTGATTGCGACCGAAGTGATCGGCAATCAAAAGGGCACGGCCCATATCTCGGGTAACGACCGCACGGCACAGCTCGAAGTTGTTAAACTCCTTCGAGATACCGATGTTGGTCTCGATGTCGGCATCGGTGATTTGGGTGGTTCCGACAGGCAGCGAGACGGCCAACTTATCCAATTCAAGCGCAATTTTCGAGATCGACGTACCGAGATGATCGGTCAGCATCGCTAACGCCTTGCGGTCGATACGAAATCCCTTCGAGGCGATGAATTGCTCGAGCCAGGTCGAGATTTCGTAGTCGCGCGGAGCAACCGATTCAAAGACCACGCCATTGGCGGCACACCCCTTGTAGAAGGCCGAACGGCGGTCGGCACACTTCTCCTTGTGGCAGATGACCAGGATGGTGGTCGGCGAGGGTTGGCGGGTGTAGTATTGCAACGTGTCGATTTGGCGCAACTGCTGTGCCTCCTTCAGGATCACCACCTGGTAGGCACCCATCATCGGCATCTGGCGGCAGAGGTTGATGATTTGACCCGCATCGCTATCCTTGCCATAGACCGTAATCTGGTTGAACGAACGTTCGGCCTCGTTGAGAATCGTCGAGCCCAACTGCTCCGAAAGCCGATCGATGAAGTAGCTCTCCTCGCCCATCAAGAGGTAGATGGGGGCAAACTTACGGGCGGCAATATCTCGTTGCAACCGTTCGAACTCGGCCACCGAGTCTCGAAATTTCACTGCACTTTTGGCCATACTTTATACAATCTCACGCGTGATACACAATACATTTTCGCTCTTGGCATCGAGGCGGAAGCGTTCGTCGGCACGACGACCCACCACCCAGACAATCTCGCCCGTGCCGTTGAGTAGCACAAATTGGCGTTGCTTCTCCATCACCGAGACCTTCTGATCGACCAACAGATCGCTCACCTTCTTCTTGCCCGTCATTCCGAAGGGCACAAACCAATCGCCCTCCTGCCAACGACGCAGCGTGAGGGGCCAGGTGAGTTTATCGGCATCGATCAGGGTCTGGTGCGACGGCACCGAGAACTCCTCGATAAGGTCAATATCTCTGAGTTCGAAGAAGAGGACCGAGTTGCCTCCGTAGGCACGCAACGCCCCTTGACGGATGGTTACCTCGCAGGGGTCCTCCTCCGTAATGGGGGCCACTACGACCGCCTCCCGATCCGAGCAGGCGACCCACTCTCGGGCATAGAAGCGACGACCCGACTCGCCCCGCTCCAAGGCTTGGCAGAGGCTGTCAATCACATCGCCCTTGAAGCCGTAGGCCGAGTTCAACAGTTCGTAGAGGACAAATCCTCGGGGCAACGCCTGATCGATGCGGTCCAGATGGATGCGCACCACGCCACCTTCTTCCGTAACTGCCTGACGGCGGATATGTTCGATGGCCACCGAGATGAAGTTCTGGGCATCGGTCAATCGGCCGATGTTACGGCGCATCAGGGCGGTAAATTTGGGGTTGATCTCCCGAATGCGGGGCACCAACCCCAGACGTATCTTGTTGCGCAGGTATTTGGTCGAGCGATTCGACGAATCCTCACGATAGGTGATGCGGTGTGCTACGGCATACTCCAAAATCTCCTTGCGGGTGGCAAACAGCAGCGGGCGCACTACCCGACCCACCTGGGTCGAAATGCCCGTCAGTCCGCGCAGTCCCGTACCACGCAGGAGGTTGATGAAGAAGGTCTCGACCGAGTCGTCGGCGTGGTGAGCCACGACGATGGCCGCATAGCCCTCCTCTTCGCAAAGGGTGTTGAACCATTGGTAGCGCAGACGGCGGGCAGCCATCTCCATCGACTCGCCCGTACGCTCCATTTCGCCCTTCGTATCGAAGCGTTGGTTGTAGAAGGGCACCCCGAGACGAGTTGCGGCCTCACGCACCAACATTTCATCCTCGTCGCCCTCCACACCTCGCAGGCAGAAATTGCAGTGGGCCACCCCGAAACGGTAGCCCGCCTCGTGGAAGAGCGAGAGCATCACCATCGAGTCCACACCGCCCGAGACGGTCAAGAGCAGACGATCGTCGTGCGTGAAGAGGTTGTGCGAGGCTACATACTCCTCAAAGCGTGTTGCAAGGGTCATCATTTAGCAGATATTTACCTCGGGTTCGATTCGAACCCCGAACTTTTCATACACCGTTTCCTGCACCCGACGTGCCAAAGCAATCACCTCGTTGCCCGTCGCTCCGCCGTAATTAACCAGCACCAGGGCCTGCTTTACGTGTACACCCACACGGCCCTCCCGGTAGCCCTTCAGCCCGGCACGGTCGATGAGCCAACCTGCGGCCAACTTCACCTCGTCGGGCGAGGCGGTCGGATAGTGCGGCATCTCGGGCCACTCGGCCAACAGACGTTCGGCCACAGCCCGCTCCACGACAGGATTCTTGAAGAAGCTGCCCGCATTGCCCAACTCGGCCGTATCGGGCAGTTTGCTGCGACGAATGGCGCAGACGGCCTCACGGATATTGCGAAGCGTCACGCCGCCTCGGGCCTCCACCTCCCGCTCCACATCACCATAACCGAGGCGGGGATTGGGCGTGCGGCTCAACGTAAACTCGACAGCCGTGATGATTACTTTGCCCTTCAAAGCGTGCTTGAAGCAGCTCTCACGATAGCCAAACCCACACTCCGAGGCCTCCATCACACGGCCCTGCATCTGCTCGACATCGAACAGATGGACCCTCCGCACGGCATCTTTGGCCTCGGCACCATAGGCACCGATGTTCTGCACGGGGGCAGCCCCCACCTTACCGGGGATGAGCGAGAGGTTTTCCAACCCCCACAGCCCCTGCTCCACGCTCCAGGCCACCAGATCGTCCCACTCCAAACCGGCACCGACACGCACCGTCACCTCGTCGCCCTCATCGGCCACCACCTCGATTTGCGAAGCGGTCGGCGTAAGGAGCAATCCGTCGTAGGTTTGGGTAAAGAGGATGTTGTTGCCCCCCGAAAGGACCATCCAACGGTCGGGATGGGGCGCAGAGAAGATGGCAACCAAATCGGCCTCGTCGTCAAACTCGACGAGCCATTTGGCCTGCTCGGAGACGTGAAAACTGTTGCGTTCCGACAAATTTATTTCGTGAAAGCGGCGTATCATAGTGCAAAGTTAGAAATTTTTATTAACTTTGGATGATATTTGGCCACGAACCAATCAAAAACTACTAGATATGTTCAACGAAAAAGACCTGCAACAAATCGCTGCACACGGCCTGACGAAGGAGGCCGTAGAGCTGCAAATCGAGAATTTCCGCCGAGGATTTCCCTTCCTGAAGGTGGTGCGTGCCGCTTCGCCGTCGGACGGCGTGGTGGTCCTCAACGAGGAGGAGGGAGCCAAGTATGTCGCCCGCTACGACGCCGCTGTTGCGGAGCTCGAGGTGGTGAAGTTTGTCCCCGCTTCGGGTGCCGCCACCCGAATGTTCAAGGAGCTCTTCTCGTTTGTCAATGAGGACAAGCGAGGCGCCGGTATCGACAAGCTGATCGACAACATCGAAAAGTTCGCCTTCTGGCCCGAGCTGAAGGCCATCCTTCCGGAGGGTGCCGACGACAAGACCATCGTTTCGGCCATCGTCAAGGAGGGGCTGAACTACGGCGCCAAGCCGAAGGGTCTGGTGACCTTCCACGCCTACCCCGAGGGTGCCCGCAAGGCTGTCGAGGAGCATCTGGCCGAGGCTGCCGCCTACGCCACCTCGAAGGGGGTAGCCCGCATCCACTTCACCGTATCGCCCGAGCACATCGACGGTTTCAAATCGCTGCTCGAGGAGAAGGTTCCCTTCTACGAGGCTCGCTACAACATCCGCTACGACATCTCGTTCTCGGTGCAGAAGCCCTCGACCGACACCATCGCCGTCAATCCCGACAACACCCCCTTCCGACAGGACGACGGATCGCTGTTGTTCCGCCCCGCCGGCCACGGTGCACTGATTGAAAACCTGAACGATATCGATGCCGACATCGTCTTCATCAAGAATATCGACAACGTAACGACCGACGCCCGCCGTGGCGACACGACCCGCTGCAAGAAGATGCTGGCCGGTCTGCTGTTGGAGTTGCAAGAGCTTTCGTTCGAGTACCTCAAGGCGCTGGAGGTCGGTGGTGCCGAGTTGGAGGCGATTGCCGAGTTCATCGAGAAGCGTCTGTGCGTGAAGCTGCCCGCCAACTACGATTCGGCCCTCTTGAAGGCCGTTCTGGATCGTCCCATCCGCATCTGCGGCATGGTACGCAACGAGGGTGAGCCGGGCGGTGGCCCGTTCTGGGTAGGCAATGCCGATGGCACCGAGTCGCTGCAAATTGCCGAATCGAGCCAGATTGCCCCCGAGGATATGCCGCTGATGCAGGGTGCAACCCACTTCAACCCCGTAGATCTGGTGTGCGGCGTGAAGACCTCGAAGGGTGGCAAGTTCGACCTGCGCCAATATACCGATCCCGAGACGGGCTTCATCTCGTCGAAGTCGGCCGGTGGTCGTGAGCTGCGTGCCCAGGAGCTGCCCGGTCTGTGGAACGGTGCAATGGCCAAGTGGAACACCATCTTTGTCGATGTACCCATCACCACCTTCTCGCCCGTAAAGGTCGTACAGGATCTGTTGCGTGAGCAGCACCAGTAATCCGACACTCAACAAAAAACAAGGCCGACACCCAAACGTGTCGGCCTCTTTTGTTCGTAGTCGCCGCAATTTAACCCACTCATCATATCGCAACCACGAACAACAAACTCATATCAACCCATTCAACTATCTTCCAAATTTTCGATCCGACTGTCCGTTGAGCTTGACACCCACGTTGAGCGTAAAGTACCGTCCGAAAGAGGGCTGCCAACGCTGCTGCTCATAGTCGGCATAGGTCGTTGTGGTGTACGACGAGCCACGATTCAGCAGGTCATAGGCCGCCACGCCCACCAAGACCTTGCCTTTGGCCAACTGACACCCCACCATCACGTTGAGCATCTGAGTCGTATTGTCACGTCCCGAATCGGTGAGGTAGTGCATATGGGCCAGGCTGTAGTCGAGATACGAAATGAGGTATTTCAGACACCGAATCTCGGCCGCAGCCGAAGCCGTCTGGTAGAGGTAGCGGGTCGAGGTGCCGATCGTATTCTCGACATAGGAGTAACTGGTCGAAGAGCGCAGCCACATACGCAGGTGTTTGGACTGCGTGCCACCCAACGAGAGCGAGAGGGTCGGCCGATGCTGACGCGAGAGGTTGCGCTCCTCTTCGATGTAGGTGGGCTGCTGGTCGTAGTTGTACGACAGCCGCACATCGAGCGACGAGCGGAGCGGCTGAATGCGCTGACTGAACGAGATGTTGGCCCCCACGTTGAACGAGCCGTTCACATTCTCGTAGGAGTAGCGGGTACTACCTGCCGGTGCGGTGTAGTCCCACTGCGGAAGGTAGGTATCTTGGTTGTAGTAGTAGGAGCGGCGGGTGATTTGGCGGGTGCGGATGTTGGCCGTCAAGCCAAAGAGCAGGTTACGCCCCGTATTGACATTGACATTGCCTGGGTAGTTGATTGCAAACGAGTGCAATATACTCTGTTTGAGGGCCGGATTACCGCTCTGCAACAACAGCGGATTGCTGTTGTCGAGGCGATCACGCAACTGCTCGACCGAGGGCAACGTGGCCGTGGTCGAATAGCGGAAGATGTTGATGCGACGGCCGTGGCGCATCAGCGTAAACGAAAGCGACGGCAGCACCGACACAAAGCGTTCGTCGTAGGCGTTCGTATCGGGGTAAAACTCATCCTTGTTCATCGTGGCCGAACGCACGTTGAGCGTCAGGTGCATACGAAACAGGTTGGAGTTGATGCGGAAGGCGAAGTTGCCTTGATGGGTGCGATAGTCGTAGGTGTAATTGTAGGTGTTCGTGGGGTCGATTTCGTGCATCGGCAGGTAGGTGTTGATGGCCGTCTGACGGGTGCGACGATGCTCGTAATCAAACTCATAAGCCGCAAACAGTTCCATGCGCATTCCCTCTGTCTCGTAAATATCCTTCTGCAACGAAAACTCGGCATTGTACGCTTCGTGCGGGCCCACATAATCGGTCTCCAAGACACGCTTGTCGAGGGTCAGCGTATCGACACGCCACCCCACCCGCTCCGAGCGGCCGACGGTGGAGTTCAACGAGATATAGGGGCGTACGATTTTGGGGCGATCCCAGACCCAATTCAGGTTATTTTTCAGATCCCAGCTCTCGCTCTCCGTGCGCTGAAAAACCTCGGTGCGTTGGTCGAGCGTCTCGCTGCGGTTGGTGATACGCTGATCCGAGCCGTTGGTGGGGGTGCTGTACGAAAATTCGTTGCGTGAGGAGAACTGATGGCGACCTGCGGGGTGAATCAGGCCATAAAGTTTGACCGTATGGGTGCCGCCCGACGAACGACTGACGGTCGAATCGGCATAGAGGCGGGCCGGCGTGGCGGTGGTGGCAAAGTAGTTGCGCAGCTCGGCCGACTCGCTGTGCGAATAGGCATCCGAGTAGGTGTAGGTCAAATCGAGTGCCTGACCCTCACGGCGGTTTGTGCCCCAAAGTTTCGAGATGAAGAGCGAAGCTTGGTGTTGCTCGGTATAGCTGCCAGTCGAGACCCGATTCGAGAGGATGTCGCGCAGGCGATTCGAGCGGCGGCCGATGTTGTTCGAAAGGCCATCGACCGAGAGGCGCAACTGCTCCGAAAAGAGGTTCATCGAGAGGCCTGCGCCGTAGCGTTGGCGGCGGTCGCCATCAATATCTCGGGCCAGGTCCATACCCCAACTCCCCAGAAAATAGCCATCCCACATCGACGAAAAATCTTTGCGGGTGCGGATGTTCATCACCTTCTGCTGTTGGGCAAAACGACGATTTTGACGGCGATCCTCGTCGGTATCCTCGTCGAAGACCTCCAACTTCACCACATCCGAAGCCAACAAGGTATTGAGTGCGGCGGCAGGGTCGTCGCCAAAGATGAGTTTATCGTTTACATAGATGCGGGCTATCTGCTCGCCGTGGACCTTCACCACCCCCGAGCCATCGACCTCCATACCGGGCAACTGTTCCAACACACGCAACACCTCGTCGCCATCCATCGCCCGCACGGCTGCGGCATTATAGACCAGCGTGTCGCCCTTCTGCGAAAGGAGTTGGGCACGGCCTTCGACCACCACCCCTTCGATATCCTTCGCCTCGGGGCGCATCA
>CALAQA010000074.1:0-5479 GCA_937889065.1 uncultured Alistipes sp.
CATCTTCCAGAAGTACCGCTCCGACGAGGGGTCATCGAAGAACAACACACGACTGCCCTCATCTTCCCACATCGTCTGCCACAGCTCCCCCATCGAGCCACCGAGCGCCGTTGTCAAAGCATAAATCGACCCCACCAAAGCAGCCAACATCAAAAGGGTTTTAACCCAATCGGCAGCAATCACCGCCTGCACTCCCCCTCGAAAGGTGTAGCCCCACACAACCAGCACCACCCAAAGGGCACTCCATCCGAACGAAACGCCCAGTGCTCCGAACAACAACGATTGCAAGACGGTCACCACCACAAACAACCGCAGGGCCGAAGACAACAGCTTTGAGAGGAAGAAAAACCAACCACCCGAGCGGTGTGCAACAACACCATAGCGGTCGCCAAAGTATTCATAAATAGAGCGATAGCCCCACCTGTAAAAGAGCGGAACAAGCCAATAGGCCACCACCACCTGCCCCACCGTAAAGCCGGCAACCATCTGTAGATACGAAAACCCGTCGGCGGCCACCGAGCCGGGAACCGAAACAAAGGTCACCCCCGACATGGCCGCCGAGATCATTGCAGGCCACAACTGATACCACACCAACCGACGGTCGGCCGTAAAGAAACTGCTGTTCGAGGCACGGCGCACCGAGAGGCGTGCCACCAGAAGGAGCAGCACGACATACCCTGCAAGGGTCAGCAATATGGTAACAGGCGAGAGCATCGTTTTCAGCATTGATGCCACAAAGGTATAAAGTTTGCCGAAATGAAGCCCGAGAAACAACGATTTTTAAGAAAAAATGTTGCTTTTTACGATATTTTAATTATCTTTGAAGGTTAAAACACACTTAAGTAAGATTATAACTCATCAAAAATAGAACAGATTATGGCAAGAGTACTCAAAATCAGAGATCTCACGCTGCGTGACGGCCAGCAGTCGTCGTTCGCCACGCGAATGAATCAGGAGCAGATCAATCGCTGTCTGCCCTACTACAAAGAGGCCGGATTCTTTGCAATGGAGGTATGGGGCGGTGCCGTGCCCGACTCGGTGATGCGTTACCTGGGCGAGAACCCCTGGACCCGCCTGGAGAGCATCCACGAGGTAGTGGGCGACGTGTCGAAGCTGACGGCCCTGTCGCGTGGTCGCAACCTCTTCGGCTATGCTCCTTATACGGACGAAATCATCGACGGTTTCTGCCGCAACGCCATCCAGAGCGGTCTGGGCATTATGCGTATCTTCGATGCCCTGAACGATGTAAACAACGTAAAATCGACCATCAAGTACGTTAAGCAGTATGGCGGTATTGCCGACTGCGCCGTCTGCTACACGGTCGATCCGAAGTACCCCGAGCCTTCGTTCCTGCAACGTCTGCTGGGCAAGAAGAAGCCGCAGCCCGTCTTTACGGATGCCTACTTCCTCGACAAGGCTAAGCAGATGGCAGCCCTGGGTGCCGATATGATCACCATCAAGGATATGTCGGGCCTGATTCCGCCCCGCCGTGTCGCTACGCTCGTCAAGCTCTTGAAGCAGAACATCTCGATTCCCGTCGATTTCCATACCCACTGTACTCCGGGCTTCGGTCTGGCTTCGGTGCTGGCCGCCATCGTGGCCGGTGTGGATGTGGTCGATACCAACTGCTGGTTCTTCTCGGGTGGCACGGGTGCCCCCGCCATCGAGCTCATCGACGTGGTTTGCCGCAAGCTCGGCATCGACCACGGTGTCAATATGGAGGCTGTGGCCAAAATCAACGTGCAGCTGCGTGAGATTCGCAAGGAGCTGAACCAATCGGTATTCGGCACCGAGAAGCCCGAGCCCAAATACTTCAACCCCGTAACCGACACCCTGCCCGCCGAGGTGGATGCCCTCTTTGACGAGGCCATCAAGGCTGCCCAGGCCGACGATGAGGCTAAGTGCGTGGCTGCCTGCCGCAAAATCGAGGCTTACTTCGGCTTCCCCGCCCCCAACGAGTTGGTACAGAAGGCCGAGATTCCCGGTGGTATGTACTCCAATATGGTGGCTCAGCTCAAGCAGCTCAAGGCCGAGGAGATTCTGCCCCGTGCCATGGAGCTGATTCCGTCGGTGCGTCTGTCGGCAGGTCTGCCTCCTCTGGTGACCCCCACCTCGCAGATTGTGGGTGCCCAGGCCGTAAACTGCGCCCTCGACGAGAAGGCCGGTCGTCCGATGTACTCGAACAAGAGTTCGCAGTTCGTCGGTCTGGTGAAGGGTGAGTATGGCAAGACCCCCGTAGAGATCGATCCCGAGTTCCGCTTCAAGATTTGCGGCATCCGCGAGGAGACCCCCTACGATACCTCGAAGTACCAGATGCAGCCCAACCCCGAGCTGCCCGAGGCAGGTGGCGTGAAGTTGGCCGAGAACGAGAAGGAGGTACTGCTGCTTGAGCTCTTCCCGCTCGTCGCCAAGGGTTACCTGACGAAGGTTAAGAAGGAGGCTTACGAGGCCAAGAAGGCTGCCGAGCCGAAGCCCGTCGAGGAGGCTCCCGCAGTAGAGGAGAAGAAGTCGCAGCCCATCACGGGCAACACGATTTTGGCTCCGCTGCCGGGTCGTGTTGTAGCCATCAAGGTGGCTGTGGGCGACGAGGTGAAGGTCGGCCAGGAGGTGGTTATCTTGGAGGCGATGAAGATGGAGAACAGCATCGAGAGCGACTACAAAGGCAAGGTAAAGCAGATTTTGGTAGCCGAGGGCGACTCGGTGCAGACCAACTCGATTCTCATCGAGGTAGAGTAACGAAACTAATTTAACTCAAACACTTTAACACAAAAAAACTATGGCATTTTTGAAAGAATTTAAGGAGTTTGCACTCAAGGGCAACGTGATGGATATGGCAGTCGGTGTCATCATCGGTGGTGCCTTTGGTAAAATTGTCACCTCGCTCGTAAACGACATCCTGATGCCCCCCATTGGTGCAATGTTGGGCAACACCGATTTCTCGAAGCTCAACGTGGTCATCAAGGAGGCTGTGGAGGCCACCGACACGACGGCTGCCATTCCGGCCGTTACGTGGAACTACGGTGCCTTCATTCAGCAGTGCGTCGATTTCACCATTCTGGCCCTCTGCGTCTTCCTGATGGTGAAGGGTATGAACAAGCTGATGACTATGAAGAAAAAGGAGGAGGAGGCTGCCCCTGCTCCCGCTCCGGAACCGCCGAAGCCGACCCTCGACCAGGAGCTGCTGACCGAGATTCGCGACCTGCTGAAGGAGAAGAAATAGTCAAAACAGAATCCTTAAACCACCAACAAGGGGATGAGCCTAATGCTTGTCCCCTTGTTTTTTGGCGTAGGTCTGTATAATATAGGTGGTGAAAATGGGCAGAAACAACATTCCCGCCATCGGCAACATCACCGACAAGAGCTTTCCGACAAAGGTATTGGGCGTGAGCGACGAGCCTGCCGTCGAGAGATTCATCCCGGCCCACCACAGCGCATCGCCAAAATTGCGCAACGGACCGTTACCCCCTTCAAAATCGAAGACAACCAAGGCCGAAAGATAGGTAAAAAGCAGCAAACCAACCAAATAGGTATAGAAAAGTTGATGAATGCGCTGCCGATCGAGCCAATCGAAGAGGATATAGACCGCCATCACAATCAACAGAATGGGGACCATTCCCACCGCCGTTGCCAACGAACGGAGCAACACCACCCCACTCCACGCCACCAGATTGAGCCAGGGGATGGAGAGGAGCAGATAGAGCCAATTGCGCCCGAAAAAACGCCCTTTATCGGGGGCGGTGGCAAGACTCAGAAAAAAATCGAGCAGAAAGAGCAGACAGACCACGAGCTGAGCGGTCAGGTAGTTGTGCGAGAATTGCAGATGGTGGCCGCTCAAGATCTCCCACGAGAAGGCCACGAGCAACAGCAGACCTGCCAGCACACGCATCAAGTGGACCAAATGGAGCAGTTTTTCGACCAACGGATGTGACATCTCAAAAAAAATTATTTGCGGGCTATAGCCGTCAAAATCAGTGCCGAAGCGAAAACGAAAGAAAAATAATGCGCAATTTTTCGCCGAAACATTTTGCACAATTCATTTTTTGACTTATCTTTGCACTCGCTTTCAAAGCATGGCGAGATAGCTCAGCTGGTTAGAGCGTCGGATTCATAATCCGAAGGTCGAGAGTTCAAGTCTCTCTCTCGCTACAAAGCGGCAACCGATTGGTTGCCGCTTTTTTTTGTTTACAGGTGAGCACATTTGAGGCTCCGGCTTCGCCATTGAAAAAATAATTTTGAATTTTGAATTCTAAATTTTGAATTTTCATTATCTTTGCACCGCTAACAAGCAGCGGGCCCATAGCTCAGTTGGTCAGAGCAGCGGACTCATAATCCGAAGGTCGTGGGATCATGCCCCTCTGGGCCCACTTGAAGAAAAGTCTCGATTTCGATCGGGACTTTTTTTTGTTTTGGGTAGGTGCTGTTTTGTTTTGGGGATTTTTTGGGGCTTGTGGATGTAATTATTTCAGCATAGCGCTTTGAAGTTCGGAAATTTATCGCTTACTTTGTGAAAACTATACTCATACGACTATGCAAAAATCTAAAGTTTACTTCACCGACTTCCGCACCAAGGCTCACGGTGCCGGACTCCCCAAGAAACTCCAGAAGCTGATCCGCAAGGCCGGCATCGGCGAGATTGATATGGATGGCAAGTTCGTGGCCATCAAGATTCACTTTGGCGAGCTGGGCAACATCAGCTACCTGCGCCCGAACTACGCGCGCGCCGTTGTGGACGTTGTGAAGGAGCTGGGCGGCAAGCCCTTCCTTACCGACTGCAACACGATGTACCCCGGCAGCCGCAAGAACGCGCTTGAACACTTATACTGCGCCTGGGAAAACGGCTTCACTCCGCTTACTGTGGGCTGCCCCATCCTGATTGGCGACGGTCTGAAGGGTACGGACGATGTGGAAGTGCCGGTAGCCGGAGGCGAATACGTAGAAACGGCAAAAATAGGACGTGCCGTAATGGATGCCGACGTTTTCATCAGCCTGAACCACTTCAAGGGACACGAAATGACCGGATTCGGCGGTGCCATCAAGAACATTGGCATGGGATGCGGCTCGCGTGCCGGAAAGTGCGAGCAGCACATCAGTGGAAAGACCGAGATAGCACAGGACCTGTGCCGCGGATGCAAGCACTGCCTTGCCCAATGCGCCAACAACGCCCTTGTATTTGATGAGGAGAGTAAGAAGATGTCGGTAAATACGGACAATTGCGTTGGCTGCGGCCGGTGCATTGCCGCCTGCAATTTCGATGCCATCTCTTCCACAGACTATCATGCTCCGCAATTGCTCAATTACAAGATGGCAGAGTATGCCAAGGCCGTCTTAGACGGCCGTCCGCACTTCCACATTTCACTGGTTCTGGACATCTCGCCCAATTGTGACTGCCATCCCGAAAACGACGCGCCCATTCTGCCCAATATCGGCATGTTCGTATCGAAAGACCCCTTGGCTCTTGACCAGGCTTGTGTGGATGCCT
>CALAQA010000075.1:0-9216 GCA_937889065.1 uncultured Alistipes sp.
CGTAGAAGCTCCCCTCGATGGCGGCACCCATCGTGCCCGAGTAGAGGACATTGACGGCGGCATTCGAGCCGTGGTTGATGCCCGAAATCACGAGATCGACACGACGGTCCGAAAGCAGGTAGTCGAAGGCCATCTTCACGCAATCGACGGGTGTTCCGGAGAAGGAGTAGATCTCCACCCCCGGCTCTTCGTGTTGTTTCTTCAGGAAGAGGGGTTTGTACATCGTGATTGCCTGGCTCATACCGCTCTGGGTCACCTCGGGGGCAATGCCGATGACCCGACCAAATTGGCGGGCCACCTCGATGGCGGCACGAAAGCCTCGGGCGTTATATCCATCGTCGTTCGTGACAAGGATGGTGCGAAGGGGAGTAGTCGTATTCATAGTGGTGCAAAGATAGTGTCTTAGGCTCGATTTTCAAACCGTAGTCATAAAAAAAGAGGGCGACTGATGAGTCACCCTCCAGAACATTGAGCTCTTACGCCTTGCCAAATTATTTGGCAACGGTCATACGCTTCTCCTTGATGCGAGCCTTCTTACCGGTCAGCTTGCGCAGGTAGAAGATGCGAGCACGACGTACAACACCCACCTTGTTCACCTCGATCTTGTCGATGTGGGGCGAATAGAGGGGGAAGATACGCTCTACACCCACGCCATTCGACACCTTGCGGATGGTAAACATCTTGGTCTTGCCCGAGCCCTTGATCTGGATTACCACACCACGGAAGCTCTGGAGACGCTCCTTGTTACCCTCGACGATCTTGTAGGTTACGGTGATCGTGTCACCAGCCTTGAACGAAGGCACGTCGGCATCCGTCTTCGGCCACATCTGCTCGTTCACGAGCTTGATGATTGCATCTTTGTTCATTGTTGCAACAAATTTTAATGATTTCGCATCCAACATTCCCGCTGCATTGAGGCTACCATACGGGGATAAACACTACCCCATAATCCTGTGCAGATTGTCGATTTCGATTTTTTTTTGAGACTCCCCCTCCTATAAAACCTATCACCTAGATTCCATAATAAAGAAGCCCCTTGTTCAGCCAAAATCGCTGCACCCCCTGCCTCGAACACCCAATGAAAGAGGTTGATCTACGCCCAGTTGGGAGGGCAAAGGTAGAAAAAGAAAAATTCAAAACAAAGAAAATGGAAGGGAAAAATGACGAAATGACGTGATTTTGTGCCGATTGACACCTCGCCGACTGCCATCTTCTGCCATTGTGACCGAATAAAAAGGTGTGGCAAACGATTTGCTCGCTTATCTTACGAAACAGAAAACGGAAAACCATAAAAAAGAAGATAATATGAACATCAACACACTCACCATCAAGGCCCAGGAGATGTTGCAACGTGCCGTCTCGCTGGCCCGTGACGAGCACCAGCAGGCCGTTGAGCCGCTGCACGTGCTCTATGCGCTCATCGAAAAGGAGGATTCGCTCGCCTGGTATTTGTTGCAGCGTGTGGGAGTCAATCCCCGCACGGTGTTGCAGGAGGTGCGCACCGCCGTCGGCTCGCTTCCTCGTGTCGAGGGGGCTGATGAGCAGTATTTTGCTACCGATACCACCCGTTTGATTCAGCGGGCGGTCGATTATACGAAACCCTTTGGCGATAAGTATGCCTCGGTCGAGCACCTGTTGTTGGCACTCGTTAAGGAGCGTGGCCGTGCCTCGGAGTTGCTGCGTGGGGCGGGAGCCTCGGAGCAGGAGCTGCTGGAGGCGGTGCGCACCTTCCGTCGAGGCTCGAAGGTCGATTCGCAAACTTCGTCGCAGGAGTTCGATGCGTTGGGCAAATATGCGCTCAACCTCTGCGAGTTGGCCCGCTCGGGCAAGTTGGACCCCGTCATCGGGCGTGACGAGGAGATTCGCCGTGTGTTGCAGATTCTCTCGCGTCGCACGAAGAACAACCCCATCCTGGTCGGCGAGGCCGGTGTGGGTAAGACGGCCATTGCCGAGGGCATTGCCCGCCGTATCATCGACGGCGATGTGCCCGAGAACCTCCGCTCGAAGCAGATCTTCTCGCTCGATATGGGTGCCCTGATTGCAGGTGCAAAGTACCAGGGCGAGTTCGAGGAGCGACTGAAGGCCGTTGTGGAGGAGGTTACCTCGTCGGAGGGCGAGATTCTGCTCTTCATCGACGAGATTCATACGCTGGTGGGTGCCGGCAAGGGGGCAGGTGCAATGGATGCCGCCAATATCCTGAAGCCGGCCCTGGCTCGTGGCGAGCTGCGCACGATTGGTGCCACGACGCTCGACGAGTTTCAGAAATTCTTTGAGCAGGATAAGGCCCTCGAACGCCGCTTCCAGAAGGTGATGGTCGATGAACCGTCGATGGAGGATGCCGTTTCGATTTTGCGTGGTTTGAAGGAGCGTTACGAAAACCACCACCGCATCCGCATCAAGGATGAGGCCATCGTGGCGGCGGTGGAGTTGTCGAGCCGCTACATTACCTCTCGTTTCCTGCCCGACAAGGCGATCGATTTGGTCGATGAGGCGGCCTCCCGTCTGCGTTTGGAGATGAACTCCGTGCCCGAGGAGATTGATACGCTGGATCGCCGTGTGCGCCAGTTGGAGATTGAGCGTGAGGCGATTCGCCGTGAGAAGGACGAGGAGCGCATCGAGGTCTTGAGCCGTGAGATTGACGACCTGAAGTCGAAGGAGAGTGCCCTGCGTGCCAAGTGGCAGGGGCAGCGTGACCTGCTCTCGAAGATTCAGCATCAGAAGGAGCAGATCGAGCAGCTGAAGGTCGAGGCCTCGGAGGCGGAGCGTCAGGGCGACTACGGCCGTGTGGCGGAGATTCGCTACGGAAAAATCGTCGAGGCCGAGCGCACGATTTCGACCCTTGAGGAGGAGTATCGCCTCGCCTCGGAGGGTGAATCGCTGATTCGTGAGGAGGTCAATAGCCAGGATATTGCCGAGGTGGTATCTCGCTGGACGGGCATTCCCGTGAGTCGTATGTTAAGTTCGGAGCGGGAGAAGTTGCTGCGAATGGAGGAGGAGCTGCACCGCCGTGTCATTGGGCAGGATCAGGCCATTGCGGCCATTTCGGATGCCGTGCGCCGCTCCCGTGCCGGATTGTCGGACCCCCGCAAACCGATTGGTTCGTTCATCTTCCTCGGTACGACGGGTGTCGGTAAGACGGAGCTGGCCAAGGCTTTGGCCGAGTTCCTCTTCAACGACGACCAGATGATGACCCGCATCGATATGAGCGAGTACCAGGAGCGTCACAGTGTCTCCCGCCTGGTGGGTGCCCCTCCGGGATATGTGGGCTACGACGAGGGTGGTCAGCTGACCGAGGCTGTGCGCCGCAAACCCTACTCGGTGGTACTGTTGGACGAGATTGAGAAGGCCCACCCCGATGTCTTCAACATCTTGTTGCAGGTCTTGGACGATGGGCGACTGACCGATAACAAGGGCCGCACGGTCGATTTCCGCAACACGATTATCATTATGACCTCGAATATGGGCTCCGGCCTGATTCAGGAGCGTCTGATGGCCGACTACAACGGCGAGAAGTTGCTGCCCGAGAAGTTGGAGCAGACCCGTGATGAGGTGGTCGAGCTGCTGAAGCAGCACCTCAAACCCGAGTTCCTGAACCGTGTGGACGAGATTGTGCTCTTCGAACCGCTGTCGAAGATGGATGTGCAGGCCATTGTCGATTTGCAGTTGCAGCGAGTCAGTGAGCTGTTGTCGCAGAACGGCATCGAGCTGAAATATACTCCTGCGGCCCGTTCGTGGATCGCCTCGGTGGGTTACGATCCCCTGTTTGGTGCTCGTCCCGTGAAGCGCACCATCCAGCGTTATGTGGTCAATGACCTCTCGAAACGCATCCTGGCGGGCGAGGTCGAGCGTAACCGCCCCATCTTGATCGATGCCTCGGACGAGGGACTTCGCTTCGAGAATTAACAGAAAAAAGGACTTTGACTGTTGGGTCAAAGTCCTTTTTTTGCGATGAGCCACGCTGCTCGGTTGTAGGCGGCAAGAATCGGCGCCCGCCAACCGACAGGCAAGGCGTTCAGGATGCGCACCTTGTTGAGCGTGCGGCGATAGGTCTTTGTGAATGAGAAGGTTGCAATGGCTCGGCGTGCCGCCTCCGTATCGCCTTTGGCCGAGAGGATAAGGGCCTTGCCCAGGGCGGCACGAGCTACAAACTCCCGCTCGTCGATGTCGGCCTCGGGGTCGTAGAGGCTTTCGAACGAATAGGGGGTCTTCTCGGGGGTGTAGATCGAGGCCGAGCGGTTCGAGGCCTCCTTCAGGTAGCGCACCAACGGGCGGGGTGAGAAGCAGACCCGATAGCGTCGGGCGAGTTTAATCCAGAAATAGAGGTCACCGGCAATTTTCATCCCTTCGGGCCAGCCGCCAATCTCACGGAAGATGCGACGGGGGATGGCACTCGCCGAGGGGATGGCGATGTAGCGGTGAGCCGAATCACGAAAGAAATTTTCGACCACGCCTCGCTCCTCGGGGCAGGGGGCACGGAACAACCCCTCGGCCGAAACCACCTGAAACGAGGTGCAGTAGAGTCCGCAATCGGGAAATTCGTTAATCAGGGCATTGATCTCCTCCAGAAAACCCGGCTCCCATTGGTCGTCGGCATCGACCAGGGCGACATACTCCCCTTTGGCCTCGCTGACGGCACGGTTGCGGGCGGCACACTCGCCTGCGTTGGGCTGGGTGATGAGGCGCACCAAGGGCGAGGCGATACGCTCCACCACCTCGGCCGAGCGGTCGGTCGAGCCGTCATTGACCACGACAATCTCTATCGGTTGGAGACTCTGGGCCAACACAGAGCGGATGGTGGCCTCGATCTCCTGCTCCTTGTTGTAGAGGGGTATGATGACCGAAAAGCTATTTTTCATAGGACGACGGAGTGGGTAAAAGGGTCTCGAATGCAGCCACAAGATGGGTCTTAACTGCCTCGAAATCGGCGATTTGTTCGCTGTCGTTCAGGCAGAGCAACCGCTGTTGCTGTTGGGTGATTTGAAGGGCGATGTCGCCGATACTCTTGTCGGTGAGGGTCACCAGACTGCAATCCTGCATCGAGCGGGGCGCAAAGTCGCCACGGCACAACACATCGTAGCGAACGAGCCAATGCGACAGGTCCTCCGTCGAGCGGAAACGGTGGGTGCAGACCCGCTTCAAATCCTCGCCCCACAGCTCCCACGCACGCTTGAAATCGGCCTTGCGGTAGGGCTGCATCTGGTGCGAATCGTAGAAGGCCGGAAAGAAACTCCACGGCAACAACGAAATGGTTTTCAGCAGGTTGCCAACACCATAGCAGGGGGCTAACCATTTGCCTATGTGGCGATTGAGGGCCTTGCGGCTGTGCAGCGTATTGATGCGCTCCAAGTTGTTCAGAATAATCGGCCCGACCGACGAGGGACGCACCACACTCAGACGAGCCATATCGCACGGTTGCCCCTTCCGAAAGAAATCTTCGGGCTGTGTGGGGCGGGTCAGGAACGTATCGTCGTTGAGCAAAATGAAGTGCTCGGCCAACGCTTCGATGCGCCAAAGGTTCAGCTCCAACACATTGCTGTTGAAGGTGGGCAGCCACTCCCGAGGGATGTAGTCCGTGTGGCGCACGATGTGGAGCTTCGGATGGTCGGTTTTGAGCCACTCGGGCAGGTGACCCCACGTAACGAGGTGGATGCGGCGATGCCACGGGGCAAAACGTTCGATGGAGCGCAGCAGATGGCGCAACGTGCCCCAATCCCGATAGCGGATTTCGGAGGCGTCCATCCCTTGGTCGAGGCGGTAGTTGCGCCGCTCGGCCTGCCAGGCAGGGTCAGTGCCATCGACCCACAAAACTACAAAATCGATTGCTTGCATCGTCTATTGTACCAATAAGTTACATCCTCTGATTTCGCTGTGGTCGATACGCCCCTCGACCTCAAACGAGCCATCCGAATGGCAGCGACCCACATCCTCGGTCTGTAGAAAAGCGCACGACGAGCGGTTGCCCAGGTCGATGATGTTCAACCCGCCACGCCCCGCCTTGAACGAGAGGTCGAAGGGGTCGTTCACATCCCGATGCAGCACCCGCATCCAGGGCGGACAGTAAAAGCGGTTCTGCCCCTTCGAGTAGGCCTGCGACGTTAGCTCGGCCATTCCGTATTCGGAGTGAATCTGCTCCACGCCAAACCCCTCCTGCAAGATGCGGTGAAAGGCCTCCTTGGGTAGCTCCTCGCGGTGGCCCTTCATTCCGCCCGTCTCCATAATAATGGTGTTGGGCAGCTTGGGGGCGTGCTGCTCGGCCAAATCCCACAGGGCGTAGCTTACGCCAAGCAGAATCTTCGGCCCCGGGTCGGCCAACATATCGGCGATGAGTTTTTCGTGGTCGTAGAGGTAGAATCCACCCCCTCGGGCACGGGCAATGAGGCGGTCGGCCATATAGATGAGCGACGAGCCGCTGCGCTCCAGGTAGGAGGGCAGCAGGGCATAGATGCTCCACTTTTGGGGGTCGCCGTAGAAGCGCCGAAAGGCCTCGGTGAAGATGGCCTCATAGTGGCTGAGCGAGGCCATCGGGTGGCGTGAGGGGATCATCCCCGTTGTGGCGCTCGAGGTGAAGACCACCTCGGGGGGTGTGGTGTCGCAATAGACCTCCCGATGCTTGAAGAGCGAGATGGGAAGAAAGGGAATCTCCTCCAACCGTTTCACCCGCTCGGGGTTGATGCCGATACGCTCGATATACTCCCGATAGGGGGCACACTTTGCCGCCTGATGATGAAACATCGTCAGGGCTGCCGCCTCAAACTCGGCGGGCGAAGAGATGCGAAAAAGTGCTTCCTGCTCCATTGCGAGGAGCAAGATACGAATTTTTCGTGAAAAAATCAGAAAAAATCCCTTTCGGAGCTGCGATTTTAGACTATCTTTGTGCTAAAGCAACAATTACTAACCTCTTTTAACTATGCGAAACTCTTTTTTGATTCTGCTTTTGGCCTTCGTTTGTGGGACTGTAAGTTGTTCTGCGCCCGAGGAGCATAACCTGCGTTTGAAGTACGACCGTCCCGCTACGGAGTGGGTCGAGGCCCTTCCCATCGGCAATGGTCGTGTGGGTGCAATGGTCTATGGCGGCGTCCAGAGCGAGGAGCTGCAACTCAACGAGGAGAGCGTATGGGGTGGCTCGCCCCACAACAACGTGCACTCCTACAATGCCGCAGGGTTGGACTCGATTCGGATGCTACTTTTTGCCGGGCAGAACGTCAAGGCCGAGGAGTTGTGCGGCCGTTACATCAGTGCCCGCCCCGCCAACGGTATGCCCTACCAGACGGTCGGCTCGCTGTGGCTCGACTTCGGTGAGGCGGAGGCCGAGGAGTATTACCGGGAGCTGGATATCCAAAACGCCATCACCCGCACCCGTTACCGTGTGGGCGAGGTGGAGTACAGCCGTGAGGCCTTCGCCTCGTTCGAGGATGACCTGATTGTGGTGCGTATGGAGGCCTCCAAGCCCCAAGCCATCACCTTCGATGCCCGCTACACAACCCCCTACACCGAGAATATCTCCCGCACGGCGGAGGGTACAACGCTGCGCCTCGACGGCAAGGCCGACGATCACGAGGGCATCGAGGGCAAGATTCGCTTCACGGCCCTTACCCACATCGAGGCCGAGGGGGGAAGTGTCGAGGCGGTGGCCGATACGCTGTTGCGTGTTTCGGGTGCCGACCGTGTGACGCTCTACATCTCGATGGGCACGAACTTCGTCAATTACAAAGATGTGTCGGGAGACAGCTATGCCGCCGCCCTCCGTCCGCTTGAGAATCGCACCTCCTCCTACCGCAAGGGGTTGGCCGCCCATACGAAGTATTACCGCAACCTCTTCGACCGTGTAGCGTTGGATCTGGGCACCAACGAGCAGGCCGAGAAGACGACCGATCGTCGTGTCGAGGAGTTCCGTGAGCAGTTCGATCCCCAACTCTCGGCCCTCTACTTCCAGTTTGGCCGCTACCTGTTGATCAGCTCGTCGCAGCCGGGTGGCCAGGCCGCCAACCTGCAAGGCATCTGGAACTACCAGCGTCGTGCCCCCTGGGATGGCAAATACACCTCGAACATCAACCTCGAGATGAACTATTGGCCCGCCGAGATTACCGCTCTGGGTGAGTGCCACGAGCCGCTGCTGCGCCTTACACGAGAGGTATCGGAGACGGGTCGCGAGTCGGCCGCAATGTACAATGCTCGTGGCTGGACGCTCCACCACAACACCGATATTTGGCGCTCGACGGGTGCCGTCGATGGCCCTTCGTACGGCATCTGGCCCACCTGCAACGCCTGGCTGTGTCAGGATATGTGGGACCGCTACCAAATCACGGGCGACGAGGAGTTCCTTGCCGAGATTTTCCCCATTATGCAGCAGGCTGCCACCTTCTATTTCGATATGTTGGTGCGTGACCCCAAGACGGGTTACCTGGTGGTGGCCCCCTCGTTCTCGCCCGAAAATCGCCCCAAGGTGGATGGTGAGCGCTCCTTCTCGGTGGTCTATGGCACCACGATGGACAACCAGCTGGTGGCCGACCTGATGCGCAACACGGCCTATGCCGCCCGTCGTCTGGGTGCCGAGCCGACCTTCATCGACTCGTTGGAGTGGGTTGCCTCGTCGCTGCCCCCGATGCGTGTGGGTCGTCACGGTCAGTTGCAGGAGTGGTTGGAGGATTGGGACGATCCCGAAGACAAACACCGCCATATCTCGCACCTGTGGGGTCTGTTCCCGGGTCGCCAGATTACGCTCAATAACCCCCGCCTGATGGCCGCTGCCCGTCAGACGCTCGAACATCGTGGCGACCCCTCGACGGGTTGGTCGATGGGTTGGAAGGTCTGCTGCTGGGCACGCCTGTTGGATGGCAACCGTGCCTACAAACTCATCACCGAGCAGATCAAACCCGCCATTGGCAAGACGGGTCAGAAGGGTGGCACCTATCCCAACCTCTTCGATGCCCACCCGCCCTTCCAGATTGACGGCAACTTCGGTTGCACGGCTGGTATTGCCGAGATGATGATGCAGAGCCATTCGGGTGCCGTGCATCTGTTGCCCGCCCTGCCCGATGTATGGCAGGCAGGTACGGTGAAGGGACTGCGTTGCCGTGGCGGTTTCATCCTCGAGGAGCTGACCTGGAACGAGGGCCGTGTTCAGCGGGTGAAGATTCGCTCGACGCTGGGTGGCAAGTTGCGCCTGCGCACCTCGACCCCCATTGCGGGCAAGGGGCTGACCGAGGCGGTGGAGCC
>CALAQA010000076.1:0-4563 GCA_937889065.1 uncultured Alistipes sp.
GGTGTGAAGGTGGGCATAGGCCCCGGCTCAATATGTACGACCCGTATCATCGCGGGCGTAGGCGTGCCGCAACTCACAGCCATCTACGACGCAGCAAATGCTATCAAGGGTAGCGGCATACCCGTAATTGCCGACGGTGGTCTGCGTTACTCGGGTGACATCGTGAAGGCCCTGGCTGCCGGTGGTGACTCGGTGATGGTAGGCTCGATGTTTGCCGGTACGGAGGAGGCTCCGGGCGAGACGATTATCTACAACGGTCGTAAGTTTAAGTCGTATCGAGGTATGGGCTCGATCGATGCCATGAAGGCAGGCTCGGCCGACCGCTACTTCCAGAAGGGTTGCGAGGGTAACATCAACAAACTCGTCCCCGAGGGTATCGTGGCTCGTGTTCCCTTCAAGGGCTCGCTCAGTGAGACGGTCTTCCAGCTCATCGGTGGCTTGCGCTCGGGTATGGGTTACTGCGGAGCCAAGGATATTCCGACCTTGCAGACGGCCAAGTTCATTCGCATCACCGCTTCGGGTATGCAGGAGAGTCACCCGCACGATGTGGCTATCACGCGTGAGGCTCCCAACTATTCAAGCGAACGATAAAAAGAAAAAACAGAGACAACAATGAAAACATCGCAACAGCTCACCGCCTTACGCCTTCGTGCGTAGCAAGTGAGCTGTTGCGCTTTTAGGTTAGTATAGGATTTTTTTTAAGCAAATTCTATATTTAGAGCTATGAAGCAGGATATGATTGTAATTCTGGATTTGGGCAGCCACGAGAATACTACCGTGGCACGTGCCATCCGTGATTTGGGTGTCTATAGCGAGATTTACCCCCACGACATTACGGTGGAGGAGCTGAAGGCACTTCCCAATGTGAAGGGTGTGGTGATCAATGGCGGCCCGATGAATGTAGTCGATGGGGTGGAGATTGATGTGGTGCCGGGCATCTATGAGATGGGTCTGCCCGTGATTTCGGCCGGCCACGACAAGGCCCTTTGTGCCGTGAAACTCCCCGCCTTCGGCAACGATATGGAGGAGGTAAAGGCCGCTCTGAAGAGCTTTGTCTTCGATGAGTGCAAGGCCGAGGCTAACTGGAATATGAAGAACTTTGTCGAGGACCAGATCGAGCTGGTGCGTCGTCAGGTGGGCGATAAGAAGGTGCTGTTGGCCCTTTCGGGCGGTGTCGATTCGTCGGTGCTGGCCGCGCTGCTCTTGAAGGCCATTGGCGATAAGCTCTACTGCGTACACGTAAACCACGGCTTGATGCGTAAGGGCGAGTCGGAGAATGTGATTGAGGTCTTCCGCAATCAGCTCAACGCCAACCTCGTCTATGTAGATGCTACGGAGCGTTTCCTTACGAAGCTGGAGGGCGTTGCCGATCCCGAGCAGAAGCGTAAGATCATCGGTGGCGAGTTCATCCGTGTCTTCGAGGAGGAGGCCCGCAAGTTGGATGGCATCGACTTCCTGGGTCAGGGTACAATCTATCCCGACATCGTGGAGAGTGGCACCAAGACGGCCAAGATGGTCAAGAGCCACCACAACGTGGGTGGTCTTCCCGAGGATTTGCAGTTTGCCCTCGTTGAGCCGCTGCGTCAGCTCTTCAAGGACGAGGTGCGTGCCTGCGGTGTGGAGCTGGGTCTGCCCTACGATATGGTCTATCGTCAGCCCTTCCCGGGTCCGGGTCTGGGTGTGCGTTGCCTGGGTGCCATCGAGCGTGACCGCCTGGAGGCACTGCGTGAGGCCGATGCCATCCTGCGCGAGGAGTTCAAGGTGGCCGGTCTGGACAAGAAGGTTTGGCAGTACTTCACGGTTGTTCCCGACTTTAAGTCGGTGGGTGTGCGCAACAATGCCCGCTCGTACGACTGGCCGGTGATTATCCGTGCCGTCAATACGGTTGATGCCATGACTGCCACCATCGAGGAGATTGAGTGGCCCGTGCTGCACAAGATTACGAAGCGCATCCTGGCCGAGGTTCCCAATGTAAACCGTGTTTGCTACGACCTCTCGCCGAAACCCAATGCAACCATCGAGTGGGAGTAGGGGTTTGAAATTCAAAATGTAGAATTCAAAATTCAAAATGTAGAACCGACGCAGCGGAGTGAATGCAGAGGTCGCTTGCGAACTATGCTGAACCGCAAGCAGGAAAAGCCTGCAAAGCAGGGTTAATTCAAAATTCAAAATGAAAAGAGGTTGTCTCATCAGAGACAACCTCTTTGCGTTGGGGCAACAATGTAAAATCAGGTAGTTTTACTTCTTTACTTTTAACTATTGATTTTTGCGCTGTTGCTGTTCTGTTTATTAGTGTTGGATGATATTGTTCGTTGCGTCTGTTGCGTCTGTTGCGTCTGTTGCGCCTGCTGAGGAACCTTTTTGTCTCCCAAAATCAGATAGCCAACTACGCCGATTATACTGAAAAGAAGTCCGATGATGAAGGCAACCAGTTTGTTACGACCCTGTTTTTCGGCCAAACGATAGCAGACAAATGCACAGATAATCCAAATAATGACAGTGATGAGATTTTCCATAAATGTGACTCAATAAGGTTAAATAGTAGAATTATTATACAAATATACGAAAAATCAATGACAGTCAATCCTTTTATGTTGTTTTTTTTATGCAAATGATTGTCTCAATCAGAAATCGTTTTACCACTATTTTAGTGTAACGCTGTTTTCGTATGGGAATTCAAAACAAAAAAGGGGAGGGCAACCTCCTCTTTTTTTGTTGAAAATTTGAATTTTCGGCGAAAATCGTTATTTTTGTTCTATTATAGCCCCAATAGAATCAATTAACACGTTAAGCGTATGAAATACAACGAAATCGGTAAAACAGGTATGGTGGTGTCGAGCTTGAGCTTCGGTGCCTCGTCGCTCGGTAGCGTCTTCCGCTCCACGAAGGAGAGCGAAGCCCTCGAGGCGGTCTTTACGGCCATCGAAGGCGGTATGAACTTCATCGATGTCTCGCCCTACTACGGCCACTACAAGGCCGAGACGGTGCTGGGTAAGGCCCTGAAGGAGATTCCGCGCGACAAATACTACCTCTCGACCAAGGTGGGTCGCTATGGCAAGGACGGCGTGAATACGTGGGACTACTCGGCCAAGCGTGCCCAGGAGAGTGTCTATGAGAGTATGGAGCGATTGAACATCGACCACATCGACCTGATCAACGTACACGATGTGGAGTTTGCCGACCTGAATCAGGTGGTAAACGAGACGCTGCCCGCCCTGGTGGAGCTGCGCGAGAAGGGCGTGGTGAGCCACGTCGGCATCACGGACCTGCAACTCGAGAACATCAAGTGGGTCATCGAGCACGCCCCCGCAGGCTCAGTGGAGAGTGTGCTGAACTTCTGCCACTACTGTCTGTGCGACGATAAAATTGTCGATTTCCTCGACTTCTTCGAGGCCCACAACGTGGGTGTGATCAGTGCCTCGCCCCTCTCGATGGGTCTCTTGTCGGAGCGTGGTGTGCCCGATTGGCATCCGGCACCGAAACCCCTCGTGGAGGTCTGCAAGAAGGCCGCCGACCATTGCAAGGCGAAGGGCTATCCCATCGAGAAGCTTGCAATGCAGTATGCCCTGTCGAACGACCGTATCGCCACGACCCTCTTCTCGTCGGCCAACCCCGCCAACGTGAAGAAGAACCTGGCCTTCATCGAGGAGCCGATCGATTGGCAGCTCGTCAAGGAGGTGCAGGAGATTATCGGCGACCAGAAGCGTGTAAGCTGGGCCAATTCGTAACCAACCCCCAACCGACAGCGTATGTTCCCCATTATTGATGCCCACGCCCACCTGTGGCTGCGGCAGGATGCCGTCTGGAACGGCAAGCGTATCCTCACGCTCGAGAATGGCCGCTCGCACTTTCTGGGCGAGGAGGTGCAGATGGTACCCCCCTTTATGATTGATGGCAAGAACTCGGCCGAGGTCTTCCTCTCGAATATGAACTATGCCCAAGTCTCGGCGGCGGTCATCACGCAGGAGTATATCGACGGCTTGCAGAACGACTACCTCGAGGAGGTGATGCAGCGTTATCCCGACCGCTTCTTCTGCTGTGGTATGTGCGACTATTTCGAGGAGGATGTCGTTGCGCAGGCCAAGGCCCTCTATGTGCGTGGCTTCCGTGCCATCAAGATTCCTGGCAACCGCCTCAAGACCGATGCCGTGGTGGTGGAGTTGCAGGATAAGAAGATGGCGGATCTCTTCGCCTGGATGGAAAAGGAGGGGATGATCCTCTCGATCGACCTGGACGACGACAGCCGCCAAATTGCCCAGCTGGATGAGATGCTGCAGCAGCACCCCGACCTTAAGACGGCCATTGGCCACTTCGGTATGGCGACCTTCCCGACCTTTATGGAGCAGGTGCGCCTGGCACATCATCCGAACGTGATGATCGAGTCGGGCGGTATCACCTGGCTCTACAATTCGGAGTTTTACCCCTTCCACGGGGCGATTAAGGCGATTCGTCAGGCTGCCGAGGAGGTGGGCATGGAGAAGCTGATGTGGGGCTCGGACTATCCGCGTACGATCACAGCCATCACCTACCGCATGTCGTATGACTTTGTGCAGAAATCGAAGG
>CALAQA010000077.1:0-3348 GCA_937889065.1 uncultured Alistipes sp.
CTCACCACTCTTCACACCCTCGCCAAAGGCGAAGTAGAAGCGGAAGTAGAAGAAGATTGCCAATCCAACAACGACAATCAAACCCAAAATAGCACCAATTTTTCTCATTTTATCTCTATGGTTTTAGTTTTCGTTCTTTTTTATCCATCCGCTCGGCCATACGATAAAACAGCGCCGGGAAATCATCGACCCGATCGTTGCCCATATAGACGGCAATGATGCGTTTGGCGGGGTCGATAAAGACCACCTGACCGTGCAGGCCGTAGGCATAGAAGCAATCCGTAGCGGCACGAATCGACCAACTGCCATCGTCGTTGGGCACGGCCCGCATTCGCTCGATGGGAATGTGGTATTTTTCGTGCGCCTCGACCATCAAATCGGCCAAGCGGGCGGGATCCTCAAAGTTACGCTCGCCATCGATATAGACCACGGCAGGCACCGTGCGCCACGAGTTGGTGTACCAGCCGTTTCGGGTGGCACGCTCGGCCGAAAGCGAACGTTCAACCCACTTTTTATCAACCAATTGCACGCCCTCCCATTGGCCGTCGTTCAGATAGAGACGCCCAAAGCGGGCCATATCGCGCGGGGTGGTCGAAAGGCCGCCATAGGCCTTGGCGAAGCGGTGTTGGTAATCGTCCAAATTCATCAGCGCATAACGCTCCATTCCGAGCGGTTTCCAGACCCACTCCTCCAGCAGGTCGGCATAGCGACGCCCCGTGGCACGCTCCAGCACCGCACCCACAATGGCCGTAGCCATCGAGTTGTACTCGAACTCGGTGTCGGGAGCCTTCTTGAAGTGCTGACTACGAATCTGCCCCTCGATGTGGCGACCGTAGTGCAGGCGAGCCATACCGCTCAACGGATTGGCCGAGTAGTTCTCGCTGAAAGCCAGACCCGTACGCATATCCAAAAGGTTTTCGATGGTCAGCTGTCCGAACATCGGATCACGCTCGGCCAACTCGGGAAGGTACTCCGTCACGGCATCCTCGACCGAATGAATAAAACCCTTGTCGATGGCCATCCCGACCAAAAGCGAGGTGACCGACTTGGTGACCGAGAAGATGGTGGTGTGGCTGTCGGGGCCGACCATACCTCGGTAGTGTTCAAAGAGAATCGTATCGTTCTGCACCACCACAATACCTGCCGAGGCGTTGCGGCTGTCGAGCGTGTCGATCATTTGGCGCAGCGTCAGCGGCTCGTCGCAACGGGCCACCTTCAGGCGCATCGTGTCGAGCAGTACGCTCTCCACTTTGGCAAAGCGGAAGGGCTCCGATGCGGGGTGAATGGTGTCGGTCGGGAAGGTCTTGAAATCGTCGATACCCTCCGTGCCGTGCCCCACAAAGCGGTAGGCCACACACCCTTGCAATGCAACTGCAAGGAGCAGCAGACAAAGACTATGCGTTAGGCGTTTCATGGGTTGCAGGTGTTTGGTTTGCGCCCCCTTTGCGGCGGCGATGGTGGCGACGACGGCGGTCACGACTGCCACGGTTGCCCTCGCCACGCCCCTCGGCGTGGTTGTTGTCGGGCGTAGCGGTCGTTGCGCCCTCCGAAGCGGCGGGCTTGGTGCCCTTGCTCTTGCCTTTGCGGCTGCCACGCCCCTTGCCGCCTCGACCTCCTCGGCCTCCTCGGCCATCCGAGGGGTTGTAGGCCGGGCCCTCGCCCACCTCTACGGGCAGCTCCCGCTTCGGGATCTCCCGCTCGATAAACTTCTCGATTTGGTGGAACTTGCTCTGCTCCTCCACGCTCACAAACGTGATGGCCGAGCCGGTGGCCGCTGCACGGGCCGTACGGCCGATGCGGTGGATATAATCTTCGGGGTCGTGCGGTACGTCGTAGTTGATTACCAGGCCGATATCCTCGATGTCGATGCCTCGTGCCACAATGTCCGTAGCGACCAGAATCTTCACTTTGCCGTTCTTGTAGTTCAGCATCACCTCCTCACGCTTCGGCTGGTCCAAATCGGAGTGCATCGGGGCCACATCCAGGTGCATACGCTTCAGCGTGTGGGCCAACTCCTTGACCTTCTGTTTCGACGAGGAGAAGATGAGCGACTTGAAGTCGGGGGCCTCACGGAACAGCTCACGCACGATGCCCAACTTTTGCGTCTCGTAGCAGACGTAGGCCGACTGGTCGATCGCCTCGTTGGGTTTCGAGATGGCGATATTGACCTCGACGGGGTTGGTCAGAATACTCTTGGCCAAGGCCCGAATCTTGGGCGGCAGGGTCGCCGAGAAGAGCAGCGTCTGACGCTCACGGGGCGTGTAGGAGATAATCTTCATAATGTCGTCCGAGAAGCCCATATCGAGCATTCGGTCGGCTTCGTCCAAAATCAGGTAGCTGACGTGCGAAAGGTCCACGCCGCTGTTTTGCAGGTGCGAAATCATACGGCCCGGGGTGGCAATAACCACATCGGCACCACGCAGCATACCCTGCTTCTGCACCTCCCAGCCCTTGCCGTCGCCACCGCCATAGACCACCGTGGTCGAGACAGGCAGGTAGTACGAGAAGCCTTGGAACTGCTGATCGATCTGCTGCGCCAACTCACGGGTCGGCACGATGATGAGGGCCTTGACCACATTGTCGGGGTTGCCCTCCAGCAAGAGGCGATTCAGCAGCGGCAAGGTGTAGGCCGCCGTCTTGCCCGTACCGGTCTGGGCACAACCAATCAGGTCGTGACCCTCCAAGATGACGGGAATGGTATGCTCCTGCACGGGGGTCATCTCCTCGAAGTGCATATCCCACAATCCGTCGAGAATCTCCTCTTCTAAATCTAATTCGTCAAATCTCATTTTACGCTTTTACTCAAAAATTTCCTCACCCATCAGGGTTGCCGACGTACAGTCGGTCACACGCACACGAACATAGTCGCCCGCCGTGTGGTTGCCTCGGTCGAAAACGACCACCTTGTTCTGCGAGGTACGGCCGAAGAGTTGCTCCTCGTTGCGCTTTGAAACACCCTCGACCAAGACGGTAAACTCCTTGCCCACGTCACGGCGATAGCTTGCCAGACCCAGCTCGTTTTGCAGGGCGATAATCTCCTGCAAACGGCGCGACTTGACCTCGTCGGGCACATCGTCGCCCAGGTGTTTCGAGGCGAAGGTGCCGGGACGCTCGGAGTACTTGAACATAAAGGCAAAGTCGTAGCCCACCTCCCGCATCAGCGACAGGGTGTCGAGGTGCTCCTCCTCGCTTTCGCCCGAGAAGCCTGCAATCAGGTCGGTCGTGATGGCACAATCGGGCATATAGTGGCGAATGGCACGGATGCGGTCCAGGTACCACTCACGGGTATATTTGCGGTTCATGCGCTCCAGCATCGCCGTCGAGCCCGACTGAGCCGGCAGGTGGATG
>CALAQA010000078.1:0-3416 GCA_937889065.1 uncultured Alistipes sp.
GGTAGGGGCTGGTGCGCAGCAGTGCGGCGGGAATCACCTCCTGCGGCTCCACCTTCGGGGCCTTGGTGCGCTTGCCCAATGCTGCACGGAAGATGCCGATGACGGTATCGACCTCCTCGGGGGTGGTCACCTCGTCGAACGAGAGGCGCACGTGCTCGTCGTTGGGGTAGTGGAAGTTGATGCCCTCCTCCAGGGCAATCGACTGAATGACAGCCGACTCGGCCTCGATGTCGAGTGTGTCGAAGAAGCAGTTGTTAGTCAGCTTGTAGCCCATCGCCTCGAGTGCGGCAGCCGCTTTGAGGGCCGCTTCGTGGGCCGTCGTGGCGGCACGTTTCAACCCCTCGGGACCGTTGTAGATGCAGTAGAAACCCACCATCGAGGCCATCAGGGCCGAGGCGGTGCAGATGTTCGAGGTGGCTCGCTCACGCTTGATGTGCTGCTCACGCATTTGCAAGGCCATACGCAGGGCCTTGTTGCCCAGACGATCGACCGAAACACCGATGATGCGGCCCGGTATATTGCGCTTGAAGGCCTCACGGGTGGTCATATAGCCTGCGTGCGGACCACCGAAGCCCATCGGCGTACCCAGACGCTGGGTCGAGCCGGTCACAATGTCGGCACCCCACTCGCCGGGCGACTTCAACAGGGCCAGCGACAGCAGGTCGGCCACGGCCGTAACCAGCACACCACGCTCGTGGGCGGCAGCCGTGAAGGCCGAGTAGTCACGCACGGCGCCGTCGCCTGCGGGGTATTGCAGGATGGCACCGAACTCGTTGCCCGAGAATTCGTATTGATCCCACTCATCGATAATCAGCTCGATGCCGAAGGGTTCGCTGCGGGTCAGAAGCAGGTCGAGCGTCTGGGGGAAGATGTTGCGATCGACGAAGAGTTGGTTGCGACCCGCCTTGACTGCCTCGCGCGAACGCAGGGCGAACATCATCAACATCGCCTCGGCCGTAGCCGTACCCTCGTCCAGGAGCGAGCAGTTGCCGATCTCCATGCCGGTGAGCGAGATGACGGCCGTCTGGTAGTTCAAGAGGGCCTCCAGGCGACCCTGCGAAATCTCGGCCTGATAGGGGGTGTAGGAGGTGTACCAGGCGGGGTTTTCGAAGACGTTGCGCACCACAGCCGCAGGTACGGCGGTGGGGTAGTAACCCATACCGATGAAGGAGCGCAGGGGGCGGTTGCGGTCGGCCAGCTGACGGATGTGGGCGGCATATTCGTACTCGCTCATCCCCTCCTTGGGAAGACGCAGCGGCTTTTTGAGACGGATCGACTGAGGGATTACCTGGCCGATCAACTCCTCGACGGTTTGTACACCGATCACCTCGAGCATCGTCTGCAGCTCGTCGGGATTTTGTACGCCGATGTGGCGTGAATAGAATTTGTCGAACATTATGTGTTGTGTTTTATGTTGTTTCGTTTTCAGTTACAAAGGTAACTTTATTTTTCGTTTTTCGGTCACAAAAAGGTACTCGTTCCCGCTTTGTTAATAGCGAAAAGTGCTGCCGCCGATAAACTCCCTCAGAATCGAAGTATTCGGAATCTCGTCGGGCGAGATGGGGGCGAAGTTCTCCAGGAAACGCAGCAGGTGGTTGGCCATTCGATACTCGGGCACCGTGTCGGGTACCTCACGCAGGATGCGCTCGGCATAGGGGCGCAGCACCGACAACTCGTAGAAGAGCGACGAGTTGAGCATCACATCGGCATTTTCTTGGAAGGGGTAGATGTGCTTCTCCTCGCCACGACGCACCGACGGGAAGCGGGCGATGGTGGCTACGGCATCGGCACCACGGGTCGAGTAGTCGCGCACAAGACGGCGCAGCAGGCGGTTGTCCGAGGGGGCGATGCACGAGATGTTGTCCATCGCAACGGAGGTAAAGCACGAGATGTAGATGCGGAACTTCTGCTCGTCGGGAATCGAGGGGGTGAGGCGGGGGTTGAGGCCGTGGATGCCCTCGACGATGAGAATCGACTGTTCGTCGAGCGTCAGCGGCTCTTCGTGCCACTCACGGCTGCCGGTGATGAAGTTGTAGCGGGGTATCTCGACGCTCTGGCCTGCAATGAGACGTTGCAGGTGGTCGTTGAACAGCTCCAGGTCGATGGCTTCGAGGGCCTCGAAGTCGTAGTCGCCCTTCTCGTCACGAGGGGTTTTCTCTCGATCGACAAAGTAGTCGTCGAGGGCGATGATGACGGGCTTGAGCCCCAACACACCAAGTTGGATGCTCAACCGCTTCGACGAGGTGGTCTTGCCGCTCGACGAGGGGCCCGAAATCAGCACCATACGCATTCCACGGGTGGCGTGGGCCTCGTAGATGGCATCGGCGATGGCGACAAATTTGCGTTCGTGGAAGGCCTCGGCCACCTTAATCAACGCCCCCGCATTGCCTTGCAGAATGTGGCGGTTGATGGCACCGATGGTGGGAACGCCCATCATCCCGACCCACGATTGGTACTCACGGAAGATGTCAAACATCTTCTCCTGATTCAGCTCGCAACTCACCGCCTCGGGGTTGGTGCGCTGCGGAAGACCGAGATAGAACCCCTTGTAGTAGGGGCGCAGACAGAAGTGGGTCAGGTAGTCGGTCGAGGGGGCCAATGCGCCGTAGAAATAGCCCACCGACCCATCCAGCGTGTAGAGGTCGGAGTAGAGTCTGGGGCAGGTGTCGAGCAGCTCCACCTTGTCGTGGAAGCCGTGCTCCTCGAAGCGGGCCTTCACCTCCTCGGTCAGCAGCTTCTGGCGGCAGATCGGAAGCCCTCGGTCGATAAGCTGCTGCATCGCTTCGCCAAGGGCGGCGCACTGCTCCGAGGAGAACGTTTCGATTCCCTCAATTTCGCAGTAGAAGCCGCTCTGGCCCATCTCGTGGCGGATGCGGAGCGTATGACCCGGGAGGGTCAGCTCGACGGCTCGTTGCAGGACAAACCAGGCGGTGCGGTGCAGTACGCTGATGCCCGTGTAGGAGGTCTGGTCGAGGAAGCGCACATTGACCGGCTTGTAGATGCGGTAGTGCAGCTCCTTGAGGCGGTTATTGACCGTAGCGGCCAGGTAGGGAAAGGTAGGGGCGGGGAGCATCTTGGACAATTCGGCCAGCGAGGTGCCCATCTTGACCCACAACTCGGTGGTAGTATTTTCGCAGATGATGCGGATGGTTGATGACATAGTTTTTCGTGTTTTATCTCGTGAAAGATAGAAAAAAATTCTAAATTTGCCAAGCGATTAACCTTTTATACCAACAATGAAGATGAAAAAAATGAAGACAATCAAACAGATTTCTTTTATATAAATGAGACCAATGTGGAATATTAAATTACGTCGCATTAACATAATAACATTAATTTTCAAAAAAAACAATAACAAATAAGTTCTTTTTGTAATCTAATAAAATTATTTCAAATAGAATAAAGATTTTTTCACT
>CALAQA010000079.1:0-8806 GCA_937889065.1 uncultured Alistipes sp.
TTCGCCTCTTCATCTCGAGCCAGACGGAGCGGGGCGGCTATCCTTATACGTGTGTAGGGTTGTTGCGCACGGCCTATTCGTTCCTCTACTTCCTGGTGGGGTGTCTGGTGGCGCAGGGGGTGATGGTGGTGTTGATGGTGCTGCCCATCGCACGCCGCTTGAAGAAGGGGCTGTTCCACCGCTTCCTCTACGGTTTTGCGTGGTTGTTCTTAAAGACCATCCCGGGTGTGAAGTTGCATAAACACGCCATCAAATCGTTTGATACTCCGTCGGTGGTGGTGGCCAACCACCAATCGTTTGTCGATATTTTGGTGCTGCTGAGCCTTTCGCCTCGTGTGGTGATGGTGACCAATTCGTGGGTGTGGCGTTCGCCCTTCTTTGGGTGGGTGGTGCGCTATGCCGACTGCTGCCACGCTGCCGATGGCTACGAGGCACTCATCGAACGCCTCCGACCCCGTGTCGAGGAGGGCTATTCGGTGGTCATCTTCCCCGAGGGTACCCGCTCGCCCGACTGCCGCATCGGCCGCTTCCACAAGGGAGCCTTCTTGTTGGCCGAACGGTTGCGCCTTGCAGTGCGCCCGTTGGTGCTCTATGGCACGGGGCAGGTCTGCTCGAAACGACAGGGATTCTATATCAAGGCGGGGGATCTGCACCTTACGGAGCTTGCCACGCAACCCATTGCGGGTGATCTGCGTAGCGAGGCCAAGCGCATCGGTGCGCTGGTGCGTGCAGGCTATGCCCAAAGCGAGGAGCTGTACGGCCTGCCCATCGCTCGGTGGATGCGTGAGACGCTCCATAAAAACTACATCTACAAAAGCCCCGTCATCGAGTGGTATATCCGCATCAAGGCACGGCTGGACGGTCACTACCTGCGTTGGCATCGACTCATTCCCCGCACGGCCACCATTACCGACATTGGGTGTGGCTACGGGCAGTTGGCGCTGATGCTGGGCCTTGCGAGCCGTGAGCGACAGATTGTGGGTATGGACTACGACGGCGAGAAGATTCTCTTGGCCTCGCATTGCTTCAGTCGGGGCGAGCAGATTCGCTTCGTAGAGGCCGATATGCGCACGGCCGAGTTGCCCCGCTCGGATGTCTTCCTCTTCAACGATTCGCTGCACTATGTGAGTGCCGAACAGCAGTGGAAGATTCTGCAACGCTGCGTCGAGCAGCTCAACGAGGGGGGAATGCTCATTGTGCGTGACGGCGACAGCTCGCAACACGAACAGCAGCACCGTGCAACCCTCTGGACCGAAAAGTGGAGTACCCGCATCCTGCGTTTCAACCGTACCGACGAGCCGTTGCAGTTTGTCGATCGGGAGTGGATGTGTCGCTTTGCCGCCTCGCACGGCCTTGCGATCGAGATAGAGCCCTTCGATACGAAAACCTCGGCCAATCTGTATGTGTGCCGCAAAATGACTGCCAATGGCTAACCGTCCCACCATCATCCTCGGTGCAGGCCCCGGTGGACTGCTTGCTGCCTCGATGCTGGCCCGTGCCGGCAAGCGGGTGGTGGTGTTGGAGCAACACCACACCGTTGGGGGTGGTTTGCAGTCGTTTAGCCGTCGGGGTGAATGGTTCGATACGGGCTTTCACTATGTGGGGGCGATGGACGAAGGGCAGGTGCTGCGTCAGATTTTCCGCTATGCGGGCTTGAACGAACTGCCGCTGCGCCGCCTTTCCGAGGAGGCGTTCGATCGCATCTGTTTGGGCGACAACCACTTCGATTTGGCAATGGGATGCGACCGCTTTGTCGAACGGTTGGCCGAGGCCTTTCCCCACCAGCGGGAGCACCTGCACCGCTATCTTTCGATGGTGCGGCAGGTGGGCGAGTCGGTCTCTATGGAGGAGTTTCGTGCGGGCCGTATTGCCCGTGATGCCTCCTCGTGGCAGGGAATCTCGGCCGAGGAGGTGCTCCGTACCACGATTGACGATACGACGTTGCGTGCCGTCTTGACGGGCAATGCAATGCTCTATGGCGGTGGGCGTGACCACACCTCGTTCTACGACCACGCGATGATTCTCCACTCCTTTGTGGCGGGTGGTGCCTACGCCTTTGCGGGGGGGCACGCAGCAGGTGGCCGATGCCCTCAAGGAGGCTGTCGAACGACAGGGAGGCGAGGTGGTGACCCGTGCCCGTGTGGTGGCGTTGCACCTCAAAGCGGGGCGTATAGAGGCGGTCGAAATCGAAGATGGTCGCCGCTGGGAGGCAGAGGAGGTGATTTCGACCCTCCATCCCCGTCAGACCTTTGTCCTCTTGCGGGGCGAACACCGCTACCGCCCCTCGTTCTTCGAGCGGCTCAATACGTTGGCCGATAGTTGTGCCCTCTTCACCCTCTACCTGCACCTGCCCGAGGGGGTAAGCTACCGCCCGACGAACTACTACCTCCACCGCACCGAACAGCCGTGGCCGACCCCCTTGCGCACGATGGAGGAGCCTTTGGAGGAGCTGCTGCTGACGATGCAACCGCCCCGTGAGGGGGAGCGTGCCACGGTCTTGTCGCTGATGACCCCGATGGCGCACACCGCCTTTGAAAAGTGGAACGATACGACCCACCCGATGCAACGAGGCGAGACTTACGAGGCTGCCAAGGCGGCCCTGGCCGAGCGGATGGTTGCGTTTGCCGACCGTTTTCGGTTGGATTTGCCCCTCACCCAAGGGGTGCGTTATACCGCCTCGCCCCTCACTTGGCGTGATTATACCTCGACCCCCAACGGCTCGGCCTATGGGTTGGTGAAGGATTTTCATAACCCGATTGCGACCCACCTGCCTGCCCGCACCCGCATCGAAAACCTCCGGTTGGCGGGTCAGAGTGTCAATCTGCACGGCGGCTTGGGTGTGGCCCTCTCGTCGGTGGTGGCCGTAGGTGGTCTGGTGGGCGAAGAGCAACTGACAAAAGAGATTGCAAATGCGTAAAGTAATAAAATACAGCCTTTTGACCCTCGTTGGGTTGTGCGTGTTGTTGTTGGCTTTGCCGACGGCACTCTACCTCACGGCCGATATGAAACAGCCCCACGAGGTGGTCGATACCTCGTCGGTCGAGGTGGTGGTGCGTGGCGACAGCGTGCGCCTCACCACACGAGGGTCGCTGGTGCGTACCCCCTACGGATTGTGGGAGGGGCGGGTGAGTGGCACCCCCCTGGAACGAGGTCTGCACCTCGGAGTCTTGCAACGTGATTTGTTGGAGTATCAAGAGGCGGCCTTTGTCGAGCAGATTCGCCGCTTTGTCCCCTCGCAAAAGTACCTGTGGCTGCTGCATAAACTCACCATCATCTTCAATCGTCGGATGGCCGACCATATCGACGAAGAGCTGCGCCAAGAGATTCACGCCTTGTCGGCTTCGTGCAGCCACCGTTTCGATGACTTCGGCACCCCCTATTTCCGCCAACTCAACTACCACGCCGCCCACGACATCGGCCACGCTATGCAGGAGTATATGTTGGTGGGGTGCAGTGCCTTTGCCGTGCGAGGCGGGGCGAGCGAGGATGGCAACCTTCTGGTTGGTCGCAACTTCGACTTCTGGGTGGGCGATGCCTTTGCCGAAAACAAGGTGGTGATGATGGTCGAGCCGACCGAAGGGTACCGCTACCTCTCGGTCACCTGGCCCGGAATGGTGGGGGTGGTCTCGGGAATGAACGAGCGAGGGCTGACCGTCACGATCAATGCGGCCAAGGGGGCGATTCCCACCTCCTCGGCGATGCCCATTTCGCTCCTGACCCGCCGCATTTTGCAGTATGCCTCCACCATCGAAGAGGCCTATCGGATGGCCTGCGAGGCCGAAACCTTCGTGTCGGAGTCGATTCTGGTCGCTTCGGGCGAGGAGAATCGGGCGGTGGTCATCGAGAAAAGCCCCGCTCAAACAGCCCTCTACGCCCCCGCGACGGAGCGTCTGGTGGTGACGAACCACTACCAATCCGAGGCCTTCGCCACGGATGGCTACAACCTGGAAAACATCGCCTCGTCGGATAGCCCCTACCGCCACGCACGCCTGACGGAGCTCTTGACCGAGGCGGGTCGGCTCACCCCCGAGGGGGCGGCTGCCGTGCTGCGCAACCGCTACGGAATGGGGGGCAGGGATATCGGCCTCACGAACGAAAAGTCGATCAATCAGGCCATTGCCCACCACGCCGTCATCTTCCAACCTGTGGAGCGCAGGGTGTGGGTCTCGACCGCCCCCTGGCAGGCGGGTGCGATGCTCTGTTACGACCTCGACGAGGTGTTTGCTGCACCTGCCGACGGCCAAACCCGCTACGATGCAATGCGCACCATTGCCCCCGACAGTGCCTTCCTTATAAATGATTACCCTCGGGTAACGGCCTATCGTGCATTGAGCCAACACCTTCAGCAGCAACCCGATACATCGCTTGTCGATTCGCTCGTTAAGCTCAATCCCAACTACTTCGGCACTTACGAGTTGGCGGGCGACTGCTACGCCGCCGAAGGCAGAACTGCCGAGGCTGTTGCCCTGTGGCACGAGGCCCTCGAATGCGAGACGGCTCGCCTTTCGGACCGCCAAAAAATAGAACAAAAAATCCAAGACTATGGTAAAAGATAGCAACCTGCACTACCGCACCCCCGACGAAATTCGCTGTTTCCAGGAGGAGCGTCTGCGTGAGACGGTGGCCTATGTCGCTGCCCATTCGCCCTACTATAAGGCCCTCTTTGAGCGTGAGGGAATCGACCCCTCCACCATCCGTACGCTCGATGATTTGCGTCGCCTGCCCCTCACTACGAAGCAGGATTTGCAACTGCACGGCGAGGAGTTTGTCTGCGTACCCCGTCGCCAAATCATCGACTATGTGACCACCTCGGGTACGCTGGGTGACCCCGTTACGTTTGCCCTCACGGAGGGTGACCTGCAACGTTTGGCCTACAATGAGGCCTGCTCGTTTCGGATGGCGGGTTGCTCGGAGGAGGATGTGATGCAGTTGATGACCACCATCGACCGTCGCTTTATGGCGGGTCTGGCCTACTTTATGGGGGCTCGTGAGTTGGGTTGTGGTGTGGTGCGTGTCGGCAACGGCATCCCCGAATTGCAGTGGGATACCATTCGACGGGTCGGCTCGACGGCCTGTATGGTGGTCCCCTCGTTTTTGGTTAAACTCATCGACTACGCCGAGCGCAACGGCATTGACCCCAACCAAAGCACGCTGCGTCGTGCCATCTGCATCGGCGAGGCCCTGCGCACCCCCGAGGGAAAACTTACGACCCTGGGCGAGAAGATTGCCGAGCGGTGGCCCAACCTCGAACTCTACTCGACCTACGCCTCGACCGAGATGCAGTCTTCGTTCACCGAGTGCAGCTGCCACAACGGCGGCCACATCCCCTCGGATTTGATTATCGTCGAGTTGCTGGACGAGGAGAACAACCCCGTCGAGGATGGCCGTGGGGGCGAGGTGACCATCACCACGCTGGGCGTGGGGGGTATGCCGCTGCTGCGTTTCAAGACGGGCGACATCTGCATCCGCATCAGTGAGCCGTGCGGCTGCGGTCGCCATACGGCTCGCTTGAGCAGTGTCATCGGCCGCAAAGGGCAGATGATTAAGTTTAAGGGTACAACCCTCTATCCGCCTGCGCTGTTCGATATTCTGGACAACATTCCGCAGGTCGAGAACTACTTGGTTGAGGTCTTCACGAACAACCTTGGCACCGACCAAATTCAGATTAAAATCGGCTCGGAGAACCACTCCGAGGGCTTCATCAAGCAGATCAAGGACATCTTCCGCTCGAAGGTGCGTGTCGCCCCCGACATCCGTTTCGAGCCGGTCGAGCTGATCGCCCGCCAACAGATGCCGCCAATGAGCCGCAAGGTGGTGAAGTTCATCGATTTGCGCAAGAAATAAAAGCCGAAGGGGTTGTTCCATCAGTGAACAACCCCTTTCGTTTGGCGGTAACCCTACATGAACCCGATTGTCTCGCCAACGACAATCGATTAGTCGATCAAGGCACGCTCCAGGATTTGTGCCTGCCCCTCCTCACGGCGGGGATCGATGCGTCGGTTGCACTCGGGGCAGAAGAAGGGTGCCTCGTAGTCGCTCTCGACGCCGCAACCCACACACATCATCAATTCGCCGGCGACATAGTTAAACTCCTTGCCACAGCCGCCGCATTTCACTGCATACCACATTGCCATAGTTCTTTTCTGTTTTAAGTTCACGCTACAAAAGTAGGAGGTGTATATGCCAAAACGTGGCAGATAACCATAGGAAATTCAAAATTTAGAATTTAGAATTCAAAATGACTTAATTTCAAAAAGGCTTGGCATTGCGCTCGGCTTGCACTATCTTTACCTGCGCTTCACGATGTTTCGCTTGGTTTAGATAGGCTGCGCCTCGGCAATGCCCGAATAAATTCGGCAATAAAAAGCCTTTCAACCAGCTTTGTGCAAGCCCAAATCTTGTCAAAAGCCTTTTTATTGAGCCAAGGCTTGGCATTGCGCTCGGCTTGCACTATCTTTGTCCCCGTTTTTAGCAGTGTAATGGAATATCTAAAACTTTTATTTATCGAGCATTCGGCCTTGCAGGCCATTGTGGTGCTGTCGCTCATCTCGGCCATCGGTGTGATGCTGGGGCGTGTGAAGTGTTGCGGCGTATCGCTCGGTACAGCATTCATCTTCTTTGTCGGCATTATGGCGGGCCACTTCGGCCTCTCGATCGATGCCCAGATGCTCAAATACGCCGAGTCGTTCGGCCTGGTGCTCTTTGTCTATGCCCTGGGTTTGCAGGTCGGTCCGGGTTTCTTCTCGTCGATGCGCACCGAAGGGTTACGCCTGCTCCTCCCCTCGATTGGTGTGGTGTTGGTGGGTACGCTCCTCTCGGTGGCGGTGGCCTACGGCTGTGGCATCTCCATTCCCGATATGGCGGGTATCTTGTGTGGTGCCACGACCAATACCCCCGCCCTGGGTGCCGCCCAGCAGACCCTCGAGCAGATGGGCCTCTCGGGCAGTGGGGCGGCGTTGAGTTGCGCCCTGACCTATCCGATGGGCGTGGTGGGGGTCATCCTGGCCATCATCCTCCTGCGCCGATGGGTGGTGCGCCCCTCCGATTTGTCAGGCCCCGATGCCGAGCACCGCAAAAATATCTTCATTGCCAGCTATCGTCTCACCAACCCTGCCGCCTTTGGCAAGACGGTCCACGAGTTGGCCGCCATGAGCCACCACCATTTCGTAATCTCCCGCATTTGGCGTGACGGTCGGGTCTCGATTCCCACCTCCGATAAACAACTCGAGGAGGGCGATGTGCTGATGGTCATCACCACGCCCCACGAGGCCGAGGCCCTGCGCCTGATCTTTGGCGAGCAGGAGGCGAAGGATTGGAACTCGGAGGACATTGACTGGAACAAAATCGACAGCCAACTCATCTCGCAACGCATCTTGGTGACTCGCCCCGAAATCAACGGCAAACGCCTGAAAACCTTGCGTTTGAGAAATAACTACGGCATTAACATTTCGCGTGTCTATCGCTCGGGTGTGCAGCTGTTGGCTACGCCCGACCTGATTCTGCAACTTGGTGACCGCCTGACGGTCGTGGGCGAGGAGGCTGACATTCGCCGTGTGGAGAAGATCTTGGGTAATGCCGTCAAGAGCCTCAATGAGCCGAATCTCGTCTCGGTATTTATCGGTATGATTCTGGGCCTGATGCTGGGTTACATCCCCTTCTCGGTGCCGGGAATCTCGCTCCCCGTCAAGCTCGGTTTGGCGGGTGGTCCCATCATTGTCGGCATCCTGATTGGTACGTTCGGCCCTCGGTTGCATATGATTACCTACACCACGCAGAGTGCCAATATGATGTTGCGTGCCCTGGGTCTGGACCTCTACCTGGCCTGTCTGGGTTTGCGGTCGGGTGCCCACTTCTTCGAGACGGTGGTGCGTCCCGAGGGGCTGCTGTGGCTCGGCGCAGGTGCTCTGCTGACCATCGTACCTATTCTTATTATAGGGTGGATGGCCCTGCGTTGGTTGCGTCTCGACTTCGGCTCCATCACCGGTCTGCTGTGCGGCTCGATGGCCAACCCGATGGCCCTCGGCTATGCCAACGACACCATCGAGGGCGACAATCCGTCGGTGGCCTACGCCACGGTCTATCCCGTCTGTATGTTCTTGCGCGTCGTAGTCATTCAGCTGCTACTGATGCTGCTCTTATAACCCAAAAAAGGCTGCCCCGCAAGGAGCAGCCTTTTTTCGTCTGTGGTCACCTCTGCCTTTAGCAGCGGGTCACGGCAATCTTGAGCGGCGTTTCGTCGAGGTCGCTATCGACAACCACTTCGCCCTGCGGCTCGGCGGCAACCTTCACCTCCAAGGCCAACGTCTGCTGACCGATGAAGTCGGCCCAAACAGCCAGCGCCTCCTCGACACCCTCAATCGGCTCTATCTCGACACGAATCTTGTCCGTCACGCTGAAGTTGGCCTCCTTGCGGATGTTCTGGATGCGGTTCACCAACTCACGGGCCACACCCTCACGCTTCAGCTCCTCGGTGATCGTGACATCGAGGGCCACGGTGAGCGTACCCTCCGATGCAACCTGCCAACCGGGCATATCCTCCGACGTGATGATGAAGTCGGCGGGGGTCACCGTAATCGCCTCGCCATCCAACTCGAGCGAGGTCTCCGTTGCCGACTCGATGGCGGCAATCTGCTCCTGCGTGAAGCTGTTCAGCAGGGCTGCCATCTGCTTCGAGAATTTGGCGTAGCGGGTGCAGAACGACTTGAAGTTGAGTTTGATATGCTTGGTAATGATACCCGTCGTGTCGTGCAGCAACTCGATATCCTTCACGTTTACCTCGTTTTTGATCAGCTCCTTCATCGTCTCC
>CALAQA010000080.1:0-5991 GCA_937889065.1 uncultured Alistipes sp.
TTATTGATAAAGACCATCACAGGGGTGTTGCGCATACGGCAGACATCCATCAGTTTGCGGGTCTGCGCCTCGACACCCTTCGCACCGTCGATGACGATGATAACCGAATCAACAGCCGTCAGCGTACGGTAGGTATCCTCGGCAAAGTCTTCGTGGCCCGGGGTATCAAGGATATTGATCTTGGCCCCCTGATACTCGAAGCCCATCACCGAGGTGGCCACCGAGATACCGCGCTGACGCTCAATCTCCATAAAGTCGGAGGTGGCACCCTTCTTGATTTTGTTGCTCTTCACGGCTCCTGCCACGTGGATGGCACCACCAAAGAGCAGCAACTTCTCGGTCAAGGTCGTCTTACCGGCATCGGGGTGAGCGATGACGGCAAAGGTTCTTCTTCGTGTAATCTCTTCCTGTAAGGTCATTCGTTATTCGTTCTTCTGATAATCCGTATTATAGTGACAACCCACCGACTCTTTCAGTTCACGGCCCTGCTTGATGACCAGGTAGGCCACCGCAATCATATTGCGCAGCTCACACATCTCACGGTTGGGTTTTGTTTTGTTGTAAAGTTCTTCGGTCTCCTCGAAGAGAATCGACAGACGGCGCATCGCACGCTCCAACGAGAGGTTCGAGCGGACAATGCCGACGTAGTTCGACATAATGGACTGCACCTCACGCTTCGACTGGATGAGCATCAGCATCTCCTCGGTGTGCTGCGTACCCTCGAAGTCCCAATCGGGCAGTCCCTCCTGGAAGCCAACTTTATCGAAATGCTCGATGGTGTGGCGGGCGGCCTGATCGCCATAGACCACCGCCTCGATGAGCGAGTTCGAGGCCAGACGGTTGGCACCGTGCAGGCCCGTGCAAGAGGACTCACCCAGCGCATAGAGGCGTTTGATGGAGGTCTGACCATTCAAATCGACCTTCACACCGCCACACGAATAGTGGGCTGCGGGGGTGACGGGAATCCAATCCTTGGTGATGTCGATGCCGATCGAGAGGCACTTCTCGTAGATATTGGGGAAGTGGCTGCGAATGGCGGCCGGCTCCTTGTGCGTTACATCGAGATAGACATAATCCTCGCCTCGGCGGGTCATCTCACGGTAGATGGCTCGGGCCGTGATGTCACGGGGTGCGAGCGACTTCATCGGGTGGTACTTATCCATAAACTCCTCGCCGTTTTGCAGACGCAGGATGGCACCAAAACCACGCATCGCCTCGGTAATGAGGAAGTTGGGCTTCTCACCCGGGTTATAGAGCGTCGTGGGATGGAACTGAATGAACTCCATATTGTCGATGTGGGCCTTGGCTCGGTGGCACATCGCCACACCGTCGCCTGTGGCCACCTCGGGGTTGGAGGTCGAGGAGTAGATGTTACCGCAACCGCCCGTTGCCACAATCGTAAAGCGGGCCAGCATCGTCAGAATCTCATCGGTCTTCTCGTTGAGCACATAGGCACCAAAGCAGGTGATGTTGCGGGTGTGACGGGTCACAAACTCGCCCAGGTGGTGCTGCGTCAAAAGGTCGATGGCAAAGTGATGTTCCAAGACGGTGATGTTGGGGTGTGCCTTAACAGATTGGATGAGGGCACGCTCGATCTCGGCACCCGTCAGATCCTCGTAGTGGAGGATGCGGTGCTCGGTGTGGCCGCCCTCGCGATTGAGTTCGAAGCGTCCGTCGGGCGTCTTATTGAAGCGGGTGCCCCAGGCAATGAGGTCTTGGATGAGTTCGGGGGCACGACGCACCACCAACTCGACCGCCTCACGGCCGCACTTACCGGCACCACACACCAACGTATCTTCGATGTGCTTTTCGAATGTGTCGGGAGCATAGGTTACCGAACAGATGCCGCCCTGGGCATAGTTCGTGTTACACTCCACCATCTCGCCCTTCGTGACAATGGTCACGTGGCCCTTATCGGCCGCTTTGAGTGCAAACGACAAGCCCGCAGCACCCGAGCCGATTACCAAAAAATCGGTTTTCATAGGTTTTTCGCTCTTCTAAAGCATATATACGCCGCAAAGTTAGGAAATTCTTTGTAATTTTGCCCACTCTAAAGCCCAAAATATGGAGAGATACATCGACATAAACGACTATAAGTACGACCTTCCGGAGGAGCGCATCGCCAAATTTCCCCTCGAAGAGCGCAGCTCGTCGAAACTGCTCATCTATCGTCAAGGCCAAATTTCCGAGAGCCGCTTCCGCCAGGTGGGCGAGGAGTTGCCCGGCGACTCGCTGCTGGTCTTCAACAACACGAAGGTGATTCGTGCCCGCATCATTATGCACAAACCCTCGGGGGCCCGCATCGAGGTCTTCTGCCTCGAGCCCCATACCCCCGCCGACTACGAGCGTGCGCTGACGGCCGTCGGCACCTCGACCTGGAGTTGCATCGTGGGCGGCTCGAAGAAATGGAAGGAGGGCTATGTAGAGATCAACTTCTCGCACGAGGGAAACGACGAGTGGCTGCGTGCCTGGCGCGTGAGCGAGGCGGGTCGTGAGCAGGTCATCCGCTTCGAGTGGTCGGCCCAAATGTCGTTTGGCGAGCTGCTGGAGTTGCTGGGGCGCATCCCCATTCCGCCCTACCTGAATCGTGAGAGCCAGGAGATCGACAACACCCGCTATCAGACCGTCTATTCGAAGTTCGAGGGGTCGGTGGCTGCCCCCACGGCAGGGCTTCACTTCACCCCCGAGCTAATTGCCGACATGCAGTCAAAAGGATTTGGTTTCGAGGAGGTTACGCTGCACGTCGGCGCAGGTACGTTCCTGCCCGTCAAAGAGCAGAATGCCACCGCTCACCCGATGCACACCGAGCACTTCGAGGTGCGTCTTTCGACCCTCAAAACGTTGCGTGAGAAGCTGGGCAAGGTGACCGCCGTAGGTACCACCTCGGTGCGTACGTTGGAGTCACTTTCGGCCCTTGGTTGGCGTATCCACCAAACGGGCTCGCCCGAGGCGGAGCGGGTCATCGGTCAGTGGGAGCTGTACGACATCCCCGAGGAGTTTGGCGGCGAGGAGGCTTTGACGGCCCTTATTAACTATATGGAGGGGGCGTCGATGGAGCGGCTTAAGTGTGCCACACAGATTATGATTACGCCGCTCGGCTACCGCTTCCGCATCGTGCAGCACATCATCACCAACTTCCACCAACCCTCCTCGACGCTGCTGCTGTTGGTGGCGGCCTATGTGGGCGAGGATTGGCGCACGATCTACCGTTATGCGCTGGAGCACGATTTCCGCTTCTTGAGCTATGGCGACTCGTCGCTTTTGATGCGCTAATGACGAGGTTGGGCGACGGGAAAAATGAAAAAAATTAAAAAAATCGCCAAAAAGTGTTGTTTTTGAAAAAAAACCACTATATTTGCAGTCCCAAACACGAGGTAAACTCGTTGAGTGTGGAACTCGGGATGTAGCTCAGCCCGGTTAGAGTACACGTCTGGGGGGCGTGTTGTCGCTGGTTCGAATCCAGTCATCCCGACAAAGTTGAGCAGGCCGCAGGATATTATCCTGCGGCTTTTTTGTTTGTAGGCAAGCCGTGCTTGCACGAGATTGCACACAAACAAAAAGGCCGAGCCCATCGTTGATGGGCGGCCTGCCCAACTTTGTGCAGGCCACCAAGGGACCCTCCTGGATCGGCGTCGCGGAGCGTAGCGCAGCAGCCAATTCAGGCTTCGCCAATTCAAAATTCAAAATTTAGAATTCAAAATTAAGATAAAGAGCTTAAAGATTTTAAGGATTTTAAGGAGATTAACGACTGCCTTAATTTCCTTACAAAAAATGGGGCCTAAAGTGTTCTTTAAGCCCCACTAAATAAAACCCCTAATGGCTAAAATGCCGCCACGGCACGCACATCGTTGTAGTAGATTTTGGCACCATAATTCCTACTGCCCACATACCTACTGACATACCAGGCTGTAAACTCGGCGGTTGTGTCAGGTGTCGTAGATGACCAGAATGACGACTCATAAAACACAAGGCCGCTTCTTCGCTCAAATTCGCTCTTCACGGCGCGGAACACCTCTTCATCCAACAGCAACGTCTCCAACTCCTCCACAGCCGGAAGATACCACCCCTCGCCCTGGTCGGCACACCAGACAAAGGCCGGATATTTCTCTCGCCACCCCGCAATCTGCATAATTTTCTGTTGGTTGTTCCAGCCATTGCGATGATCCAACGTGCCCGTAACAATCTCCGCCGCAGCCTTCTCGTCGCTACACCAGGCCAAGCGGTCATCCGCCTCGAACAATCCTACAATTTTACCGTGGCGGTGGGTCCAATCCAACTCAAAAACAATGCCCTGTTTTGTGCCATCGTCGTAGTAATCACCTACGTTGTAACCCATTGATTGCCACACAAAGAAGCCACCGACAAGCACCACAAGTCCTGCCAACACGCCCCACACCCAACGAGGAACGGCAAACTTTTTGGGGATGGCAATTTCCTCCGTTTCCACACCCTTCTTGGGCACCAAACCGAGGGCATCGAGCGAGGCGACAATCTCGGCTTCACTCTCCTGCCACTGCACATTCATAAAGAAGAACTCCAGCTCGGCACACTCCTCGAACTGAAAATCGCCGATGCGATAGGGCACAATCTCCTTATTATACTTCAGGGCATAGAGAATCTCCTTCTGCGTAAAGGTCGAGCGAGCCGAATTTTCGGAGGCAATGAAGAGCAACGCACGACACCGTTTGATGTGGTTGGTTATCTCGGTCATAAAGTTCACCGAGGCGTGCATTCGTCGGTCAATGAAATAACTCACCCCCGCCTCGTCCAGCGCTCGGCAGAGGCTGTCGGCCGCCTTCATATCCTTGCGGGCGTAGCTGATAAAGACATCGTATTGTTTGGTCACACTCATCGTTGCTACTGTTGTAAAGTTAAAGAGATTCGTACATTAAAAAGTCGCTACGGGTCTCACAAAGTCGTAATCCGTTTTATCGTAGGCCGTGACCTCACCATCATACATACTTATTGCGTAGGCTTTTGACTCTCCCGCACCGGTTGAAGACCAACATAAATCCAATTCATCTGCATCCAGCTCTTGCAGAGCAGTCTCAACAACCAACTGATTGCGATACAACGTTCTTAACTCTTCAATGGAGGGGATGTACCAGCCGGGGCCTTGCGCAGCGCACCAAGCAAAAGCCGGGAATTTTTCTTGCCAACCCACACACCGCTGAACGGCAAGTTGGTTGTCTGCGCCATTATGGCGATTGCCATACCAACCGTGAGCAGATAGCTCCGCGACACACCACATATATGTCTCAACGGACCTTCTCAAGCTCACAATTTTACCGTGACGACCCGACTCTTCCACCTCAAAGACTATCCCCTGTTTAGTTCCGTCGTCGTAGTAATCACCAACCTTATAGTGCGTAGTTTGGCCTGTTGGAACTCGTTGGTGGTGTTGCTCCTCCTGTTTTTCCGACAGCTGATCTAATTTCCTCAACGACGCCACCACTTCAGCCTCACTATCCTTCCATTGTACATTCGTGAAGACTAAATCCAACTCATCGTTCTCTTCAAATTGAAACGTACCGATACGATAAGGCATTATCTTTTTTTGATGCTTGAGTGCAAAGAGAATCTCTTTCTGGGTCCATTCCGATTTTGCAGAGTTTTCCGAAGCAATAAAAAGCACCACATTGCAAGCCTTTATATAGCGAGTGATCTCGGTCAAAAAATTAGCAGATCCGTGAATCTCACGGTCAATCCAATAACTCACCCCCGCCTCGTCCAGCGCTCGGCAGAGGCTGTCGGCCACCTTCATATCCTTGCGGGCGTAACTGATAAAGACATCGTATAGTTTGGTCGCACTCATCGTTATATTCGTTAACTGACACAAAGTTAGAGAAAAAAACCGATTTTTTTTGTCAAAATCCTTTTTTTGTTTACCTTTGCACCGCTAAACCAGCGCATTATCGTGCGCTCAATAGCGGTAAGGCCCATTCGTCTATCGGTTAGGACGCAAGATTTTCATTCTTGAAAGAGGAGTTC
>CALAQA010000081.1:0-1916 GCA_937889065.1 uncultured Alistipes sp.
TGTCCTTCTCATCCTGTTTTTTCTTAGCCTCGGCAGCACGTGCCTCATCGCCCATTGCAAAATAGACCAACGCCGCCCATAGTGCCAAGACGGGCACCATCGCCAGCGAGAGGTTCAAGCCGATGCGGGTCGTAAGTTTCATCTTCGTAGGGGGTTATTGTTCGACCGAGGTGAGTTTGTAGCCGAAGCCATAGACGGCCCGAATTTCGATGTCGGCACCCGCTTCAGTGAGTTTGCGGCGCAGGTTTTTAATCTGGCCATAGACAAAGTGGAACGTATCGGCCTGATCGGCGTGGTCGCCCCAGACCGACTCGGCCAACAACGCCTTATCGACCAGGTGGTTGGGGCGTTGCATAAAGTAGTTCAGAATACGAAATTCCTTGCCCAACAGCGGCAGCTCCCGCTCCCCGACCGTCACCCGACGACTCTCGGGGTCGAGCACTACGTTGCCCATCCGAAGGGTGCGCTGCCCACCTCGTTGGCGACGAGCCACACTGCGGATGCGGGCCGTGAGTTCCAACAGATGGAAGGGCTTGGCCAGGTAGTCATCTGCCCCCAACTCCAACCCCAACACCTTATCCTCGAGCGCATCACGGGCCGAGATGATAATCACCTGTTCAGGGCGATCACGACGCTTCAGCTCCTCCAACAACTGCAGGCCGCTGCCGTCGGGCAACATAATATCGAGCAGGATGCAGTCGTAGCTGTAGCCCGCCAACTTGGCATCGGCCTCGGCATAGGTTGCCGCACTCTCCACCACATACCCCTCGGAGCGCAATTCGCGCACCATCAGCTCACGCAGCGAGGGCTCATCTTCAACAATCAGCAGTTTCATAGCGCAAAGGTGGGACTTAATTTTGTAGCGAAGTTGCAATCAGACCTCGTTTGCACCCCGAAAGGTGAAATACTTGGCCGCAAGGTAACTATAGATGACCGTGATGACGGTAGTTATGAGTTTCGAGGGGGTGGGCCAGATGTGGCACACCTCGACAAAGAATTTCAGCCCCACATAGGTAATCACCACCGACCCCACAATCGACAGCCCGTAGCGCACCAACTGCTCCCAACCCGAGAGGGGCGAATGGCGGAAGGCAACGTTGCGGTTGAGCCAAAATCCGTTGAAAAAGGTGATGGGAAAGACCACGATCATCGAGGCGATGTGGGGCGAGATGACCACCACACCAAGGTCGATAAATCGTTGGGCAACAATGAAATGGTAGATTACGAAGTACCACAGGGCGTCCAGACACATATTCGCACCGCCGCACACCCCGTAGCGAAAGGTTTGCAGCGGCATCACCGCACGAAACGGACGCCAGTAGAACCAATCAATGGTTTGTCGTATGATCTCGGCCAACCCCATTAGCGAGCACGATAGAGCCACAACGAGGGGAACTTCTCGCCATATGAACGGCGCACCGCATCACACTCGGCCTGGTCGGCCGACGTGAAGGCTGCCACGAGGTACTTCTGACCGAAATAGTAGAGCGAGGGGTGCATCTGCGGCTCCTGCTCCATCGCCTCACGAGCGGCACGAACGGCATTCTCGGGGGTGGAATAGACACCCAGCACCACGTAGTAGTGGCCCGAGGTGAGGCGTTCGATGGTCTCGGGGGCCTTCGGGGCGGCAGGTGCAGGCTCGGCCTTGGCGGTGTGGGTCGTAGCAAGCGCCATCGTATCGGGCTGCTGCTTCTCGGGCATCGGCAGGGCCGCCACAGTCGGGGCGGTCGAGGGCTTGTCCTTGTAGAGGACAAAGTAGGCATAGAGACCGATGCCGAGGGCCATCACCACCGCAGCGATACCCAAAATCAAGGTCCAATCCTTCGAGTGGCGGCGGCGAGGCATCACCACGGGGCGTTTGCCCTGCGGATTAAGGCGAGAGTCGAACTCCTTGTCGGGCGTAAAACTCTTGTGGC
>CALAQA010000082.1:0-1408 GCA_937889065.1 uncultured Alistipes sp.
GTGTGGCCGAGCCGTTACCGGGGCTTAAGGTGGAGGCGGTAGCCGCCTACAACACCTCCGAAGGCCATCTGCAATTCCACCCTCGTGAGCGTGAAGATTGTGGTTACATCCTCACCATCGGGGGCAGCCGCATCTATGTGGCAGGCGACACGGAGCTGACCGACGAAATGAAGGCTTTGCAGGGCATTGATGTAGCGTTCTTACCTGTCAATCAGCCCTATACGATGACCGTTGAGCAGGCTGTGGAGGCCGTAAAGGCCATTCGTCCTGCTCGTTTCTATCCCTACCACTACGGCCAGGTGGAGCAAAAGACCGACCTCGAGGCCCTGAAAGCCCAATTGGAAGGAGTGACGGAGGTAAGGGTATTCCCGATGGAATAAATTAAAAATTCAAAATTTAGAATGCAAAATGCAAAATGAGGGTCGTGGCATTGACTACGACCCTCATTGCTTTGCGGGAGGTGGGCTGAAAAAGAGTTTAACGATGCGGACCTAAACACTAAATCCCCTATCATCACGAACTTCTCTTTCAAATCGCGCCAGCCCAACAATTTTGAATTTTGAATTCTACATTTTGAATTTCGATTTCGCTTAACGCTGTACTCGGCCGTTGGTCTGACCGTTGGCAACCGCTTCGATCTCCTCGGCGGTGGCTTGGCCGTAGTCGCCCGGCACGGTGTTTTTCAGGGCGCAGGCGGCAGCTCCCAGGTTCAGGGCACGCTGCATCGTCTCGCCCTTCCACATTCCGTAGATGATGCCTGCATTGTAGGCATCGCCCACACCCACACAATCAACCACCCCTTCGATGTCGAAAATCGGGGCACGCATCATCTCGCCTCGGTGCCACATTGTGCCACCCAAGAGGTGGTGTTGGGCATTGATAACGTTGCGCAGCGCAAAGACCATCGTGTGGCACTCGGGCATCAGACGAGAAACCTCCTCGGCGGCACGTTGATACTCCGCCATCGCCATTTCGTAGTCGCTGTCGAGAGCCTTGAATTGGGGCATCTCAACCCCCAGTGCCTGGCTGAACTCCAGCTCCGTACCAAACAAAATCTGACAAGGACGCATCATCTCGGGCAGCACCTCCGAGGGGCGTTTACCCCACTTCCAGAGGTTGCGGCGGAAGTTGATGTCGCACGAGATGACCAGCCCACGGCGGTGCGCCGCCTCGATGGCTTCGTGGCAGACACGGGCTGCCCCTTCGCTGATGGCGGGGGTGATGCCCGACCAATGAAACCAAGCGGCATCCTTAAATACTTCGTCCCAATCGATGTCACCTCCCTCGAGGGCGTCGAAGGCGGTTTGGTGGCGGTCATAGACCACCTGCGACGAACGCATCGCAGCCGCCTCCTCCATATAGTAGAGTCCCATACGCCCCTTTTTGCGCACCACGTGAGGGGTCAGAA
>CALAQA010000083.1:0-2555 GCA_937889065.1 uncultured Alistipes sp.
ACCTTGTTCGTCTTCGTGTCGATCTTCAAGATGCGCTTGTGGTAGGACCAGCAGGTGACATAGAGATAGCCATCCTGATAGACCATCTCCTCGGTCGAGCCGCTCTCGGCCACCATATCGGGCATGGTAATCGACCCCGTGACCTTGCAGGTCTGGGGGTTGAAGATGGTCAGCTTGTTGCTCCACAGGTGGGAGATGTAACCCTTTTGATCGGAGATGATTGAGATGTAACGAGGCGAGTGGATGTCGGTCAGACGGCCACGCTCCTTGAGGGTGGTCAAATCGAGCGCAAAGACCACGTGCGAGTTATTGACTACGACCCAGCCCGTGTTGTTGTGGATGGTCATCGATTGGGCCGTGTCGCCGAGCTTGAAGCCGTTGGTAGTGGCGAAGACCTCGTTGCGTGCCTCACCCGTCGAGGGGTCGTAGAGGGTGAGCGAGGCGTTGCTCGAGTTGTAGTTGCCGGCATTGACCACAAAGAGGGCATGGTCGGGCGTTTCGGATGGGGTGATGGGTGTTGCATTGTCATCGTCCGAGCAATGGCTCAGCGTGAGCGAAGTGAGCAACAATCCCAAGACAAAGAGTAAGCGTTTCATAACTTGTTTTGTTTTTAGTAAAAAAAAATCGCCATACTCCTGCTTGGAATACGACGTCAAGTTACAAAACTGAAGAGTATTACAGGAACTCGCCTCCTCTTGTCTCCGTTCCCTGTCCCTGTCCTTGTCCCCTCATTCACTGCCTTTTTTCTCTCCCCCCCTTGGATAGTATGCGATCGTCACCGCTCCTACCTCTTAAGCAGCACCTTTGGGCTCTCTTCTGTTTTGATGCTTGGCCCGTACACCTGCAGGCGTGTTCATCTGTTGCAAGGCAGGTCTTCTGACTTATTCCCTTTTTTCGATGCGCCTTCCCAGTTTCCCAGTGGCTTGTGCATCAAACTTTTTCGGAACTTACAGCAGCAGGTACTGTTTCGGATTCCCACCGAATTTCCTTTTCACCCCTCGGCCGCTTACGCCACCTCAGGGGAACCTTGCAAGGGCAAAGGTAGAAAGAAAAAGAGAAAGAGACAAGAAAAAAATGAAAAAAAGGACTCGCCACTGAGACGAGCCCTTTTGTTGGTTGCTTTTAACCAGTGAGTTACTACTCGGCTTCGAGTTTGAACTCGACGTGCTTGATGCGGCGGCGACGCCAGGTGTAGGTCGTGTGCAGGGTGCCATCCTCGGCCTCGATGACGGCGGGGTAGGAGTATTGGCTGATGGGGCTGCTCTCGAGCGTTATGACCTTCTGCCAATGCGTACCATCCTTCGACACGGCCACCGAAAGGGGCGTGCGAGGACCCTTGGGGGTGCCGTCGATGGTCTCGAAATCGTTATAGACCAGCACGTGGCGGCCATCACGCAGCGTCACGGCATCGATACCCGATTGGGTATGCTCCAAATCCATCAGCGAGAGTTTACTCCAAGTCGTACCACGATCCGACGAGTAGGCAACACCCGTCTTGCCGTTGCGGGTGCGGCACATCATCTGCAGGCGACCGTCGGCAAGCTTGAGAATCGTCGGCTGAATGGCCTCGATGGGCAGCGCCTTCGACCGATCGTAGGGCTTGGTGCCCATCTCGGCTTTGGTCGTCACGGCAGGGCGGAAACGGGTCGGCACATTCAGCTCGGCATCGAGCGGCGAGGTGCGCTGCCACGTCTTACCCATATCGTCGGTATATTCGAAATGAACGCTCCAACGGCCCAACTCGTCGGACGAGGGGCAGAGGATGCGGCCATCGACCCAGATGGGTTTGTTCTTAATGGCACCGAAGATGCCGTCGGGAAGGCGCTCGGGCTTCGACCAGGTTTTGCCGCCGTTCTTCGAGCGAATCAGGTAGCCCTTCCAGCTCGGAACGTTGGGGCCCACCTTGTAGAAGAGCCACAGTTCGCCCCCCTTGGTGGGAACCTGATAGAGTACCGGATTCCAGCAGGCGTAGCGCAACGTGTCGTTCTGAATGCCGTCGGCCACCTTGCGGGGTGCCGACCAACGATCGCTTCCCTTCTTCTTGGTCGAGGTCCAGATGCAGACATCGGGGTTACGCTCCTTCGTGCCACCAAAGAAGGCGGCAATCAGATCGCCATTCGGCAGCTCCTCGATGGTCGAGGCGTGGCACTCGATGAAGGGGGCCTCGGTGTAGATAAACTCGTCCAAAAGGATGCCCTCGCGCTCCTCGCCCGCCGAAGGATCGAGCTTCACGGTGAGCTGATACTTACCCGAAGGTACGCTCCAGCAACCTTTGCCGTTCTTGACCCCCACGAAGCGGATACCCTCCTCTTGGATGGCATCGTCACGGGTGGTGGGCAGCACAATCTCGGCGGTGGTGTTGCAGGGAATCTCCACCTCCCATTGCAACTCCATCGGGGTGCGGGTGTAGCTGCTTACGATGCGGCCGTGCAGCGACTCATACGAGGCCGACACCTGCTCCAGGTTCTGAATCGAGAGGTCCGGCTCGAGGCGGATGGCCTTGTAGGCGGGACGGGCGGGGTTGATACCTGCCAGGCCACGATAGAACCAGGGAA
>CALAQA010000084.1:0-1450 GCA_937889065.1 uncultured Alistipes sp.
CCCATCGCCCGTGCCTTAATCGGCGCCCGAGGCGAAGAGGCCGCCACCGACTACCTGCGTCAGCGGGGCTATCGGCTGTGTGGCCGCAACTGGCGCAGCGGGAGGTACGAGTTGGACATCATCCTCACCCATTGGGATACGCTCCATTTCGTGGAGGTCAAGACCCGACGGGCAGGGGGGCTGACCACCCCGATGGAGGCGATGACCGAGCAGAAGTGCAACGCCCTGCGGCGTGCGGCACGAGCCTTTGTGGCGCACTATGGCCGCACCTACGAGGGCTATCGGTTGCAGTTCGACCTGGCAGCCGTCACGATGTATGACGATGGCCGCACGGAGGTTGAAATGTTCGAAAACGTAGTCGAATTCGGATGGTAAGAAAGGGGTTGAAAATGGGACATTTGGGCATCTCGCTTTTTTGTATTACCTTTGCAGACCCATTTTAACCAAACGTGTAAACTGCTATGTGGTTATACGACATCATCATAACCCTCTATGCCTGGGCCATTCGTGTGGCTTCGTGGCGCAACACCAAGGCCCGACTTTGGGTCGAAGGACGACGCAACCTGCTGCAACGGATGGCCGAAACCATCCCCGCCGACGAGCGCATCATCTGGGTGCACGTCGCCTCGCTGGGCGAGTTTGAGCAAGGTCGGCCGCTGATGGAGGAGATTCGCCGCCGCCATCCCGACTACAAAATCCTCTTGACCTTCTTCTCCCCCTCGGGCTACGAGATTCGCAAAAATTATGCAGGTGCCGACTACATCTTCTACCTTCCGATCGACACCCGTCGCAACGTGCGTCGCTTCTTGGACATCGTCCGACCCGAGGTAGCCATCTTTGTCAAATACGAGTTCTGGCTCAATATGTTACTCGAATTGGGCCGTCGTGAGATTCGCACCTTCGTCGTTTCGGCCATCTTCCGTCCGAACTCCATCTTCTTCCGCCCCTGGGGCGGGCTGTGGCGTCGGGCATTGAAGAGTTTTGAGGCCATCTTTGTGCAGAACGACGCCTCGAAGCTGCTGCTCGGCAAGTTGGGTCATACGAACGTGCAGGTGGCCGGCGATACCCGTTTCGACCGTGTGGCCGAGATTGCCGCCAACGCCAAGCGGGTGGAACTCATCGAGCGTTTCAAGGGCAACAAACCCCTCTTTGTGGCCGGCTCGACCTGGGGCCCCGACGAGGAGCATCTGCTGCCGATAGTGAATGAAAATCCGACGCTGAAGTTTGTCATCGCCCCCCACGAGATGGACCAGGGGCGCATCAACCACCTTATCGAGGCCACTCAGGGCGGCGCAATACGCTATACCGAATGCAACGAAGCGACCGATTTCCGTACAACCCAACTGCTCATTCTCGACACCGTCGGGCTGTTGGCCTCGGTCTATGGCTCGGCCACCTGGAGCTACATCGGTGGTGGTTTTGGCGTAGGCATCCACAACACCTTAGAGGC
>CALAQA010000085.1:0-8259 GCA_937889065.1 uncultured Alistipes sp.
ATCCGTTGCAGATGATGTAACGGTCTTTGTCTATGATACGCGAGTCGTACAGTGCGTTGATGATGTGAATATCGTATGCCGACGAGGTCTCCAGGTGGATGTCGTTTTTCATGGCCTCCTCCAAAACAAACGAGAAGTGGCTCGACTTGGTGCAGTAGCAGTAGTTGTACGAGCCACGGTAGTCGGCTTTGGCCATAGCGACGTTGAACATACGCTTGGCACGGTTGATCTGTTGCGAGATTTTGGGCAGGTAGGTGACCTTGAGGGGCGTGCCGTACTGCTTGATGAGTTCCATCAAGGGAATGTCGTAGAATTGCAACTCGCCATCCTGCACCGAGAACTCGTCTTGGGGGAAATCGAAGGTCTGTTCGATAAGGTCGATGTACTTGTCTTTCATAATCCGTTTTGGGGAGTTTGTCGCCGTAAAAACAATCCGACTCGATTACATTGCCCAAAAAATGCAAAAGTAACTCGATTGGATTGTCATTTTTTTATCGATGCAAAGTAGGCGATTATTTTCCGCTTTTGCAACACTTTGTGTTATTATTTTGAAATAAGGTGCGCGAATTTTGTTTTTTTCGGCGAAAACCGGTAATTTTGAGGCCTGAAAACAGTTAAACGAACGAAATGAACGTGATTGTCCGCATCATAGCCCAATACCTCGACACCCACAAACGATTGGTCATCCCCGGCCTGGGTATGTTCCTCGTGAAGGAGGAGCCTCGCAAGGTGGTCTTTACCGAACTGATGAGCCGTGACGACGGGGTGTTGCAGGCCCTGCTTGTCGAGCAAGGGATGACGGCACTTGCCGCCGCAGGCGAGTTGAACCGCTTTGTCTTCGAGGTGCGCCACGCCATCGAGAGTGGCCGCGAGTTCGAGATGCAGGGTTTTGGGGTGTTGCGTCCTGCCGGCAACGGTACGATGCGCTTCGACCACCGTCCGCTCACTACGGTGCTGCCCGATGTAGCCCTCGAAATTGAGCCCGAGCAGGTGCAGAAGGTGCGCCACGTTGAGCGTATCGAGGAGCCTCGCCGCCCCGTGCAACCCGCCCAGCAGGCCGAAGAGCCGAAAGAAGAGCCGAAGGAGGAGGTAGCCGACGAGGAGGAGGTGGAGGAGGAGATTCAGACCGAAGCCGACCTGAACGAGCCGATTGAGGATCACGACGAGGAGCCGAGCGAAACCAACGACGAAGACCCCTTTATGGAGGAGGACGACGAGGACGAACTGCCCCAACCCCGCCGGGTGCGCCGTGTGGCCCGCCCCACACAACAAAAACAGAAGGTCGATCGTTTCTTGTTGGTGGCCATTGTGGCTGCCGTCTTGGCTTTGCTGGCCATCGGCTATGGGATGTACTCCAACTCGATGAGTGTGGAGGAGGCGGAAGAGACGCCCACCGAGCAGACCGATTCGCTTGCCGTTCCGATGGCACAATAGGCTGTTGCACAACTAAAAACAGAGAGATAAGTGGAGGAATTGACAACCATAAAACAACGCTTCGGCATCATCGGCAACTCGGAGTTGCTGAATCGGGCCTTGGAGATGGCCATACGGGTCGCTCCGACCGATTTGACCGTGTTGGTGACGGGCGAAAGCGGTGTGGGTAAGGAGTTCTTTCCCCAAATCATCCACACCTATTCGGCACGCCGTCACGCCAAATACATCGCCGTAAACTGCGCCGCCATTCCCGAAGGCACCATCGATTCGGAGCTTTTCGGCCACGAAAAAGGCTCCTTTACGGGGGCTGTCGAGGCCCGCAAAGGCTACTTCGAGGAGGCCGACGGAGGTACGATTTTCCTGGACGAGGTGGCAGAGTTGCCCCTCGCTACGCAGGCTCGTCTGCTGCGTGTGTTGCAGTCGGGTGAGTTTATCCGTGTCGGCTCGTCGAAGGTCCAGAAGACCAACGTACGTGTGGTCGCTGCCACGAACGTGACGCTGCAAAAGGCCATCGAGGAGGGGCGTTTCCGTGAGGATTTGTTCTACCGCCTCTCGACCGTGCCGCTCGTGATTCCCGCCCTGCGTGAGCGCAAGGAGGATATTCCGCTTCTGTTCCGTAAATTCGCTGCCGATGTGGCTGTGCAGTACCGTATGCCCGCCATTCGCCTTGACGACGAGGCCCGTGAGGTGCTGCAAAACTACTATTGGCGTGGCAATATCCGCCAACTGAAAAATGTCGCCGAGCAGATCTCGGCCATCGAGCAGAGCCGCCTCATTACGGCCGATGTGCTGCGTCGTTACCTGCCCGACTCGGGCCATTCGACCCACCTTGCCGCAGGCTCACAACATACTGCGGGTCAGGAGTTTGCCAACGAGCGTGAACTGCTCTACAAACTGCTGTTCGATATGCGTGCCGAGATTGGCGACCTGAAACGTATGGTGGCCGAACTGATGCACCGAGCGGGTGCCGTGACCCCTCCGCCGAGCGAGGTGAAGGCCTACCTGCCCTCGCCGCAGCCTCCGCACCAACACCCGACGGTTGCCCCGACCTATGCCGAGGAGGAGTTTGCTTCGGTCGAGGAGGTTGAGGAGATGGGCGACAAACCCCGCACCAAGGACGATGTGCTGCGTGAGCAGATCATCCGTCGCAACGGTGGTCGCCGCCGCGAGACGGCCAAAGAGCTCTTTATGTCGGAGCGCACCCTCTACCGCAAAATCAAAGATTTGGGAATTGACGAATAACGCACTATGCTGAAACGAATCATCGCCTTTATGGCCGCTACGCTGCTCCTGAGCGGTTGCGGTGTAGCCATCAAATACTCGCTCTCGGGAGCCTCGATTCCGCCCGATGCCAAGACCTTCTCGGTGGCCTACTTCCCGAACAACGCCACGATGGTCTCGCCCATCTTGTCTTCGACCCTCACGGATGCCCTGATCGACATCTTCTCGCGTCGTACCCGCCTGCAACAGGTTGAGGAGGGGGGCGACTTCGCCTTCGAGGGTGAGATTACGAACTACACCTCGGTGACCGCCTCCGTGTCGAGCGACGACTATGCCGTCTTGAACCGCCTGACCATTACGGTGAAGGTGCGCTTCACGAATGCCATCGACGAGACGATGTCGTTCAACAAGACCTTCTCGGCCTACGAGGATTACGACTCGACCCAGCTGCTGACCGAAGTCGAGGGTACACTCATTCCCGAGATTGTCGATAAAATTGTCACGGATATCTTTATGGCTTCGGCCTCAAATTGGTAGCGGATGGCCATTACAAAACTCAGTTTTGCCACCCGTGAGGGGGCGTTGTCCCTGGCCGATGGGGAGATTCGGGAGGTGTTGGAGGGCTATCCCTGGTTTCGTGCCGCCTCGGAGGCTGCCCGCCTGCACGGGATGAAGGGCGCACCGCTTTCGGAGGTGGTAAGCCTCTGGCGTTCGGAGAGTTCCTACCTTCGTGAGGGCTACGATGCCGAGACGCTCAACCACATCACCACAGACGATATGATCGACAGTTTCCTGCGCAAGGACGAACTTCGTATCGTGGCCGAAGAGGGCGACGTGGAGGAGGAGATTCAAACCGAAGCCGACCTGGACGAGGAGGATGAGTTGGTGAGCGAAGAGCTGGCCGAAATCTACCTAAAGCAGGGGCTGAAAACCGAGGCCGAGGCAATTTATCGCAAATTAAGTTTGCTAAATCCCGAAAAAAGTGTTTACTTTGCCGAGCTAATTGAAAAAATAGAACAACAAAATTAAACGTTTAACGCTATGTTATACACGATTTGCATTGTTTTGATTCTGATTGCCAGCGTATTGATCATCCTGGCCGTATTGGTGCAGAGCCCCAAGAGCGGTATGGCTGCCAACTTCGGTGCCTCGAACCAGGTGATGGGCGTTCGTGAGACGACCAACTTCTTGGAGAAGTTTACGTGGGCAATGGCTATCGCCATCGTAGTGTTGAGCCTGGTGGCTACGACCGCTATGGATCGTGGCACGAACAACACCTCGCTCTCGAAGGACGCTGCTGCGTTGCAGGAGCGTGTGATGGAGGAGGCTACGACGATTCCTCAGGCCGAGATTCCGGTCATTGAGGAGGCTGCGGAGGCTCAGGAGGCTACGGAGTAGAACTAATAACACCACTCACAAGAGCGGCGTGAAGGGGAGCGGGAAACCGTATCCCCTTGTTTTGTTGAATTAAAAATTAAAGATTAAAAATTAAAAATTGGGGTTGTGGCGGTGGCTACGACCCCTTTTTTCTTTGAGCGAGGTGGGGTTAGGGCCTATAAGACCTATAAGACTTATAAGACCTATGGGCAAAGGGCGTCATTCTGAACGTCAGTGAAGAATCTCTTGGCGACCAGGGTGACCACCAGAGATATTTCGGTCGTGTTACTCCCTCAATATGACGGGATGGGAGTAATGGGAATTATGGGAGTAATGGGAATTATGGGAATAATGTGCTTGGGCTCTTCGTTATTCCCATTATTCTTATTATTCTTATCATTCCCATCAACCCCATAGGTCCCATAGGTCCCATAGGTCCCATAGGCCCCATAGGTCTTTTTTTATGTCGCGCAGCCTAACTTTCAACTTTCAACTCTCAACTCCCTCTCGATTTGTCTTTTTATTACATAAAAAGAACAAAAAGTTTGTCGTTCCGCTTTTTATGTCTTATTTTTGTGGCCTATTAGCGAAACGTGAAACTATGATCACCATCACCCAAACACTCTCCTTCGACGAGGTAGAACGCATCTCGATCGACCGTGAGCCGATTGCGCTTGCGGCCGATGCCCTTCAGGAGGTGGCCGCCTGCCACCAATTCTTGGGCGACTTTGCGAAGGATAAAGTCATCTACGGCATCAATACGGGCTTTGGTCCGATGGCCCAATGGCGCATCGACGACAAGGACCTCACAGCCCTCCAATACAACATCATCCGCAGCCACTCCACCGGTGCAGGTCGTCCCCTGCCCGAACATTGTGTGCGTGCCGCTATGACGGCTCGCCTGATGACCTTTATGCAGGCCCGCTCGGGTGTGCATCCCCAGGTGGTCGAACTGCTCGTCGAACTCTTGAACCGCCACATCCACCCCGTCATTCCCGAGCACGGCAGCGTGGGGGCAAGTGGCGATTTGGTGCAACTCTCGCACATCGCCCTGGCCCTGATTGGCGAGGGCGAGGTCTTCTATAAGGGGGAGCGTCGCAAGACCGAGGAGGTTTTTCGTGAGGAGGGCCTGACGCCCCTTCGGATGCACGTGCGTGAGGGGTTGGCCGTGACGAACGGCACGGCGGTGATGACGGGCATCGGACTGGTGAACCTGATGCGTGCCCGCCACCTGCTGGATTGGAGCGTGAGCTGCTCGGTGCTGATGAACGAGATTGCCTCGTCGTACGACGATTTGATGTCCGAGACCCTCAACGGCCTCAAACACCACGCAGGGCAGCAGCAGATTGCCGCCCGTATGCGTCGTGTGGCCGAGGGAAGCCGTGCGCTGCGCTCCCGTGAGGCGGAGCTTTATCGCAGCCACAGCGAGGAGGTCTTCGAACACAAGGTGCAGCCCTACTACTCGCTGCGTTGCATTCCGCAGATTCTCGGTCCGGTGCTCGATACGATGAATCGTGCGGAGGAGGTCTTGATTAACGAGCTGAACTCGGTGGACGACAACCCCGTCATCGACCCCGTAAACGGCACGGTCTATCACGGTGGCAACTTCCACGGCGACTACGTTTCGCTTGAGATGGACAAGCTGAAGATGGTCATCACCAAACTCACGATGCTGGCCGAGCGTCAGATGAACTACCTCTTCCACGACCGCATCAACGGCATCCTGCCTCCGTTCGTCAATCTGGGTGTGCTGGGGTTGAACTACGGCCTGCAAGCCTCGCAATTTACGGCCACCTCCACGACGGCCGAGTGCCAGACCCTCTCCAACTCGATGTATGTCCACTCGATTCCCAACAACAACGACAACCAGGATGTGGTCTCGATGGGTACCAATTCGGCCCTGCTGTGCGGTCGGGTGGTGGAGAACAGCTTGCAGGTGCTCGCAATCCACCTGATGGCCTTGGTGCAGGCGGTCGATTGCCTGCGAATGAAGGAGCAGCTGGCTCCCGCCACACGCAACCTCTACGAGCGTGTGCGCAAGCTGGTGCCCTGCTTTGTTGAGGATACGCCCAAGTACGAAGAGATTGAGCGACTGATCACCTTCCTGAAGAACGAAAGCCCCCTTTGCTAACGATGAATAGACGCTATGCCCTTGTGACGGGTGCGGGTCGAGGTATCGGCCGAGCCGTCGCCTGCCGTCTGGCCCGTGCGGGATATACGGTGCTGATTAACTACCTGCAAAACGAAACGGCTGCCGCCGAGACCTTGCGCCTTATCGAGGAGGCGGGTGGCGAGGCCGAACTGATGCGCTTCGATGTGGCCGACCGTGCGGCGGTCGATGCGGCCCTTGCGGCGTGGCATACGGCCCACCCCGAGGCCTACATCTCGGTTTTGGTCAATAATGCGGGTATCCGTCGGGACAACCTGCTGATGTGGATGCCCCAGGAGGATTGGCACGCGGTGCTGCACACCTCGCTCGACGGCTTCTACAACGCTACGCAGCCGCTGCTGAAAAATATGCTTCTCAATAAGTGGGGACGCATCGTTAATATCGTCTCGCTGTCGGGCATCAAAGGGTTGCCCGGCCAGACGAACTATTCGGCCGCCAAGGGGGGCGTGATTGCCGCCACGAAGGCGCTGGCACAGGAGGTGGCCAAGAAGCGGGTGACGGTCAATGCGGTGGCTCCGGGCTTCATCCGCACCGATATGACGGCCGACCTGGACGAGGCGACGCTCAAAAAACAGATTCCGTCGGGTCGCTTCGGCGAGGCCGATGAGGTGGCTGCGCTGGTGGCCTTCCTCTGCTCCGACGAGGCGGGCTACATCACGGGCGAGGTGATCTCGATCAATGGCGGACTTTACACCTAAACACCGAAAAACAAAAGAAACGACATACGACTTATGGCAAACAGAGTAGTGATTACGGGGATGGGTATCTGGTCCTCGCTCGGCACCTCGAAGGAGGAGGTGCAGCAGGCCCTTTGGGAGGGCCGCTCGGGCATCGGCATCGACCCCATACGCAAACAGATGGGTTACCGTTCGGCCCTGACGGGCATCATTCCGACCCCCAACCTGAAGGGGATGTTGGATCGCCGTCAGCGTCTTTGCCTCCCCGAGCAGGGAGCCTATGCCTATATGGCCACCCGTGAGGCGTTGGCCCAAGCAGGCATCGACGAGGCTTTCTTACACGCGCGCGAGGTGGGTATCCTCTACGGCAACGACAGCAGTGCCGAGGCGGTGGTGACGGGTATCGACATCATTCGTGAGAAGCAGACGACGGCCCTGGTCGGCTCGGGCAACATCTTCCAGTCGATGAACTCCACGCTGACGATGAACCTCTCGACGATCTTCAACCTCCGAGGGGTCAATTTCACCATCTCGGGGGCTTGCGCCAGCGGCTCGCACGCCATCGGTATGGCCTACCTGCTCATCAAGCAGGGGCTGCAAGAGTGCGTCATCTGCGGCGGAGCCGAGGAGGTGAATCGCTATGCGGTGGGTAACTTCGACGCCCTGTCGGCCTTCTCGGTTCGTGAGGAGGAGCCAACCCGTGCCTCCCGCCCCTTCGACCGTGACCGTGACGGCTTGGTGCCGAGCGGTGGAGCGGCGACCCTTGTGTTGGAGAGCTACGATTCGGCTGTGGAGCGTGGTGCCGAGATTCTGGGCGAGGTGATCGGCTACGGCTTCTCGTCGAATGGCGAGCATATCTCGGTGCCCAATGTCGATGGCCCGGTGCGCTCGCTTCGAATGGCGCTGAAGGATGCCGACCTGCAGCCCGACCAAATTGCCTATGTCAATGCCCACGCCACCTCGACCCCGCTGGGAGATCAGAACGAGGCACGTGCCATTGCCGAGGTCTTTGGCAACAAGGGGCCCTATGTCACCTCGACCAAGTCGCAGACGGGCCACGAGATGTGGATGGCGGGTGCCAGCGAGGTGATCTACTCGATGCTGATGATGCAGAACAACTTCATCGCCCCGAACCTGAACTTCGAGGAGCCGGACGAAGCTTCGGCACTGCTCAACATTCCGCGTGAGCGTGTCGATCGGTCGTTCGATACGTTCCTGAGCAACTCGTTTGGCTTCGGAGGTACCAATTCAACGCTGATTATCAAGAAATTTCAATAACAAACAAAAAGAAAACCCTGAATAAAAATGACGAAAGAAGAGTTTATTGCAAAAGCAAACGAAGTGCTGGCCGAGGAGTTCGAGATTGACGGTACGACCATT
>CALAQA010000086.1:0-3505 GCA_937889065.1 uncultured Alistipes sp.
CTCGATGCTGATGATGCAGGGCGGCTTCATCGCCCCCAACCTCAATTTCGAAAACCCCGACGAGGCCTCGGCCGCGTTGCGCATCCCGAGGGAGCGTGTCCGGTTGGAGTTTGATACGTTCCTGAGCAACTCGTTTGGCTTCGGTGGTACGAACTCGACCCTTATTATTCGCAAAATCAAATAATTACACAAAATAATAGACGAAACACAACAATGAATTTAGCAGAGATTACCGAAAAGGCCAAGGTGGTTTTGGCCGAAGAGTTTGAGGTTGAGGAGTCGGCCATCACCCCCGAGGCGTCGCTCAAGGAGACGTTGGGTCTGGACAGCCTCGATTTGGTCGATGTGGTGGTGCTCGTCGAGCAACACTTCGGCGTGACGCTCAAGGGCCCCGACTTTGTGGGCGTGAAGAGTTTTGCCGACTTCTACCGCCTGCTCGACAGCAAACTTAACGCCTAACGAGCCCCAAATCCGAGCGAAACGATGGCACAGGAGCAACGAAGGGCGTGGAGCGGCAAATCGCGCGGAGGCAGTTTTGGCTACCTCTTCTTTGTGCGTGTGATTCGCCTCTTGGGCATACGGGCCGCCTATGTGGTGCTGGCCTTTGTGGCCCTCTACTTCATCCCCTTTGCCCCGAAGGCTACGGCCGCCATCTGGGACTACAACCGTCGTACCCGTCGCTTAGGGTGGTTCGGCTCGGCCTGGCAACTCTACCGCCACTACTACACCTTCGGCCTCACGCTCATCGACCGTATGGCCCTGCGTGCAGGGATGCAGCAGCGTTACCGCTTCGCCTTTGAGGAGTACGACCGCTTTCTGGAGATCATCAACTCGGGCAGCGGGGTGGTGATGATTGGTGCCCACGTCGGTTTGTGGGAGGCGGGCGCATCGTTCTTCGGCAAGTATGGCAAGCGCATCAACATCGTGATGCTCGATGCCGAACACGAAGCCATCAAACGCATCTTGGAGGAGCAGGGCATCACGAGCGACTTCAAAATCATCCCCATCAACGAGGGGGGCTTGGAGGCGATGATCGCCATCCGCAAGGCCCTTACCGACGGGGAGTATGTCTGCTTCAACGGCGACCGCTTCTACGAGGAGGCAACCGCCATTCCCCATCCGCTGATGGGGCGTGAGGCACGCTTCCCGAGCGGTCCGTTCCGCATTGCAGCCCGTTGTCGGGTGCCGGTGGTCTTCTACTATGCGATGCGTGAAAAGGGGCGTTGCTACCGCTTCCACTTCGAGGAGGTGCCCGCCGAGGAGCTGCGGAGTGCCGAGGCCATCCTGAATCGCTACACCTCGTCGCTCGAACGACTGATGGCGCGTTACCCCCGCCAATGGTTTAACTTTTACAAATTCTGGAACTAAACGATGAAACTTACCCCCCAGTTGGAACGCATCTACGGCCACGAGCAGTGTACGGCCCTCGAGGCACAACGCCGTGCCCAGGAGATTGCCTTTGCGCCGATGGTCTTTCAGGTCTCGCGTCTGATGCTCAAATTCGGCATTCTCGACTACCTCTCGGAGCACCGTGAGGGGGCGACCCAGCACGAAATTGCGACCCAATGCCACCTCTCGGAGTATGCCGCACAGGTGTTGTTGGAGGCTTCGCTGTCGATTGGTACGGTCTTGACCGCCGACGATAAATACACCCTCTCGAAGACGGGTTGGTTCCTACTGAACGATCGAATGGCCCGTGCCAACCTCGATTTCAACCACGATGTCAATTACCTCGGTCTGTTCCACCTGGAGGAGGCTCTGCGTGAGGGCAAACCGGCCGGATTGAAGGTCTTTGGCCAGTGGCCCACCATCTACGAGGGGCTTTCGAGCCTTCCGGAGGAGGTGCAGCGCAGCTGGTTCGGCTTCGACCACTTCTACTCCGACGAGTCGTTCGAGGCGGCCCTGAAGGTGGTCTTCGACAACCCCGACCGACCGGTGCGTCGGCTGTTGGATGTGGGTGGCAACACGGGCCGTTGGGCCGAGCGTTGCGTGGCCTACAACAAGGAGGTGGAGGTGACGATTATGGACCTGCCGCAGCAGTTGGAACTGATGCGCAAGGCGACCGAGGGCAAGGCCGGTGCCGAGCGTATTCACGGCTATGGCGGCAACCTGTTGGACGAGGCTACGGCCTTCCCGACCCCTGCGTTCGATGTGATTTGGATGAGCCAATTCCTGGACTGCTTCTCCGAAGAGGAGGTGACGAGCATCTGCCGTCGTGCCGCCGAGTCGATGAACGAGGAGACGCGCCTCTACATTATGGAGACCTTCTGGGATCGCCAGCGTTTCGAGACGGCCGCCTATTGCCTCACGCTCACGAGCATCTATTTCACGGCTCTGGCCAACGGCAACAGCAAGATGTACCACTCGGAGGATATGCGCCGCTGTGTCGAGGCGGCAGGCTTGGAGGTTGAGGAGGTGCGTGACGGGCTGGGACTCGGCCACTCGATTATGATTTGCAAACGCAAAGCCTAAACAGAAAGTCGGCGATGGATATTTTGGAACTCATCCCGCAGCGACCGCCGATGGTCTTGGTCGATACCTTCGAGGGTATCGATGCCGAGGGGGTGGCCCACACGACCCTCGAGGTGCGCTCGGACAACCTCTTCTTGGAGGAGGATCGTCTGACCGAGTGCGGCCTGACGGAGCACATTGCCCAATCGGCGGCGGCCCGCATCGGCTACCTCTTTCGCAAGCGTGGCGACGAGGTGCCCATCGGCTTCATCGGCTCGGTCAATAACCTGGTGGTGGAGCAGCTGCCCAAGGTGGGGGTACGCCTTTATACGGCCGTGCGAGTGGTGCAGGAGGTCTTCAACGTCACCCTGATTGAGGCCGAGACGGCTACCGAAACCGAGACGGTGGCCCGTTGCAAAATGAAGATATTTTTACAACAATGATACGCAAGAAACAACCCCAAACGGCTGCCTTGACGGCTACAGCCCCGATTCGTGTCCGCTTCAGCGAGGTCGATTCGATGCAGGTGGTGTGGCACGGAGAGTATGTGCGCTACTTTGAGGATGGTCGTGAGAGCTTTGGTCGTGAGTACCCTGGTGTGGGCTATATGGACTTCTTCGACAATGGGCACACAGCACCCATCGTCGATTTGCAGTTGCAGTATATAACGCCACTTACGGTCAATGACGTAGCTGTGATTGAGACGCGCTTCATCGACACACCCGCAGCCAAACTGTGCTTTGAGTATGTCATTCGCCGCGAGAGCGACAATATGGTAGTGGGTAACTGCCACAAGATTCCCGGCACCGAGTTTACACGCTCGCTGCTCACGGTGGGCGAGGTTGTCGACACCACTGCCGAGGCTTTCGAGCAACTGCTCGGCTGCTCAAAGGATGCGAAGATGCTGCTTACTGTCAGTCCCATACGTCCCATACGCGACGGGGCCCACGGCAACCAAGTGAGCAAGGCGGTGCTGCTGCTTGCCGTCGAGGAACTTAAAAAATGCTTCCCCGGCAAGGTATTCTATTTTCCCGCCTACGAGATTATCCTCGAC
>CALAQA010000087.1:0-8778 GCA_937889065.1 uncultured Alistipes sp.
AGCCCCGTCTGCGCAAGCAGGTGAGCGGCATCATCCGCATCAACCTCCGCAACGACGATGTGGAGTGCATCGGACAGGTCGAGCTTCAGGATGATCTCCAAGGCATGGAGGGTCAGCTGCGCGGTCGCGGTTTCTGGCACTGCAACGCCTCGCGTGACGACAAATGGGCCGCCGGCGACACCTTTGGCGGCAATGTTTGGGTAATCAACGTTGCCACGGGCGAGCGCCATTGGCTCGTTTCGGATACCAAGATGCGCCCCGACCATGCCCACCCGAGCTTCAGCCCCGACGGCACGAAGGTACTCTTCCAGTCGGGCCACTTCACCAATGGCAAGCGTCTGACGTTGATGATGGTCGATATCTCGAACCTCGACTAACCTCCTTATCCCCATTACACACCCAACCCCCGACCGACTATGAAACTGCGCCTCCTTATGCTGCTTATTGCAGCCACTCTGCTCCATACGGCAACCGCTACAGAGGGTCGTCAGAAGTATAACTTCAACGCCGACTGGCTGCTGCGTGTCGGCGACACCCCCGAAGCACGGGAGGTGCGCTACGCCGATGCCGATTGGAAACGAGTTACACTGCCCCGCCCCTTCAATGAGGACGAGGCCTTCCGCCTCGACATCCACGATCTGACGGACACCATTGTCTGGGACCGCAAGCACTTCCGCCTGCCCGCCGACAGCCGCCACAAGAGGGTCTTTGTGGAGTTTGAGGGGGTGCGTCAGGGAGCCGATTTCTATCTGAACGGTCACTACCTCGGTCTGCACGAGAACGGCGCAATGGCCGTGGGTTTCGACCTCACGCCCTACATCAATTTCAAGGGCGAGAATGTGTTGGCGGTGCGTATCGACAACAATTGGGCCTACCGCGAGCGGGCCACCGAGACGAAATACCAGTGGAGCGACCGCAACTTCAACGCCAACTACGGCGGCATTCCGAAAAACGTCTGGTTGCACCTCACGGAGCCCCTCTACCAAACGTTACCCCTCTACAGCAACCTCCGCACGACAGGCGTCTATATCTATGCCGACGACATCCGCACCAAGAGCCGCACGGCCGATATCCACGCCGAGTCGGAGATTAAAAACGAGAGCAAGCGGGATCGTGAGGTGACCTACCAAGTCGAGGTGGTGGATTGTGATGGCAAGACCATCAGCCGCTTCGAGGGGGCACCTACGCTCGTTAAGGCGGGCGAAACAAAGACCCTTGCCGCCTCGGCGACGGTCGAGGGGCTGCACTTCTGGAGTTGGGGCTACGGCTACCTCTATACGGTCAAGACCTCGCTGTGGGTCGAGGGCAAAAAAATAGACGAGGTGGCCACCCGCACGGGCTTCCGCAAGACCCGCTTCGGCGAGGGGTTGGTATGGCTCAACGACCGGGTCATCCAACTCAAAGGCTACGCCCAGCGCACCTCGAACGAGTGGCCGGCCGTAGGTGCGAGCATCCCTGCCTGGCTGAGCGACTACAGCAACGGCCTGATGGTCGAGGGCAACGCCAACCTGGTACGCTGGATGCACATCACCCCCTGGAAGCAGGACATCGAGTCGTGTGACCGTGTGGGTCTGTTGCAGGCGATGCCCGCAGGCGATGCCGAGAAGGATCGCACGGGTCGCCAATGGGAGCAGCGTCTGGAGTTGATGCGTGATGCCATCATCTACAACCGCAACAACCCCAGCATCATCTTCTACGAGTGCGGCAACGAGTCGATCAGTCGTGAACACATGATCGAGATGAAGGCGCTGCGCGACCAATACGACCCCCACGGTGGTCGTGCCATCGGTTCGCGCGAGATGCTCGACATCCGCGAGGCGGAGTATGGCGGCGAGATGCTCTACATCAACAAGAGCAAACACCACCCGATGTGGGCGATGGAGTATTGCCGTGACGAGGCGTTGCGCAAGTATTGGGACGAATACTCCTACCCCTATCACGTCGGCAACGAGGCCCACAAGGTCTCCCACACGGGGATGATGTATCGTGGACAGCAGCGCAAGGATATGAGCGCCTACAACCGCAACCAAGACGACTTCGCCATCGAGGTCATCACACGATGGTACGACTATTGGCGGGAGCGTCCCGGCACAGGCAGCCGTGTCAGCTCGGGGGGCGTGAAGATTGTCTTCTCGGACACCAACACCCATTTCCGAGGCGACGAGAACTACCGTCGCAGCGGCTCGACCGACCCGATGCGCATCCCCAAAGATGCCTTCTATGCCCATCAGGTGATGTGGGACGGCTGGGTCGATATCGAACAGCCCCGCATCCACATCATTGGCCATTGGAACTACAAGCCCGACGTCATCAAACCCCTCTATGTGGTCTCGTCGGCCGAGCGGGTCGAATTAAAGTTGAACGGCAAGTCGCTCGGCGAAGGGGAGCGCAGTTTCCAATTCCTCTTCACCTTCCCCGATGTCGCCTTTGAGGCGGGTCGTCTGGAGGCCGTAGGCTACGATGCCGAGGGGCGTGAGTGTTGCCGCACCGCTCTTCAGACGGCCGGCACGCCTGCCGCCATCCGCCTGAAGGCGATCCAAAGCCCTGCCGGTTGGAAGGCCGACGGTGCCGATATGGTCCTCGTAGAGGTGGAGGTGACCGATGCCGAAGGACGTCGCTGTCCGCTGGCCGATAATCTGATTCACTTCGAGGTGGAGGGACCTGCCGAGTGGCGTGGAGGCATCGCCCAGGGGCCCGACAACTACATCCTTTCGCAAGATCTGCCCGTCGAGTGCGGCATCAATCGTGCGTTGGTGCGCTCGCTTACCGAGGCGGGCAAGGTACGCATCAAGGCTACTGCCGAGGGGTTGCAGGGGGCAGAACTCGAACTCTCCACCTCGCCCATTGTGGTGAAAGATGGCCTGAGCTACTACATCCCCGGCGATGAGTTGGCAGGTCGCCTGACTCGTGGCGAGACACCGCAAACGCCCTCGTTCACCCCCTCAAAAATCGACGTAAATATCCTGTCGGCCACAGCCGGAGCCAACTCGGAGAAGGCGGCCAACAGTTTTGATGACAACGAACTGAGCGAATGGACCAACGACGGACGACCCGAGACGGCCTGGATCAGCTACCAATTGGAGCGCCGTGCCACAATCGACGAAATAGGTATGAAGCTCACGGGGTGGCGTATGCGCAGCTACCCGATTGAGATTTATGCAGGCGATCGGCTTGTTTGGAGTGGCTCGACGGAGAAGAGTCTGGGGTACATCCACCTTAACCTGAAGCCCGTAACGGCCGACCGTTTCACCATTCGGCTGAAGGGTGCGGGCGAAACGAGCGACCGTTTTGGCCAGATTGTCGAGGTGGCCGCCCCTGCTGCGGGCGAATTGGACCTCTTCAAGGCCAAGAATGGCGACAAGATCAACCACGAGTTGCGCATCGTGGAGATTGAGTTCAAAGAGACGTTGCGACAATAGTTAAAAACAAAAGATAGTATGAAAGGTTACTCACTTTGCATCGGCCTGCTGCTCGCCCTCGGCGTAGGGTTTGGCGCACAGGCCCAAAACCGAATCAGTGCTCCGATGAAGGATGTCAATCAGGTGGTCGATAACACCCTCGACAGCCTCAACATCGCCCGCACGGCACGCCCCGTCTCGGGGTCGAGCCGCAAGGGGGACAACCCCGTGTTGTTCCTGGTCGGCAACTCGACGATGCGCACCGGCACGCTCGGCAACGGCAACAACGGCCAATGGGGTTGGGGGTATTTTGCCCACGAGTACTTCGACGAGGAGCGCATCACGGTCGAAAACCACGCCCTGGGTGGCACGAGCAGCCGCACCTTTTACAACCGTCTGTGGCCCGACGTGCTGAAGGGTATCCGCAAGGGCGACTGGGTCGTCATCGAGTTGGGCCACAACGACAACGGCCCCTATGACCACGGTCGTGCCCGTGCCTCGATTCCGGGCATCGGCAAAGAGTCGCTCGATGTGACCATCAAAGAGACGGGCCGCCAAGAGACGGTCTATACCTTTGGCGAGTATATGCGTCGCTACATTGCCGACATCAAGGCGAAGGGGGCTCATCCCATTCTGATGTCGCTCACCCCCCGCAACGCCTGGGAGGATGCCGACAGCACCATCATCACCCGCGTAAACGAGACCTTTGGTCTGTGGTCGAAGCAGGTGGCCAAGAAGGAGCGCATCCCCTTCATCGATCTGAACGAAATCACCGCCCGCAAGTTCGAGAAGTTCGGCAAGGAGAAGGTGAAATATATGTTCTACCTGGACCGCATTCACGCCAGCGCTTTTGGTGCCCGTGTCAATGCCGAGTCGGCCGCCGAGGGCATCCGCAACTGCAAGGGGCTGAAGCTGGCCGACTACCTGAAGCCCATCGAGCCCGACACCGTAACGGGTGCTACCCGCCGTGAGGGCATTCCGATGCTCTTCACCATTGGCGACAGCACGGTCAAGAATCGCGACACCGAAGAGGATGGTATGTGGGGCTGGGGAAGCGTCATCCACGAACTCTTCGACGAGGAGCGCATCACGGTCGAAAACCACGCTATGGCAGGACGCAGTGCCCGCACCTTCCTCGACGAGGGGCGTTGGGACAAGGTCTATAACGCCCTGCAACCAGGCGACTTCGTGCTGATTCAGTTCGGTCACAACGATGCAGGCCCCATCCATACGGGCAAGGCACGTGCCGAGCTGCCCGGCGCAGGCCCCGAGAGCAAGGTCTTCAAGATGGAGAAGACGGGGATGTATCAAGTGGTCTATACCTTTGGTTGGTACCTGCGTAAGTTTATTATGGACGCCCAGGAGAAGGGGGCCATTCCCATTGTCCTGAGCCACACACCCCGCAATATGTTCGACAACGGCAAGATTCAGCGCAACACCACCTCGTTCGGCAAATGGACCCGTGAGGCAGCCGAGGCGACGGGGGCCTACTTTGTCGATTTGAACAAGATCTCGGGCGACAAGCTCGAGGCGATGGCCCTCGACGAGGGGCTTCGCACCGTGGGCGAATACTTCAACCGCGACCACACCCACACCTCGAAGAAGGGTGCCCGCCTCAATGCCCAAAGCATTGTCGAGGGGTTGCAGGCAACCGACTGCCCGCTCAAGGAGTATGTGAAATAGATCGACACCTATATATAAACTGACCCGATGATGCGCAAACGTTCGTTTTTATGGTTGGCGTGTGCAGCCCTTCTTTCGACGGCCTGCCACCACGACGGCTTTACACTTCGCTCCGAGGAGGCGGTAACCATCCGCTACACCGCCTCGGAGGGGGAGGTTGTGCATACGGCATTGGCCCTTGTCGAGCGAGACCTCGAGGCGGTCTTCTCGGTGCGCCCCACCCTTTCGACCAACGACCACGAGGCCGACATTGTGGTCGGCACGATGGGACAAAGCGCACCTATCGAGCAGCTCGGCATCGACCTCTCGCCACTCGAGGGAAAAAAGGAGGCCTTCCTTTTGACCGTCACGCCCGACAAGCGCTTATTCATCGTCGGCAGCGACCCGCAAGGTACGGCCTATGGTCTGATGGAGTTGAGCCGCCTCGTTGGCGTCTCACCCTGGGAGTGGTGGGCCGATGCGAGACCCGAGAAGCGACACCGTTTCTCGCTGCCTGTGGGCTACCGTAACCTGCAATACCCGGCCGTCTCGTACCGAGGCATCTTCCTCAACGATGAGGATTGGGGGCTGACCCCCTGGAGTTGGCAAAACTACGAGCCGAGCGAGGTGGAGGGTCAAATCGGCCCAAAGACACACGAGCGCATCTTCGAGTTGTTGCTGCGCCTAAGGGCCAACACCTTCTGGCCGGCGATGCACGAATGCACCATACCCTTCTACTTCACCCCGGGCAACCAAGCCGTTGCCGACCGCTACGGCATCTTCATCGGCACCTCGCACTGCGAGCCGATGATGCGCAACACCAACGGCGAGTGGCGGCGAGACGGCATCGGCGACTACGACTATGTACACAACAGCCGTAATGTCCTCACATTCTGGGAGGAGCGTGTCAAGGAGGTGGCCGCATCGAACTGTCTCTACACGCTCGGCATGCGTGGCGTACACGACGGAGCGATGAACGGTGCCAAGACCATCGAGGAGCAAAAGGAGGTCTTGAAGCGGGTGCTGAAGGACCAACGAGAACTGCTCGCACGCTATGTAAATGAGGATGTTACACAAGTGCCGCAGGTCTTTATCCCCTACAAGGAGGTGCTCGACATCTACAACGCCGGACTGGAGGTTCCCGACGAAGTGACACTGATGTGGTGCGACGACAACTATGGCTACATCCGCCACTTCCCCACTCCCGAGGAGCGGGCCCGCAAGGGGGGCAACGGCATCTATTACCACGTTTCGTATTGGGGTCGTCCGCACGACTACCTCTGGCTTGGCACGGCCCATCCGTCGCTCATCTACCAGCAGATGATGACCGCCTATGAGCGGGGCATTCAAAAGATGTGGATTCTGAACGTGGGCGACATCAAGCCGCTGGAGTACCAAATCGAACTGTTTATGGATTTGGCGTGGAACCCCGAATCCATTAAGCAACAAGGCATTAAGTCGCACCAATACAACTTCTTAAAGCGTGAGTTCGGCACCAAAACGGCCCAACAGATTCAGCCCGCCGTGGAGGAGTTTTACCGCTTGGCCTACATCCGCAAGCCCGAATTTTTGGGCCACACCCGCACCGAGGAGCGTGATCCGAGATTCAAAATCGTAAGCGACCTGCCGTGGAGCGAACAGGAGATCGTAACTCGCCTTGCTGCCTACGAGGCGATGGCCGAAACGGTGGTCAAGGCCGAACGCCACCTCCCCGCTCACAAAACGGAGTGCTACTTCCAACTCGTAAAATACCCCGTCTTGGCAGCGCAGCAGATGAACGAAAAGCTCTTGAAGGCCCAGCTGGCCCGCCACGGTAAAGCCGATTGGGAGGAGAGCGACCGTGCCTTCGACAGCATCGCCTCGCTGACCCGACTTTACAACACCCCCAAATGGAATCGAATGATGGATTTCCAGCCTCGCCGCCTCCCCGTCTTCGATCGGGTGAAGCGAGATACGGCGACGACCGCACTACCTGAGCCGCCGACTCCGCTCCGCTATTGGAACGGCTCGGACTGCACCGAGGGGTCGCCCACACGGTGTGCAGGGCTGGGTTACGAGGGCAAGGCCGTAGCAATAGGCAAGGGCGAAAGCATTGGCTTTGCGTTGCCCAAGATCAATGCCGACTCGATCGAGGTCGAGGTAAGATTGCTCCCCAACCACCCCATCGAGGGCGGGCAGTTGCGTTTCTCGCTCACGTTGAACGGCCACGAGACCGCCCCCATTGCCTACGAGACCTATGGGCGCAGCGAGGAGTGGAAGCAGAACGTGCTACGCAACCAGGCCATCCGCCGAGTGGTACTGCCTATTGCGCCTGACACGGCACAACAACTCACCTTCACTGCCCTGGACGAGGGGGTGGTATTGGATCAGATTTACCTTTTTACACACCAATAGAAAACAAAAACTACAATGAAAACCTGCTTAAAACTTTGGAGTATGGCGGTGGCCCTGTGGCTGACCTCAACCGCCCTGGCACAGACGGCCTACAACTACGACGAGCTGCAACGTGAGAAGTTGGGACGTGGCGTGGTAGCCATTCGCGAGACCCCTTCGGAGGTGGCCCTTTCGTGGCGTTACCTCTCGTCGGACCCCATCGAGACCTCGTTCAACATCTACCGCAACGGCAAGAAGATTGCCACCGTGCCCGCCACGACAGGTACCTTCTATCGGGATGCGTACAGCGGCAAGAAGGCGGCACACTACACCGTCAAGGCGGTGGTCGATGGCGTAGAGACCGGCCACATCACGGGCAACTACACACTGCCCGCCAAAGCTCCGATTGGCTACATCGATATTCCGCTCGACAAGCCCGCCGACGGCATCACCCCTGCGGGCGAGAGCTATTCGTACAGCCCCAACGATGCCTCGATTGGCGATGTGGATGGCGACGGCGAGTATGAAATCATCCTGAAGTGGAACCCCTCGAATGCCCACGACAACGCCCACGACGGCTACACGGGCAATGTCTATTTCGACTGCTACCGCCTCACGGGCGAGCGTCTGTGGCGCATCGACCTGGGCCACAACGTACGTGCAGGTGCCCACTACACCCAATTTATGGTCTTCGACCTCGATGGAGACAACCAAGCCGAGGTGGTGATGAAGACCTCCGACGGCACGGTGGATGGCACGGGCAAGGTGATTGGCGATGCCTCGGCCGACTACCGTGAGAAGGGCTTTGTGAGTGCCGAGTTCCCGGGTCGCCACCCCCGCAATCAGGGCCGCATCCTGACCGGTCGTGAGTACCTGACCATCTTCAACGGACTCACGGGCGAGGCGATGCAGACCATCGACTACCAACCGCAGCGTGGCAACCTGGCCGATTGGGGCGACACCCGTGCCAACCGCAGCGACCGCTACCTGGCCTGCGTGGCCTACCTTGACGGCAAGCGTCCCAGCGTGGTGATGTGCCGAGGTTACTACACCCGTGCCGTCTTGGCCGCCTACGATTGGGACGGCAAGGAGCTCAAAGAGCGTTGGATCTTCGACAGCAACGACCCCGGCAACGAGGACTATGCCGGTCAGGGCAACCACAACCTGCGTGTAGGTGACGTGGATGGAGATGGCTGCGACGAGATCATCTACGGCTCGTGCGCCATCGACCACAACGGCAAGGGGCTCTACTCGACCCGTATGGGCCACGGCGATGCCATACACCTGAGCCGTTTTGCCCCCGATATGGCGGGTCTGCAGGTGTGGGACTGCCACGAAAACCGTC
>CALAQA010000088.1:0-10456 GCA_937889065.1 uncultured Alistipes sp.
CAACGACGACTTACCCGAGCCGGAGAGCCCCGTGATGACCACCAATTGGCGGCGGGGAATCTCCAAATCGATGTTTTTGAGGTTGTGCACACGGGCACCCTGTATCGAGATGATATCCTTTTTCATACTCCACAAACGCCCCTCAGACGACTTTTATGCGCTACGGGCGGGGCGAATATGCAAAGATACAACAAGAAGCGTAAAAAGGGAAGCATCGGCAAGGGTTTTTCGCTAAATTTTCGCTACCTTTGTCGCTACAAACTTTTTTTCAAACAGACACGATGTTAAAAGCCGGACGCACCTATCGCCTGACCGTAAGCCGCCTGTCGGACTTCGGACTCTACTTGCAGGACGACGAGCAGCAGGAGGTACTGCTGCCCAACCGCTACACCTCGCTCGCCGACAAGGTGGGCGACGAAAAGGAGGTCTTTGTCTATCACGACTCGGAGGATCGCCTGGTCGCCACGACCGAGACCCCGACCATCCGTGTGGGCGAAGCAGCCTACCTTCGAGTGGTCGATAAGAGCATTCACGGTGCCTTCCTGGATTGGGGACTGCACGGCAAGGACCTCTTTTTGCCCAATCGCAACCAGCAGGGCGGCATCTTCGCCGGCCACAGCTACATCGTCTATGCCTACGAGGACAGCATCACGGGGCGCTGCGTAGCCACCTGCAAACTCAAAAGTTTCATCTCGAACGACGACATCACGGTCAAGGCGCGCGAGGAGGTCGATTTGCTCGTCGCCTCCGAAAGCCCCATCGGTTTCCGTGTCATCATCAACAACCGCCATTGGGGTATGATCTACCGCAACCAGCTCTTCCGCTCAGTGGCCATTGGCGACCGCCTGCGTGGTTTTGTAAGCCGCATCACCGACGACAACCGCATCGACGTAAGCCTTCAACAGCAGGGCTACAAGCAGGTGCAGGACTCGGCCGAGGTGTTGCGTGGCTTGCTGCGTGAGAACAACGGCTCGTTGCCGCTCAACGACAACAGCGACCCGCAGGAGGTGGCCCGTCTGACGCAGATGAGTAAAAAGGTATTTAAGCGTGCCGTCGGTATGCTGCTCAAGAGCGGCGAGCTGAAGATGAGCGACGAGGGCATCAAATTGGTACGATAAGCGTATGGCAAAGTTGCAGACCGCCGAGCGTGTGTCGCGTGAGGCTTCGGATAACTTCGTTTATCAACGTTCCGTCTTGGCCTACCACGAGGCAGCCAAGCGGGTCAGTGGAGATGTGTTGGAGATTGGCACAGGTACGGGCTACGGCATCGAGCTGATTGCCCCTTCGGCCAAGCGTTACATCACGCTCGATAAGACGATGCCCCAAATGGAGGCTACGATTCTACCCGACAATGTCGAGTTCCTGATGGCCGAGGTGCCTCCCCTCCCCTTTGCAGACGAGTCGTTCGACTGCATCATCTCGTTTCAGGTCATCGAGCACATCGAGGAGGATGTCACGCTGATGAAGGAGATGTATCGTGTCTTGCGCCCCGGTGGCAAGGTCATCCTGACCACCCCCAATGCCCCGATGTCGCTTACACGCAACCCCTGGCACGTCAGGGAGTATCGTGCCGAGCAGTTGCAAAACCTCTTCTCGACTCACTTCACCGAGGTGGAGATGCTGGGCGTGGTGGGCAACGAACGGGTAATGAGCTACTACGAGCGCAACCGCCAAAGTGTCGAGCGGCTGATGCGCTTCGATATTTTCGACCTGCAACACCGTCTGCCCCGCTGGATGCTGCAATGGCCCTACGATGTGTTGAATCGCTGGAATCGCCGCAAGCTGCTCCGCCAGGCACCCGACGAAACCACCGCCATCCGAATGGAGGACTACCAGGTGGTCCCCTACCGTGCCGAAGCCTTTGACCTCTTTATTATCGCTACGAAATGATCAAAAACGTTATCTTTGACCTCGGGGGCGTCGTCTTTATGCGCGACCCGAAGAGGTGTACGGAGGATTTTCTAAACTTCTTCAGCTTTGTGCGTGCCGACTCGATGCCCCACTTCTGGAACGAATACGACCGAGGCACCCGCACGCTGGAGGAGGTAAGCGAGGATTTGTGCCGCATCAACCACTGCGACCGAGCGAAGGTCGATCACTACCTGCAACTCGCCATCGACAAGCAGGAGGCCATCCGCCCCACCGAACGCCTCATCGAGGAGCTGAAGGGGGCGGGCTACCGACTCTACGTGCTGTCGAATATGTCGAAGGAGTTTATCGAGTTCCTGCGTCGAGTACCCGTCTATCGTCACTTCGATGGCGAGGTGGTCTCGTGCGAAGAGGGGGTCTGCAAACCCGAAAGGGAGATTTACCAAATTCTCCTCTCCCGCTACGGATTAAACCCCTCCGAAAGTCTCTTTATCGACGACCGAAAAGAGAACATCGAGGCTGCCGAACGTGAGGGCATCGTCGGTTTCCACTTCAATCGCAACGACATCGACGCAACGATTGAGGAACTGCGTGCCAAATTCAAAATGTAGAATTTAGAATTCAAAATTAGGGGCTGCGCGAACCGAAATAGGACCTATAAGACCTATAAGACTTATAGGTCTTTTCTGTATTGTGTAACTTTGTAACGTATGTAACGCCCCTGTTACACGCGTTACAGCGTTACAACGTTACAAGAGATAATATATATAATAGTATTATACGGGTATGGGGCGCAAGGAGTTGCACGACGACGCCGACCCAAGAACCGTACCGAATAAGAATAATAAGAATGATGGGGTAACAAGCATAACGATAGGGCTATGCCACATTATTCTTATTACTCCCATAATTCCTATTATTCTCGTCGAATGGGAATTTAGTGAGATTATAGAATTTAGGGAAGATAGTGACTCTTGGTCATTAAGGTCCCTATCCCTATACTCCCTAATTTCCCCTAATCTTTATTTGAATTTACTTTGTAACGCTGTAACGCTGTAACAGGGGCGTTACACGCGTTACACGTTACAACCGCAACAGCCGGTTTTTGATTTTAGAGCCGAAGTTACGGCACCCGCTACGCTCCTGTGCCGTGACTTCGAGGGGCGTTCGGCTTAAACACTGAAAAGATTTCTTCGAAATCCTCTAACAAAAAAAGAGAAACGGAATTGTGCAAGCACATCCGTTTCTCCTTTTTGTTTGCGCCTAAAGGCGTTTTCAGTGTTCAGCACTCACTACGAGCCGAAATTATCATACAAGATATTCTCCGGCGGTACGCCGAGCGAATCGAGCATATTCACTACGGCATTGATCATCATCGGAGGTCCGCACATCAGGTAGATGCAGTCCTCGGGTGCCTCGTGGTTCTTCAGGTAGTTCTCATACAGCACATTGTGTACGAAACCTGCCGTGTAGGCTACCCCCTTGGCATCGGCCTCGGGATCGGGACGGTCGAGGGCCAAATTCATCTTGAAGTTGGGGAACTCCTCCTGAATCTGGTTGAACTCGTCCATATAGGGAGCCTCCTTCAGGGCACGAGCACCATACCAGAACGATACGGGACGCTTCGTCTTCTCGGTCTTGAAGAGGTGCATCAGGTGGCTACGCATAGGCGCCATACCTGCACCACCACCGATGAAGATCAGCTCCTGCGTGTCGGGCAGATTCTCATCCAGGAAGAACTCACCGTAAGGACCCGAAATGGTCACCTTGTCACCCGGCTTGCGCGAGAAGATGTACGACGAGCAGATACCCGGGTTCACCTTCATAAAGCCACCATTGACACGGTCGAACGGAGGCGTGGCAATACGGATGTTAAGCATAATGATGTTACCCTCGGCAGGGTGGTTGGCCATCGAGTAGGCACGGAACGTAGGCTCGGGGTTGGTCGTCACCAGATCCCACATCTTGAAGTTATCCCAATCGGCACGGAAACGCTCATCAATGTCCATATCCGAGAACTTGATGGCATCGTACTGCGGGATGTCGATCTGGATGTAACCACCACTGCGGAAGTTCAGCGTCTCGCCCTCGGGCAACTTCACGACAAACTCCTTGAGGAAGGTCGAGATGTTGCGGTTCGAGATCACCTCGCACTCCCACTTCTTCACGCCCAGCACGGCCTCGGGAACACGAATCTTCATATTCTCCTTCACCTTCACCTGGCAACCCAGACGCCAATGGTCCTTGGCCATCTTGCGGTTGATGAAGCCGGTCTCGGTCGGAAGCAGCTCACCGCCGCCCTCCATAACCTGGCACTTGCACATACCGCAGGCACCACCACCACCGCAAGCCGAGGGGAGGAAAATCTGATTGTCGGCCAGCGTAGCCAAAAGCGTCGAGCCGCTCTCGGCCTCAATAATCTTCTCGCCACCGTTCACGTCGATCGTAACGGCACCCGACGAGGTCAGTTTCGCCTTTGCAAAGAGAAGCAGTGCCACCAAGAGGAGAATCACTGCCAGAAAGGCGACGATTGCAACAATAATTGTCTGTGTCATTTCCTATTCTCTTTATTAAAGGTTAAAACTGAATACCCGAGAAAATCATAAAGGCGATACCCATCAGACCCGTAATGATAAAGGCAATACCGGGACCCTTCAGGGCAGCGGGGATGTGCGAGTAGGTGGTCTTCTCGCGGATGGCAGCCATCATCACGATAGCCAACCACCAACCAAGACCCGAACCCAAGCCATAGACAATCGACTGCCAGAGGCTCGTCAGCTCGCCGCCATCCACCTTCTGCTGCATAAAGAGCGAACCACCCATGATGGCGCAGTTCACGGCAATCAGCGGCAGGAAGATACCCAGCTGGCTGTAAAGCGTGGGCGAAAACTTCTCGACAATCATCTCCACCAACTGCACAAAGGCGGCGATGGTGGCAATGAAGACGATGAAGGTCAAAAAGCTCAGATCGACACCCTCAACCAGGGCGTTGGCCTTCAGCACATACTCATAAAGCAAATAGTTCAGAGGCACGGTCATCACCTGTACAAAGGTCACGGCTGCACCCAGACCGAGGGCCGTCTTAACGCTCTTCGACACGGCAATGTAGGAACACATACCGAAGAAGAAGGCGAAGACCATATTGTCGATAAAGATCGACTCAATAAAGATATTCAATGATTCCATACGCTACCCTCCTATTTTTCCTGTAAATCCTTATTTTTCGAGCGGTGAACCCAGATGATGCAACCCACGATGATCAGCGCCATCGGCGGGAAGAGCATCAGACCGTTGTTCGAGTAGAAACCGCCCTCGGCGATGTACCAGCTCTCGGGAATGACACGCATACCGAAGAGCGTACCGGCACCAAACAACTCACGGAAGAAGGCCACAATGACCAGAATCAGACCGTAACCCAGACCGTTGCCGATACCATCGAGGAACGAAGCCCAGGGGCCGTTACCCAATGCGAAGGCCTCGACACGACCCATCACGATACAGTTCGTAATGATCAGACCCACATAGACCGACAGCTGCTTCGACACATCATAAACGAAGGCCTTGAGCACCTGGTCCACCAGAATTACCAGCGAGGCAATGACCACCAGCTGAACGATGATGCGGATACGCGAGGGAAGACCCTTGCGCAAGAGCGACATCACCAGGTTTGCGAAGGCCGTTACGGCCGTCACCGAGAGAGCCATCACGATGGCAGGCTTGAGCTGTACGGTTACAGCCAGCGCCGAGCAGATACCCAAGATCTGCACGATGACCGGGTTGTTCGCCGAGAACGGACCGGTCAGATATTTCAGATTCTTGCTACTCATTGTTCTCTACATTATTCGTTTCACACTCGGTTTCACAAGCTGCCGAAGGCTCCTCCGAGGCCTTCTTGCTCTCCAGCAGAGGCAGGTAGGCACCCAGGCTCTTCTTCAACATATCGGTCACACCATCCGAGGTCTTCGTACCACCCGAAATGGCATCCACCTCGTGAGCCTCGTCCTTGGCACCGCCCTTGCGCAGGGTGATCGAGACAAACTCGTCGCCCTCGAACAGGGTCTTGCCCTTGTACATAGCCTGGTGCTTGGGGGTAGCCACCTCGGCACCCAGACCCGGCGTCTCACCGGCGTGGTCCAAAACGATACCCGAAACCGTATTCATATCCTGCTCCAGCGCCACATAGCCCCACATCGGACCCCAAAGACCGGTACCCGACACGGGAACTACAATGCGGCCGTCCTGCGCCTCGAAGACGGGAAGCGTCTGCTGCTCGAAGGCCGTAGGCAGGTCAAACAGAAGTTGCAGAGGATCCTGACCCTCCACCTTCTCACCATCACCATTTACGACGTAAGCCGTGATACACTCGTCGTAGTTCTGGCCCACCATCGAGAGCGAAGCCAGAATGGCCTCCTTCTTCTCGTTCAGGATGTTGGCATCCTGACGGCTCTTCAGTGCCAGCGAAGCCACAGCCAGCAGCGTGGCCACCACAACAACCATCACCGTCGAATAGATGATAATATAGGTATTACTATTCTTATTCATAACACTTCAACTATTTAACGGTTTTAACACGATTCTTACGACGCGAGATGTTGGCCTCAACCACGAAGTAGTCCACCAGCGGAGCCAGGGCATTCATAAAGAGGATGGCCAGCATCATACCCTCGGGATAGGCGGGGTTCACCACGCGAATCAGCACGGCAATGGCACCCGTCATAAAGCCGACGATGTACTTACCGGTGTTGGTCTGCGACGAGGTGACGGGGTCGGTAGCCATAAAGACGGCACCGAAGGCAAAACCACCTACGATGAGGTGCCACCAAGCGGGATACTCCGTCACGCCGAGTGCCTGGAACAGGTAACCCATCGCCAGACCGCCGACAAATACCGAGATCATCGTACGCCACGAAGCGATGCCCGTGCCGAGCAGAACGACGGCACCAATCAGGATAGCCAGCGTCGAGGTCTCACCAAACGAACCGGGAATGAAGCCCAGGAAGGCATCCATAGCCGTCCAATCGCCCATCGTACCCGTCGAAGCGAGCTTCTCGAGGGCCGTAGCACCCGTCACGCCATCGACCTGGGCACCCATCATCGTCCACGACGAATACCACACCTGCTCACCCGAAATCTGGGGCGTGTAGGCGAAGAAGACGAAGGCACGAGCCAAAAGTGCGGGGTTAAAGACGTTCATACCCGTACCGCCGAATACCTCCTTACCGAAGATGACGGCAAAGGCAGTAGCCAGGCCGACCATCCACAGCGGGGTCGAGATGGGCATAATCATCGGAATCAGCAGACCCGACACAAGGAAACCCTCGTTGATCTCGTGGCCGCGAATCTGAGCAAAATAGAACTCGATGGCAAGACCCACGATATACGAGGTGGCCACCATCGGAAGAATACGTACCAGACCATAGAAGAAGGCCGTCAGCCCCTCGAGGCCCACCTGGGCACCGGCCCAGTAGCAACCGAACAAGAAGGCGGGGATGAGGGCGACAATCACCATAATCATCGTACGCTTCATATCGTTGCAGTCGCGGATATGGGCACCCTTCTGCGTCGTCTCGTTGGGCACGAAGAGGAAGGTCTCGAAGCCCTCGAAGGTGGACTGCAGGAAGCTCAACTTTCCACCCTTGGAGAAGGTCGGCTTCAGCTTATCTACAATGTTTCTCAATGCCTTCATCGTTATGCCTCCTTAATCATTAAGTTAATACCATTGCGCAATACCTGCTGCATCTCGATCTTCGAGGGATCGACAAACTCGCACAGGGCGATATCCTCCTCAACGACCTCATAGATACCCAGGTTCTCCATCTTGTCGATATCACCCGCCAGGCAGGCCTTCAACAGATAGACCGGATAGATATCCATCGGCAGATACTGCTCATAGAGACCCGAAACCACGAAGGGACGCTCACCGCCATTCAGATTCGTATCGAGCTTGTACTGCTTCTTGGGGCAGAGCCACGAGAAGTAGGCACGCGATACCGAGAACTTCTTGAAGCGCGGCATCATCCAACCGAACAGCTCGTACTTGTCACCCTCGGGGATGATGGTGAGCTGGTTGGCGTAGAACGAGAGGTGCTCCTCGGCCGTGCGCTTCACACCCGTGAGCACGTTGCCCGAGATGATACGCACCGAATCGCCCTCCTTCTGGGGCTTGATGTTGCCCTCGACGAGCGAAGCGATACCGGCACCGGCAATCACCTTGCAGTAGCGGGGCGAAGCCACCTCCGAACCGGTCAGGGCAATCGTCTTGGTCATATCCACACGACCCGTCTTCACCAAGCGACCCATAATGGCTACATCCTGGATGTTTACCGTCCATACCACCTCGCCCTTGTTTACGGGATCGATGTGGTGGATCTGTACGCCGACGTTGCCTACGGGGTGCTTGCCTGCAAAGGTGTGCAGCTCGACACCCGACACGGCGGCAAACTTACCCTCCGACTGGGCACGCATCGACAGGTGTACCTTGCCCGAGGTCAGACGACCCAACAGGGCAAGACCCGCCTCGACGTGCTCCATCTCGCCGCCCAACACGTAGTTGAAATCGGGAGCCAGCGGAGCCGAATCAAACGCCGATACAAAGATCGCCTTCGGCTGATCCGAAGGATTGGCAATGATGCCATAGGGACGCTGCTGAATCATCGGCCACAGACCCGACTTGAGCAGCAGCTCGACCACCTCCTCGCGCGATGCCGACTTCGGATTGAGTTTGGGGAACTCCTCGTAGCTCTGCTGCTGGGCAGGGGTTACCGTAACCGAGAGCACCTTGCGCTTCTCGCCGCGGTTGATGGCAGCCACCACACCGCTCACGGGCGACGTAAAGAGAATACGCTCGTCGTTCTTGCTGAAGAAGAGCGGCGTACCGGCCTTTACCTCATCACCTGCCTTAACCAGCAACTTGGGAGTTACACCCTCAAAATCCAAAGGCGATACGCCGTACTCCGAGGCCATCGGCAGAACCGATACCTGCTGTGCGGCTGCACCCTCGAGATTGATGTCGAGACCCTTGCGTAAAGTAATGATTTTCGACATAGAGTTTGGTTAAGTGATTAAAAAATTATTTGTTGAATTTAGTTTGTTTTTGCTGTTATTGGGCTAACACCATAATTCGCGGGCGAAAATACAACTTTTTTCTCGGAAAACCTTACCAAACGGCGATTAAATAGTAAAATAACTTAAAATAAATTTTAAGCATCGGTTTTTGGGGCGACGAGGGGCAAAAAGAGCGTGAAAACGAAAAACAATTTGTATCTTTGTCAGATGATACCCTTTGTCGATATTCACACCCACCTACAGACCGATGCCTTGACCATCCTGACGGTCGGAGTGCATCCGTGGAAGGCGGGTGAAGGAGTGCTGCCCACGACCGACGAAATCGCCTCGGCCGAGGCCGTTGGCGAGATTGGATTGGACAAAGCATCGGAGGTCGATTTCTCGTTGCAAACGGCTCTTTTTCAGGCACAACTGCGCTTGGCCGAAGAGCACCGCAAGCCCGTTGTGCTGCACGTGGTACGGGCCTGCGAAGAGGTCTTAAAGGCACTCGACGAGGTGCATCTGCCGGCGGTGATTTTTCACGGATTTATCGGCTCCGCAGCGTTAGCCGAACGACTCATTCGGCGGGGCTTTTACCTCTCGTTTGGCGAGCGTACGTTTCGCTCCCCGAAGACACAGGAGGCGTTGCGTCGTGTGCCGCTCGAACAACTCTTCATCGAGACCGACGAAAGCCGGATGCCCCTGGCGGAAATCTACGAAAAGGCGGCCGAAGCGAAGGGCATTACCTGCGAAGAATTGCAGCAGGCCACCTACGAAAACTACCTAAAGTTATTTAGAAAATAGATATGGATAATTGGTTGGAACGCACCGAATTATTGCTCGGAAAAGAGAAACTCGACATCTTGCGTCAATCGCACGTTTTGGTCGTGGGTCTGGGCGGTGTCGGTGCCTATGCGGCCGAGATGATTGCCCGTGCCGGAGTGGGTCGGATGACCCTTGCCGATGCCGATGTGGTCGGCCTGACGAACATCAACCGACAGCTTTTGGCCCTCCACTCCACCATCGGTCGTCCGAAGGCCGAGGTGTTAGCCGAGCGGTTGCGGGACATCAACCCCGAAATTGAGCTGACCATCGTCAATCGCTACATCAAAGACGAGGAGACCTACACGTTGCTCGATGCGGCACACTACGACTATGTGGTCGATTGCATCGATACCCTCTCGCCCAAATTGGCCCTCATTGTGGCGGCTCGTGAGCGGGGGCTGAAACTCGTCAGTTCGATGGGGGCAGGGGCCAAGACCGACCCCACGCAGCTCGAAATCAAAGACATCTCGAAGACCCACCACTGCCCCTTGGCCCATATGTTGCGCAAGCGACTCCACAAGGTGGGGGTTTACAAGGGTTTTAAGGCGGTTTTCTCGCCCGAACCGGTGCGTGAGGGGGCGATGATCATCGCCGAGGAGCAAAACAAAAAATCGCAGGTCGGCACCATCTCCTACATCCCTGCCCTGTTCGGCATCGGGTGTGCATCGGTGGTTATTCGCGACCTTGTTGGCGAGTTATAATATATAAGTATGGTAAG
>CALAQA010000089.1:0-5320 GCA_937889065.1 uncultured Alistipes sp.
CGACTCGATCCTGGGTCGCGGCCCCGGTTTCTACGATAGTTGCGAACTCATCTCGGGCGGTCCCTTCATGTGGATCCGCAACACGAACGAGAACCACGGCAACGTCTTCGTGCGCTGCCACTTCGAGGGTGTCGGCAACCGTGCCGTCATTGCCCGCACCAACCCCAAATACGACTACTGCGAGGCGGTGCTGATTCACTGCACGATGAACAACATCCAACCCATCGGTTGGTATGGTCTTCCCGACCGCCTTGTCGAGCAGCGCTACTGGGAGTATGACAGCCGTGACACGGAGGGCAACCCGATCGACTACTCGGAGCGTCTGAAGGGCTCGCGTCGTCTGGATGCGGAGCGTGACAAGGAGTTAATCGAGAAGTACCAAGACCCCGCCTTTGTCTTGGGCGGTTGGGCTCCCGAGTTGGAGTAGCGACCCCTTAATACACAAGAAAGCCGACCTCTGTTGCGAGGTCGGCTTTTCTTATTGGTGGGAGTAGGAATTACTCACCCAAAATCTTGTCAATCAGCGCCTGCGTAGCGGGCTTGTGGCCACGGAAAGCCTCGTAGAGCTTCATCGGGTGCTCCGTGCCACCCTTCGAGAGGATGTGCTCACGGAACTTATCGGCCACCTCACGGTTGAAGATGCCCTGCTCCTTGAACATCGAGAAGGCATCGGCCTCCAACACCTCGGCCCACTTGTAGCCGTAGTAACCGGCCGCATAACCGCCCGAGAAGATATGCGTGAAGGCGGGACCCATCGCCGTGCCGTCCACGAAGGGCATCACCTGCGTAGGCTCCATAGCGGCCTTCTCGAAGGCAGCCACATCTCCCTCGAAAGGCTCGGTGAGGGTGTGCCAAGCCATATCGCTCATACCGAACGAAAGCTGACGCACGTTGGCGTAGGCGGCCAGGTAGTTCTGGGCAGCCACGATGCGCTCGACAATCTCGGCGGGCATCGGCTCGCCCGTCTCGTAGTGTGCGGCCCACATATCCAGGAACTCCTTCTCGGTAGCCCAATTCTCCATAATCTGCGACGGCAGCTCAACAAAGTCACGATAGACCGACGTACCGGTCTGCGAGCCGAACTCACCCTCGCCCAGCATACCGTGCAGGCCGTGACCAAACTCGTGCAGGAAGGTCTCCACCTCGTCGTAGGTCAGCAGGGCGGGCTTCGACTCGGTCGGCTTCGAGAAGTTCATCACCAGCGAAACCAGCGGGCGGGTCTCCACGCCATCGACAATCTTCGAGCCACGGAAGTCGGTCATCCAGGCACCGGCACGCTTCGTCGAACGGGGGTGGAAATCGAGATAGAGGACAGCCATATGACGGCCCGTCTCGTCGGTCACCTCATAGACCGTCGTCTCGGGATGGTAGCCCTCGATCTCGGTGGTCTCGGTAAAGGTCAGGCCGTAGAGCTTGTTGGCCAACATAAAGACACCCTTCTTGACATTCTCCAACTTGAAGTAGGGCTTCACCACCTCGTCCGAAAGGGCATACTTCTCATCCTTGTACTTCTCGGTGTAGTAGGCCCAATCCCAGGGCATCAGCTGACCCTCGAAGCCCTGCGAAGCGGCATACTCGGCAATGGTGCGCACCTCCTCGTCGGCACGCTCACGGGTGGCCGTCAGCAGCTCCTCCAGGAAGTTCTCGACCGTCTCGGTGGTCTCGGCCATACGACGCTCCAGCGTGAAGTCGGCATAGGTCTCGTAACCCAACAGGTTGGCCAACTTGAGGCGGGTATTCACAATGCCGCGAATCACCTCCGTATTGTCGAACTCACCGCCCAACGCACGCGAGTTGTAGGCACGATAGAGCTGCTCCTTGAGCTCACGATTCGACGAGTAGGTCATAAAGGGGATGTAGCTCGGAGCCTGCAACGTCACGGTCCAACCCTGCTGGCCTCGGCTCTTGGCCTCGGCAGCCATCGCCTCCTTCACAAAGTCGGGCAGCTCGGCCACCTGACGCTTGTCGGTGATGTTGAGCGTGAAGGCGTTGGTGGCCTTCAGGGCATTCTGACCAAACTGCAACGTGAGGGCTGCCAACTCGCCCGAATACTGACGATAGAGCTCCTTATCCTCCTCCGAGAGGGCGGCACCGCTGCGGGCAAAGCCCTGGTAGGTATCCTCCAAGAGTTTCTCCTCGGCCGTGGACATAAACATCGGGGGATTGTCATAGACGGCCTTCACACGAGCAAACAGCTCGGCATTGAGCGACACGTCGTTGCTCAACTCGGTCAGCTTGGGCTGAATACGCTGGGCTACCTCCTGCATCTCGGGCGTAGCGTCCGTACCCATCAGGTTGTAGAAGACGCCCGACACCTTGTTCAGCAGCTCGCCATTGCGCTCCAGGGCCAGAATCGTGTTGCCAAAGGTGGGCTTGGCGGGGTTGGTTACGATGGCCTCGATCTCGGCACGTGAGCAGGCGATGGCGGCATCGATGGCCGGCTCGAAGTGCTCCAACTTGATGAGCGAGAAGGGAGGCGTTTGGTAGGGGGTGTTCCACTCGGCCAGCAGCGGATTCTGCAAGTCGAGCTCGGGATACTGTGCCTGCGGAACGGAGTTATCGCCACAAGCCACAGCAACAAAAGCAGTTGCCATAAGAATTAACTTTTTCATCTTTTCGTGTTTTTATTTAAGTTTCTTGTCTCTCGGGGTTATTTCCAGCCGTTCATTGCATCCGCCTTCGGCTCAACCTTCACCTCCTCGGCAGTCGGTTCGGCGACCTCCTCAACGGGCTCCTCGACGGGTTTTTCAATCAGACCACGACCTACGAGCATCGCCGTCTTGTCGGGATCCTTGCCTCGGAATTCGCGGTAGAGGGTCATACCCGGCTTCGAGCCACCGCTCTCGAGCAGTTTGCGCAGGCGGGCAGCCACCTCACGGTTGAACAGGTCGCCACTCTCGCGGAAGGCCTCGAAGGCATCCTTATCGAGCACCTCGGCCCAGGTGTAGAAGTAGTAACCTGCCGAGTAGCCACCATCGAAGATGTGGCTGAAGTAGGGGTAATGGTAGCGAGGCTCAATTTCGGGATTCATACCACGCTGCACATAGAGGGCGTGACGCTCGAAGGCTATCGGGTCGAAGGGGACATACTCGCTCATCGAGTGGATGTCCAAATCCGAAAGCGAGGCGGCAATCAGCTCGGTGGTCATAAAGCCCTGATTGAAGAGCTCGGCACGCTGCATCTTCTCGATGATGTTCTGCGAAATGACCTCGCCCGTGCGGTGGTGCACGGCGTAGTGCTTGAGCAGTTCGGGGTGGAAAGCCCAATTCTCCATCACCTGCGAGGGCAGCTCGACAAAGTCACCCTCGACCTCCGACAAACCACGATACTTCACGTCGTGGAACAGGAAGTGCAGGGCGTGACCAAACTCGTGGAAGAGGGTCTCGGCCTCGTCCAACGTCAGAAGCGAGGGCAGCGAGGCGGTCGGGCGGGTAAAGTTGCAGACAATCGACACGACGGGGGCCACACGCTTGCCATCCACATAGCTCTGCTCCACATAGTTACCACACCAAGCACCCTGACCCTTGCCATCTCTGGGGTGGTAGTCGAAGTAGAGGACACCGATGTGCGAATTGTCGGTATCGAGCACCTCGTAGGCCGACACCTCGGCATTATAGACAGGCACCGAAATGGGGCGGAAGGTGATGCCGTAGAGGCGGTTGGCCAAGAAGAAGATACCGCTGCGCACGGCGTCCAACGAGAAGTAGGGGCGCAACATCTCCTCATCGAGGGCGTAGTTCTTCTTGCGCACCTTCTCGGCGTAGTACCACCAATCCCACGAGGCGAACTTCTCGCCCGGGTGGTCCTTCTCAAAGAGGGGCAGCATCTCGTCAAGCTCGCCCTTCGCACGCTCGACGGCGGGGGTCCAAATCTCATTCAACAGGTCATAGACAGCCGAGGTGGAAGCGGCCATCTCGTTCGAGATGACATAGTCGGCGTAGTTCTTGTAACCAAGCAACTTGGCCTTCTCGATACGCAGGCGGATGAAGTCGTTGATGAGCTGTTTGTTATCCAGCTCGTTATTGTTGTTGCAACGATTCAGGTAGGCGGAGTAGATCTCCTCGCGCAGGGCACGATTCTCGGCATAGGTCAAGAAGGGAATCAGGCTCGGCTTGTGGAGCGTGAAGACATATTTACCGCTGTGACCCAGCTCCTTGGCACGCTCCGAGGCCATATCGCGAATCGACGAGGGGATGCCGATCAAATCCTTGCTTTCGAGCACGAGTTGGTAGGCGTTGTTCTCCGAGAGGATGTTTTGGCCATACTTCACGGAGGTGGCCGACAGCTCCTCGTTGATGGCCTTCAGACGCTCACGCTCCTGAGCCTCGAGTAGCGCTCCCGAGCGAACAAACTCGGTGTAGGTCTTCTCCACCAGACGCAGCTGCTCGGCATCGAGCCCGAACTCCTTGCGGCGGTCATAGACCTCTTTGATGCGGGCAAAGAGCAGCTCGTTGAGCATAATTTGGTCGCTATGTACCGCCAGACGGGGCATCATCTCAGCCTCCACGGCCTGCATTTCGGGGTTGGTATCGGCGGCGGCCAGCATACCGAAGACCAGTGCCACCTGCTCCAACTTGCGACCCGCATTGTCGAAGGCCAGGATGGTGTTCTCGAAATCGGGTACCGAACGCACCTTCACAATGGCCTCAATCTCGGCCTGATGCTCGGCCATCGCCGCTTCGAAAGCGGGGATGTAGTGCGTCACCTTGATTTGATCGAAGGGGGGCACGCCGTAGGGGGTATCCCACTCCACCAAGAGGGGATTCTGCTCCTCGACCGACGAGGAGTTGCACGAAGGGATTGTCATCATAACTAAAAGGGCAAAGAGCCAAGCAATGTGTCTCATAAGTAGGCTTTATCGATTTTTTTTATAACTTTGCATCTATTAACGAGCAAAGATAAGGAAAATTTCGGTATGCAACTATTTTATGCCCCTGAAATTACACTCCCCACTTATACCCTCAGCGAGGAGGAGTCGAAACACTGCATTCGGGTATTGCGCCTCACGAAGGGCGAAGAGCTGCACCTGACCGATGGTCGGGGCAACCTCTACCACGCCACCATTACCGACGACCACCCGAAGCGTTGCACGGTGACCATCCATCACACCGAGTCGCCCTTTGAGCCGCTCCCCTACCACCTGACGATGGCCGTGGCACCGACCAAGAACAACGACCGCTACGAGTGGTTTCTGGAGAAGGCCACCGAGGTGGGTGTCGATCGCTTCATCCCGCTCGAATCGGCCCACAGCGAGCGTCGCACGCTGAAACGTGAGCGTATGGAGAAGGTCGTGGTGGCCGATATGAAGCAGTCTTTGAAG
>CALAQA010000090.1:0-3871 GCA_937889065.1 uncultured Alistipes sp.
CGTGTGCGGCCATGTATCGTAAGTGCCGCGATGCCAACATCTTGCAGGCGCAGGGCTATCTCCTCGATATTGCGCATATCATCGCTCCAACCGAGGCGTGTCTTGACAGTTACAGGCTTACGCACAGCGCGCACAATCTGGCGTGTCATCTCTACCATAAGGTCGGGGTCGCGCATCATACCCGAGCCAGCACCACGAGCGGCAATCTTCTTGACGGGACAGCCGAAGTTGATGTCGATAATATCGGGATTGGCGCTCTCGGCAATACGTGCCGCCTCGACCATAGGCTCTATAAGATGTCCGTAAATCTGTATGCCCACAGGGCGCTCCTCATCGGCGATATTGAGCTTTGCGCGCGACTTCCACGCATCGCGAATCAGACCATCGGACGATATAAACTCGGTATATACCACATCCGCCCCGAAACGCTTACACATATAGCGAAACGAGGGGTCGGTAACATCCTCCATCGGTGCGAGAAATAGGGGCTGATGCCCAAGCTCTATGTCGGCAATCTTCATATTTCGGCAATTCTTCGGTTAATTTCCGCTACAAAGGTATAATTTTTCGCGTGAAGTGGCGATTTTTTGACAAAGAAACTGTACCTTTGCGGCAAAGTATAATAATATTATAAGTTATGATAAACATCGAAGAGTTCATTTCGGGCGTCGTTGCTAATGCTGCAAAGGAGCTTTACGGCATTGAGGATAGCTCGACATTACAGATACAGAAGACCCGCAAGGAGTTTGAGGGCGACTACACGGTAGTTGTCTTCGGTTTGCTGCGCGCCTCGCGCAAGTCGCCCGAGGCAACAGCTACGGAGCTTGGCGAGAAGATTGTGGCAAGCACCCCCGAGATTAAGGGTTTCAACGTCATCAAGGGCTTTCTTAACCTCTCGGTAGATACTTCGTTTTGGGCTGCTCGCTTCGGCGAGATTGTAGCGAGCGAGAACTACGGTATGGCGCCCGCTACGGGACGTACCATAATGATTGAGTACTCGTCGCCCAACACCAACAAGCCGTTGCACCTCGGACATATACGCAACAACCTACTCGGCTACTCGGTGGCAACAATCCTCAAAGCCAACGGTCATAACGTCATCAAGGTAAACTTGGTAAACGACCGAGGCATACACATCTGCAAGTCGATGCTTGCTTGGCAGCTCTATGGCAATGGCGAGACCCCCGAGACATCGGGTATGAAGGGCGACCACCTCGTAGGTAAATACTATGTCGAGTTCGACAAGCACTACAAGGCCCAAATCAAGGAGTTGATGGCCGAGGGCAAGAGCGAGGAGGAGGCCAAGAAGACGGCTCCCGTGATACTCCAGGCACAGGAGATGCTGCGCAAGTGGGAGACGGGCGACGAGGAGGTACGCAACCTCTGGGAGATGATGAACGGCTGGGTTTACGAGGGTTTCGACGTGACCTACAAGGCCCTGGGTGTCGATTTCGACAAGGTTTATTACGAGTCGCAGACCTACCTGCTGGGTAAGTCGCTCGTCGAGGAGGGCCTCAAGAAGGGGGTCTTCTACCGCCGTGACGACAACTCGGTATGGATTGACCTGACGGGCGACGGGCTGGACGAGAAGCTGCTGTTGCGTGGCGACGGCACGTCGGTCTATATGACGCAGGATCTGGGTACGGCCTTCCGCCGTTTCGAGGATAACAAGCTCGACGATATGATCTATGTCGTGGGTAACGAGCAGAACTACCACTTCCAGGTGCTGAAGCTCGTCATCAAGAAGCTCGGCTATGCCGACTGGAGCGACCACATCACCCACCTGTCGTATGGTATGGTGGAGCTGCCCGAGGGTAAGATGAAGTCGCGCGAGGGTACGGTGGTCGATGCCGACGACCTGATTGCGGCAATGGTCAAGACGGCCCGTGAGATGTCGGCCGAGCTGGGCAAGCTGGATGGTTGCACGGAGGAGGAAGCCGAGGCCGTATCGACGATGGTCGGTCTGGGTGCCTTGAAGTACTTCATCCTGAAGGTCGATCCCAAGAAGACGATGTTGTTCGACCCCCGCGAGTCGATCGACTTCAACGGCAACACGGGTCCCTTCATCCAGTACACCCACGCCCGCATCTGCTCGGTGCTGCGTAAGGCTGCCGAACAGGGTCTTTCGATGGAGGGCAAGGCCGAGGCAGCCTACATCCCCGAGGAGATTGAGCTGGTGAAGATGTTGGCCGACTACCCCGCCATCGTAGCCCAGGCCGGTGAGCAGTTTGCACCGTCGGTGATTGCCGCCTACATCTACGAGCTGGCCAAGTCGTTCAACGGCTACTACCACGACCACTCGATTCTCAAGGAGAGCGATGCGGAGGTGCGCAAGTTGCGTCTGCAACTCGCCTCGATGGTGGCCCGTGTGATTCGCAAGGGTATGAAGCTCATCGGCATCGACGTGCCGGAGCGTATGTAAGGCAATAAAATGCGACTCCGAGGCGTTCTTGTCGGTGTGGCGATGCTCGCTGCGGCGTGCAGCCCACGCCCTGCACAACAACAGATCAGTGCCGCCCATACGATTCTTATCGACGAGGCGATGCTGGCTCGGGGCGGCAGCGACACCATCCGTCTGGGGCGGATGCACGAGGGGGAGATTTTGGCCTACCCGCTTGCCTTTCGCAACGCCTCGCAGCGAGTTACCCTCGTCCGAGAGGTGGAGCGCACCTGCGGATGCACCACCTTGGAGCTGAGCCGTGAGCCGATGGCCCCCGAGTCGAGCCGTGCGGCGACCCTCTACTTCGACAGCCGAGGGGAGTGGGGCTGGCAACTCAAACTGCTGAAGCTGCACCTGGAGGGTGGCACCGAGCCGCTCAAGCTATGGGTGGAGGCCGAGATTGAGTAACGAAACGACCAAAAGAGGGGCCACCGAGATTTGCAAAACGAAAAATTATCGACTATATTTGTCGAAACAAAAAAAATAGCAAACAAACGTAACACTTAAAACCAATAGAAAGATGATTAATTTCTTGCAAGCAGTACCTACCGAGCCGCAGCCCGGCTTTATGCAGCAGTACAGTTTCCTGATTATGCTCGGCCTGATGTTCCTCGTGATGTGGCTCTTTATGTGGCGTCCCGAGGCCAAGCGCCGCAAGCAGATGCAGCAGTTCCGCGATTCGCTCAAGAAGGGTGACAAGATCATCACCGCCGGCGGCATCTACGCCACCGTGAAGGAGGTCAAGGAGACGACCCTCTTGATTGAGGTGGATAGCGACGTAACGTTGCGCATCGACAAGAATATGGTTGTTGCCGACCCCTCGTCGTTGCAGCAGCAGTAGTTCCCAAAGCGGGAGACGTAAAACCTCGGGGGCGGCGAACAACGAGTTTGTCTGCCCCCTTTTTTTAACTCGAACTATGAAGAAAACCATCACCTACCCCACCCAAGGGACCTGCTCGCAGGCCATCATCGTCACGCTGAACGAAGATCGTACCATTGCCCAAGTGAGCTTCGCCGGCGGATGTCACGGCAACACGCAGGGCGTGGCGGCATTGGTCCAAGGGATGCAGGCCGACGAGGCCATCGCCCGCCTGGAGGGCATCGACTGCCGAGGTCGCGGCACCTCGTGCCCCGATCAGTTGGCCAAAGCCCTCCGCAAAGCGCTGGAGTAAAAAAAGAGGGTCGTGATTTTTCACGGCCCTCTTTTTTTTAATTCAAAATTTAGAATTGAGGAAGATGATAAGGTCGCTATAGGTCATTATAGGTCTTATAGGTCGTTATGGGGATTAGGTCGGCCTCTTATAACGACCCATAGGTCTTATAGGCCTCATAGGTCTTTATGGCCGGGTTACAAAAATGTAACCCGTGCTGCAAAAGTGGGGAGAATAAGGAAATTAAAGAGTTTAGGGAATTTAAGGAATTTAACGAAAC
>CALAQA010000091.1:0-8739 GCA_937889065.1 uncultured Alistipes sp.
TACAAAATCGACAATTTCGCACCCACCTTTGTGCCAATCGATCAAACAATCCTCTTTGAAAATCTTGGGTGCCGGTTTGAGTGTTCGTTCGTCGATGTGTTGTTGCTCGATGGGATTGACCTCTCCTGCCGCCAACTTCTCAACCGTATCGAGGACCAACCCCGTGCCGAGGTGCATCAGACGGTCGTAGAGTGTGCCGATGTTGTCCTCGGGGGCAATCGGCTCACGCAGTTGTCCGACAATGGCACCCTTGTCAATCTCGTGGTTGAGTAAGAAGGTTGTCACGCCCGTCTCGGTGTCGCCATTGATGATGGCCCAATTGATGGGGGCGGCACCTCGGTATTCGGGCAGCAACGAGGCGTGCAGGTTGAAGGTGCCCAGGCGGGGCATCGCCCATACCACCTCGGGCAACATACGGAAGGCAATGACAATGCCCAGGTCGGGCTTCAGCTCTTGTAACGCAGCCACAAAGTTTTCGTCACGCAGCTTCTCGGGTTGCAGTACGGGCAACCCAAGCTCCACGGCGGCACGTTTCACGTCGCTCTCACGCAACTGCTGACCACGGCCGGCGGGTTTGTCGGGCATCGTAACGACCGCTACCACGTTGTAGCCACCCTCGACCAAGGCACGAAGCGAGGGTACGGCAAACTCGGGCGTACCCATAAAGACGATGCGTAACTCTTTGGCCTTCATTGCACTTTTCGTTTTTTGCGGTTATTTCTTCTCCAGACCCAGCGTGTGGTGCATACGCTCCTGCTTGGTCGAGAGGTAACGCTCGTTGTAGGGGTTGGGGCTAATGACAATCGGCTCGATGCGGTCGATGGTGAGGCCGTAGCCCTCCAGGCCCGCCTTCTTCGAGGGGTTGTTGGTCATCAGGCGCATCTTGCGGATGCCCAACTCACGGATGATGCTTGCACCTACGCCGTAGTCACGCTCGTCGGCCTTGAAGCCCAGGTGGATGTTGGCATCTACGGTATCCAAGCCCTGATCCTGGAGCTTGTAGGCGTGAATCTTGTTGCACAGACCGATGCCTCTACCCTCTTGGTTCAGATAGACAATGGCACCCTTGCCCTCACGCTCGATCATCTGCATCGCCGTGTGGAGCTGATCGCCGCAGTCGCAACGATACGAGCCGAAAATATCGCCCGTGGCGCACGACGAGTGAACACGAATCAGCACCGGCTCATCCTCGCTCCACGTACCCTTCGTAAGGGCTACGTGCTCCACCCCGTTGCTCTTCTGGCGGAAGGGGGTAATCATAAAGTCGCCCCAGGCGGTGGGCAGCGGTACGGTGACACCACGCTCTACGATCGACTCCTCACGCAGACGGTAGGCAATCATCTGGGCGATGGAGATAATCTTCAGGTCGAACTTCTTGGCAATCTCAACCAGCTGAGGAAGACGAGCCATCGTGCCATCCTCGTTCATCACCTCGATCAGCACACCCGCAGGTTGCAGACCGGCCATACGGGCCAGGTCGATGGCGGCCTCGGTGTGGCCCGGACGGCGCAATACACCGCGATCACGGGCACGCAACGGGTTGATGTGACCCGGGCGACCCAGGTCGGTGGGCAGGGTCTCGGGGTTGGCCAATGCACGCAACGTAGCGGCACGGTCGTGGGCCGAAACACCCGTCGTACAGCCGTGGCCCAGCAGATCACACGACACGGTAAAGGGGGTGCCCAAGAGCGAGGTGTTGTTCTGCTCCATCATCTGCAACCCCAGCTCGTCGCACCGCTTCTCCGACAGCGGAGCGCAGAGCACACCACGCCCCTCGTGCAACATAAAATTGACCACTTCGGGGGTGATTAACTCGGCGGCCACAATGAAGTCGCCTTCGTTCTCTCGGTCTTCGTCATCGACCACAATCACCACCTTGCCTTGGCGGAAATCTTCGATGGCCTCTTCGACCGTATTCAATACACTTGGTTGTTCCATAGCTATTTTTTGCGTTTAATTTTCAGTTTGGCCTTCACCTTGTCGGTGTAGGGTTTCAGCTTCTCCTGCAACATCTTGATGCGACCCTGGTACCAATCCGTATCGAGCAGCGCCGAGTCGTTGGTTGCCTTGTAGGTTAGGTAGAGGGCAACGGGTGTGAGGATGAAGGTGGATAGCCACATACCGTAGAAGGCATCCCAATTACCCTCTTTGGCCGCCTTCTCGCCCGAGAGCGAAATGATGTAGTAGATCACAAAGAAGATGACCGACACCACCACCGGCATACCCAGACCACCCTTGCGGATGATGGCTCCGAGCGGGGCACCAATCAGGAAGAAGATCATAATCGAGACGGGCAGCGACATCTTCTTGTGCCACTCCACCTTCGAGCGGTAGAGCTGATTGAGCGCCTCCTTGGTGTTCGACTCGTCGATGGTGAACATACTTCTGGAGTTCTTCGAGGCCGAGCGAGCCAAATCCCAGATGCGCTCCTTTTGGCGGGTCGAGAGGTTCTGAATCGAGTCCAATACCACGATCTCGCCAAAGGCCGAACGATCGATTTTCAGGCTGTCGGGGGGCGGTACGACGGTCTCCTCCAACGTGAAGATGCGCTCCTTCAACAGGGGCTGATAGGAGGTGCGGGCGGCGTTGTTGGCCATATTTTCGAGCGAGTCGATGTCGTCCTGCAACTCGTTGATATTCTTGGTTTGGCTGTTTGAGAATTGGTCCGAACTGCTGCGACCCATATCGAAGCCCGTCATCGGAATCACCTGCTCCTGATGGTCGAAGATGTGGTGGCGCAACGAACTCTTGGTGTACCATTGGTTGTTACCCGCTGTGGTGCGGGTCTGCTCGTACATCTCGCCCTGGTAGAGCGTGACGAGCAGGAAGCGCTTGTCGTCCGAGAGGCGGATGTAGCCCGAGTCGGCCACGATGGTGTTCATATTGCCGTTGGTGGCACGGTTGTCGTAGATCAGCACATCGGTCAGAAGGTGCGTTTCGGGGTCCTGATGGCCCACACGAATCGACATGTCGTCGATGCCGTTGAAGAAGAGCCCGTCTTGGAATTCGAGGGTCTGCTTCTGTTGTCGGATGTCGTATAGGATGCTTAGAATCTTCTTGTTGGCATAAGGGACAAGGTTGTTGCCGATGAAGAAACTGCCCACCGAAACTAATCCAATCAAGATGATGAGCGGCTTGGTGATCTGCACGAGCGACATACCTGCCGACTTCATTGCCAACAACTCGTAGTTCTCGCCCAGGTTGCCCATTGTCATAATGGCCGCCAGAAGCACCGCCAACGGCAGACCCAACGGCAACATATTGGCCATAAAGTAGGTCATCAGCTCGATGATGATACCGGCGCTCAGACCCTTACCTACCAACTCGTCGATATAACGCCACACGATGTTCATCATCAAGACGAACATCACGATAAAGAAGGTCAATATCATCGGGCCCAAGTAGGACTTCAGGACAAGTTTATGGATGGTTTTCACGCAGTCAAAAGTTATTTTTGGCGAGACAAAGTTAATAGTTTTATGCTAAATAGCATAACCGAAAGGGTAAAAATGATGGCGGCACCCGGCGGAACCTCCCCTATGTAGCTCAAATACAACCCGATAATGTTGCCAAAAACTGCCAACACGGGCGCAATCCAGGCGATGCGGTTATAGGCTTTGCTCACCATATTGGCCCCAACGACAGGCATCGTCAGGAGGGCAATCAACAGCACGATGCCCATAATGCGAATCGAAAGCACGATGGCCAAGGCCATCAGTACCCCCATCACAAAGCCAATCAGGCGGGTGTGAATACCCCGACTTTGGGCAAATTTTCGGTCAAAGGCGACATACATCACCGGTCGTAACCACAACATAGCCCCCACAACCACAACGGCTGTGAGCAGAGCGAGCCACACGATGTCGGTCGAGGTGACGGTGATAATGCTGCCAAAGAGGTAGGCGGTCATATCGCCCGAGGTGTAGCCGGGTGTAAGACTCATAAAAAGGGCCCCAAGGGCCATTCCCACCGCCCACAGGATGCCGATGGCCGAATCTTCACGCAGTTGCATCCTCCCCTCGGCCCACTCGATGCCCAGGGCAGCAGCCACCGCAGCCACCATGGCACCAAGCAGGGGTTCTGCTCCGAAATAGAAGGCGGCACCCAATCCGCCAAACGAGGCGTGGGTGATGCCTCCGGCCAGGAATACACGACGACGAGCCACAATGTAGGTGCCCACCAATCCGCAGGTGATACCCGACAGAATGGCGGCCCACAAGGCGTTTTGCAGGTAGCTGTAGCGAACCAGGTCGTTGATGAATTCCATAGCGTGTCTTAAAATGCGCACAAAAATACATTTTTTTGTTGGAAAACGCCTCCTCTTTCGGCGAAGATTTTGTATTTTCGCCACCGAAAGCGTTATAAAAGCGATTATATGCAACCTCGCAGAGTCAATTTCCATACGCTCGGCTGCAAACTCAACTTTGCCGAGAGCTCTACCCTTGCCCGTCAATTTGTGGCGGGTGGTTTTGTGCGTGTCGCCCCCAACGAGCCGACCGACGTGGCGGTCATCAACAGCTGTTCGGTGACCGAACATGCCGACAAGAAATGTCGAAATCTGATTCGTAAAATCCACCGTCGCAACCCCCAAGCCATCATTGCCGTAACGGGGTGTTATGCCCAGCTTAAGTCCGACGAAATAGCCGCCATCGATGGCGTTGATATTGTGTTGGGAAACAACTTCAAAGGCGATTTATATCAACGAGTGGTTGAACTCGTTGGCAAAGGCTCGGCATCGGTCTATGCCTGCGATGTCGAGCACCTCACCCGCTTCTTTGCCGCCTACTCGACGGGTGACCGTACACGTGCCTTTTTGAAGGTCCAGGACGGGTGCGATTACAAGTGTGCCTACTGCACCATTCACTATGCCCGAGGCAGCAGCCGCAATATGCCGATTGCCGACTTGGTGAAGGAGGCCGAACAGATTGCCGCCGAGGGACAGAAAGAGATTGTGATTACGGGCATCAATACGGGCGATTTCGGCCGTACGACGGGCGAATCGTTCTTGGATTTGTTGCGGGCGTTGAACGAGGTCGAAGGCATCGAACGCTACCGTATCTCCTCCATCGAGCCAAATCTTCTAACCGACGAAATCATAGACTTTTGCGCCTCGTCACCTAAATTTCAACATCACTTCCACATCCCCATCCAAAGCGGGTCGGATAAGATTCTTGGATTGATGCGTCGTCGCTACACTACGGCCAAATTCAGAGAGCGCATCGAGGCGGTGCGTCGTCGGATGCCCGATGCCTTTATCGGGATCGATGTCATTGTCGGTTTTCCGGGCGAAACGGAGGAGGATTTTCGCTCCACCTACGACTTTTTGGCCGATTTGGCCCCCTCGTTTCTGCATATCTTCCCCTTCTCGGAGCGTCCGGGTACACCGGCCGTAACGATGCCCGATAAGGTGCAGTCGAGCATTGCCACCCGTCGTGTGGCCGAACTGGAGGAGTTGTGCAGCCGTCTGCATCGTGATTTCACGGCCCGAGCCATCGGTCGTGTGCAGGAGGTGCTGTTCGAGAGCACCGAGCGAGGTGGTCGAATGTTTGGCTTTACGGGTGCCTATCGTCGGGTTGAAGCCCCCTATGAGGCCCGCTATATCAACCAAATTTGCCGTGTAAAGCTTATTTCGATGAATGAAGCGGGCGATTTGGTGGGCGAAATTGTGGGATAAATCATTAAAATGATTATCTTTGCTCCTATAATCTTTAATTAGCGAAGTATGACGGGTATGCAAAAACGGGTGACGATTGGCTTTTTGAGCATCGTCTGCCTCTTGTTTTTCTCGGGAATGGTCTCCTTTGTCGAGTTGAGCCGCCTGGGTCGCGATACGGGCGACATCCTCAAGGCGAGCCGTCGCAATATCGAATTGGCCAAAGAGATGTTGGACGCAGCCCACAACCAAAATGTGGCGCTCATCCACCTCACGGTGCTCGATGACCGCTCCTACGAGGAGGTGTGTCGTCGTGAGATGGCCCATCTGGAGGATGTGATGCTGGTGGCCCAAAACGAGGCGTTGGACAAATCGTTCCTCGATTCGTTGGCCTTTGCTACTACGGAAATGAAAATTTTGGTCGATGGCTACCTCGCCCGTGTCGATGCAGCCGAGGCCATCGCTGCAGTGGTGGCTGCCGATACCACCCTCGTGGCGGCCGATTCGCTGGCCGTGAACGAGCGTGTGGCCGAGTTGGGTAAGGAGTGGTACACGAACGAGTACGAGGCTGTTTACCACCGTCTTACGGCTGCCGTGAAGGCCTATATGACCTCGACACAGAGTTCGTTGGCACCCCGTACCGAGCAGATGAAGAAGAATGCCTATCGTGCGGTGACGCCCGTGCTGATTTCGCTCGTGGTGATGATTGCCATCTTGTTGATGTTCTACTACTTTATGACCATCTACTGCGTCAAGCCGATTGTGAAAATCAACAAGAGCCTGGGCGATTTCCTCTCCTTCCGCCTCCCCTTCAACGTGAAGGCCGAGTGCAAAGACGAGGTGCTGGAGCTCAAAGAGCGCATCGATACGCTCACGACCCAGTTCCGCCAACAACAAAAACATTAACCCACCCCAAACCTTTAGAGCCAAACAAATTTCGAGAATATGCGCTTCGATGTGGTGCTGAAATATGTCGGGATGGTGATGCTCTTCATCGCCTCGTTTATGCTGCTCTCGGCAGGTATATCCTACGTGAGCGGGATGGACTCGGCCTTCTATCCCCTGCTGCTTTCGGGACTGCTGACGGCCCTGTTGGGTGCTTTTCCGCTGATTTTTGTCGAAAAGAAGGTGCAACTTTCGAGCAAAGAGGGCTTCGGTGTTGTGGTTGGCTCGTGGTTGCTGGCCTGCGTGGTGGGTATGTTCCCCTACCTGATTTGGGGTGGCGAATTTAATCTGATAAACGCCTGGTTTGAAAGCGTTTCGGGCTTCACGACCACCGGTGCCACCATCTTGGACGATATTGAGGCGCTGCCGCGCGGTATGCTCTTTTGGCGTATGTCTTCGACCTGGATCGGAGGTATGGGCGTGGTGATGTTTGCCTTGTTGATCCTCCCCTCGATGGGGCGTTCACGTATGACCCTCTCGAGCGTCGAACTCTCGACCTTGGCCAAGGAGAATTACCACTATCGCACGCAGATGATTGTGCAGATTCTGTTGGTGGTCTATTTGGGTTTGACGGCCCTTTCGACCCTCTCGCTCAAGCTGGCCGGAATGAATTGGTTTGATGCCCTGTGTCACGGCATGTCGGCCTCGGCCACGAGCGGTTTCTCGACCAAGAATGCCAGCATCGGCTTCTATAACAATCCCGCCATCGAGTTGATTTTGGCCTCGACGGGTATCATTTCGGGTATTCACTTTGGTCTGATCTATGCCACGGTGGTCGGTAAGCGCAGCAATCTCTTCCGTTCGGAGGTGACACGCTACTATTTGGCCATCATTGCGGTTGCCTCGTTGTTTGTGGCCGTAAGTCTTTATGCAGCAGACCTCTACCCCACCTTTGTGCAGTCGCTGCGTCACGCCTTCTTCCAGGTTTCGACCCTGATTACCACGACGGGCTTTGCTACGGCCGATACCAACAACTGGACCTCGTTTGCCATTCTGCTGCTGATGTTCGTGTCGCTTATCTGTGCCTCGTCGGGCTCGACATCGGGCGGTATCAAGGTCAATCGTTTGGTGCTGGCAGTCAAGATGTTCGGTGCACGTATGAAGCTGCAACGTCACCCCAATGCCATCATTCGCATCAAGATGGACGGCGTGATTCAGGAGAACGACGTGCTTCACACGGTGGCCGTCTTCATTGTGGCCTACCTGGGGTTGATTTTTGTCGGCTCGGTGGTGGGTGCCCTCTTTGGTTTGGATTTGCTGACCGCCTTCTCCGGTGCGATGGCCTGTTTGGGAAATGTAGGCCCCGGTTTTGGAGAAGTGGGCTCGATGGATAATTATTCGGCGATGCCGACCGTTATAAAGATGACCAACTCGCTGTTGATGCTCTTTGGTCGTCTCGAAATTTTCGGTGTCATCCAACTTTGTATGATTAAATGGTGGAAATAGTGCAAGCTATGCGAAAAATCTACATAACCCTGACCTTTCTATTGATTTCGGCTGCCGTTGCGGCGCAGGAACTTCCGACCCCTGTCGAGGCCCGCATTGCAGGCTTGGAGCAAAACGAGGAGTATATGTCGCTGCTTCGGGAGGATGCCCTGCTGCAACAGCGTGAGGACTCGATTGCCACGGCCGTTGTGGGCGTGAGAAACCAACTGCGCCAAGATCCGCAAAACCGTGCCAAGTATGCCGAGTTGATTATGCAGGCCGAGAACGAGATTTTCGAGGTGCGTAACACCAAGGGCCGTATCATCGACCGCATCAACACCATCGAGCAGGATTGGGTCCTCTCGAATCTGAACACCACCATTGCCCACCCCACCCAAAAGCCCAATCGGGTGGTGCCCGACTCGTTGCAGCGTCGCAACCTGGTGCAGAACAGCACCTTCCGCCAACTCTTGACCTCGACCGACTATGTGGCCCTGATGCGTGCCCAGCGTGGCGAAATGGAGGCGGTGGATTTGGTCAATCGCTATTTGGGTAACTATTTGGCACTCGGTGAGTTGGATTCGCTCTATACCGCTGCCGCCACCGAACAAGAGGCACTCGATATTGAGGCTCGTTTCCGTCGTGTCGAGGCCGAGAGCGACTCGCTCTCCCGTGCGTTGGGCGAGAAATGGAACTACATCTACGACAATAAGAGC
>CALAQA010000092.1:0-3726 GCA_937889065.1 uncultured Alistipes sp.
AAGGGGTCGTAGCCACCGCCACAACCCCAATTTTTAATTTTTAATCTTTAATTTTGAATTCTAATAGAACGTCGCTTTGGGGGCGAAGATCGGGTAACCGAAGTTGAACATCAAGTACATATTCTTCCAGCTCTCGAGGTCGTACTTGATGAGCGACAGATTGACCGGTCCGATGGGGGTGTGATAGACCAACGACGCCTCGGTGATGAAGTGCAGGCGACGATCCTCCCACCCCACAAGGCCCCCTTCCGTGTAGTCGTTGCGGTTGCGATACATCGCATAGAAACCCGTACGCAGGAAGAAGTTGGGCATCAGATCGAAGGTGGGATTCACACCACCTGCCACGAAGCGTTTGGCCACGAAGTCGGGCATAAAGACCTTGCGGGCGTGCGGAATCGGCTCGTAGGCCGGAAGGGTCATCAGCGTCGCCCCCAGGGTCGTAAAGTCGGGGTGCGAAGTATAGACTGCATCGAGGCTCACACCCAGCGAAAACCAACTCGTGCGAGGCATATCGAAGAGTTTAGCGTAGGTGAAACGTGCACCATACCACTCCCGATTCGTACCCGGGTTGAACTGCCCCTTACCCAAGGGGCGGTACTTGTCACGACCTCCCACATAGATGGCCGAGAGTTCGAGATTCGAGCCTCGGGTGGGATAGAGGTACTTATCGAAGGTGTTGCGCTTGATGCCGATCTTCGAGGCGAAGAAGTGGTAGCGCGAGTGGTCCAACTCCAACGGATCGGCAGCCGATTGGTAGTGGTAGTTGGTATGTCCGCCGTGTAGCTCCACCTCCGTCAGCGAGCGGTGCGTAACACGAAAACCCAACCCCAGCGAGCCGAAACTTTCGCTCTGGCGCACCGCTAAGGTGTTGTCGATGTCGGTGATGCGGCCAAACGAGCCGTGACGATAGTTCTCGGTGGCGAAGGTGTAGCCGAATGTGAGGTAGAAGGGGTCGTTCAGGTAGAAGTCGATGCGACCGCCCAGCGTTCCCCACGTGTAGGTCGGACCGAGGTAGAGGTTGGCACCAAGCTGCTTGGCCGTACGACCGAAGGTGCGGTAGTTCAGACCGATGTAGGCCTGGTTGAAGGCCGTCGAGGAGATGTTTCCTCCGATGGTGAGTTTGAAGTTGGGACGCGCCTTGAGGTGGGTCGTGAAGGCATAACGCTCCCGGATGGAGTCGTAGCCAATCTGGGGCATCTGCTCCATCTGGTAGTCGCCCGTCACCAAGATGCGGTAGAGGTTGTTGCGCAGGTGGTCGAAATTCATCTGACGCTGACGATCACGCCCGTGGAGGTCGGCACGCAGGTAGTCACGCACATAGGCGGTCTGATGCTCGGGCAGGCCCACTATTTCGTAATCGTTGAAAATCAGGGGCGGACACTTCTGCTTAAAGGCCGCACGACGCTCCTCGTACTGCTCCTGTGTCCACTGCTCACTCACCTGCTCACGAATGGCGGGGATGGCCGCCAAGGCATCTTGGTAGCCCGACTCGATGACCTCCTCGGCCGCCGAGAAGTCCAACATACCCACCTTCACGGCACGACGAATGGTCACCGAACGCCCCTCGGGCAGCGTGTAGTCGGTCTTGCTCATCGCCAGCAGCAGCACCTGGTCCATCAAATCGCCCTCCACATCAGGCTCCACGTTACCTGCCGTGCAGATCGAGCCAATCAAAAGCGAGGGGCTGTGTTTTTGATCCAACGGTCGCCAGGGGAAGTTGTCGAACAGACCACCGTCGTAGAGCACCTCCTCGCCCCGCTTGACGGGTTTGAAGGCGATGGGAATCGACATCGAGGCACGCACCGCCTCGGGCAGCGATCCCGACGTAATGGTCAGCGCCTCACGTTGATTCATATCGGCCGCCACACACAGAAAGGGGACCATCAACCGATCGAAGTCGCCCCGAGCGGCGGTCGAAGCGGGCTCGAAGAGCTCCAACAACGCCATATCGATTTGCGTCGAGGAGATCAGGTTGCGAGGCAGTTGGAATTTATTGTCCTTCGAACTCAAATCGAGCCACAGGTTGATGAACGAGGGCGACGAGTTGATTTGGCGGTAGTAAGGCATATAGGTCGAGGGGTCGATACGACCCGAAACCCACTGCTCGATGACCCCCGAGTTGGCCAGGTGGCGCATCTCGGCGGGCGAATAACCCGAGGCATACATCGCACCGATGATCGAGCCCATCGAGGTACCTGCCACATAGTCGATCGGAATGCCGTTCTCCTCCAAGGCCTGCAACACACCGATGTGGTACAATCCTTTGGCTCCACCGCCACTCATCACCACGCCGACACCCCCCTTCTGCACCTTTTTCGGGGCAGCCGAGAGGGAGTTCACGCCACTTAAAGCGATAAGTAGGGCGAATATGGAGGCCAAAAAGCGTATCATTGTGAAATTTTTTGTAACTTTGCCTATTGATTGCGCTTAATACGCAACGGCCAAAATTAGCGAAAAGTATAAAAAATACAAAATATGATTGAAAAAATCAACGAACTTCTTCAACAAGTTGAAGAGTTTACGCCCAAAGCGGCAGCCGAAATCGAGGAGTTCCGCATCAAGATGCTCGGCAAAAAGGGTGCTCTGACGGCCCTGATGGAGGAGTTTAAGGGGGTTGCCCCCGAGCTGAAGCGTGAGTTGGGTCAGAAGCTCAACGCCCTCAAACAGGCCGCCACGCAACGCATCAACACGCTGCGTGAGGAGTTGCAGAACACCACCTCGGAGCCTTCGGAGGTGAGCGATATGACCCGCCCGGGTACGGCCGACGAGTTGGGCTCGCGCCACCCCATTTCGCTCGTGAAGAACGAGATTGTCGAGATCTTCTCGCGCCTGGGCTACACCGTGGCCGAGGGCCCCGAGATTGAGGACGATCAGCACGTCTTCACCTCGCTCAACTTCCCCCCCGAGCACCCCGCACGCGATATGCAGGACACCTTCTTCATCCAAAAGCAGGGCTCGGAGCCCAATCCGAAGGATATTCTGCTGCGTACCCACACCTCGTCGATTCAGGTGCGCACGATGGAGCACCAGCGTCCGCCGATTCGCGTCGTTTGCCCCGGTCGCGTGTTCCGCGCGGACGAAGTGGATGCGACGCACTCGCCCGTGTTCCATCAGGTGGAAGGTCTTGTGATCGATGAAAATATCTCCATGGCTGATTTAAAAGGTACTTTGAATGAATTTACAAGAATTTATGACGCTCTCCTGAGGTGACATTTCTGTTAAAGTAAGTGAAGCTATTACAGCAGAATATCAAAATGATGCATTTACTTATATTGTTGATATGTTCAACGACTGTGCTATTGCTCGTTTCTATTTCTATATGGACGAGACTAGCAAATTAATGCGCGTTAAATATTCTGTTGATGAAAATGGCGTAGTAACTCTTGGTGATATTAATGAAGTACATATTACTTATGAAGATGTACCAGAAGTCACACCAGTCATGACAGAAATAGGCGTAACACAAACAAGTGAAGAGGAATCTTCAACTGTGTCCGTCAACGCCAAAGAAAAAGAAGATAAAGAAGAAGATAAAGAAGATCTTAAATCTTTTGAAACAACAAAAGATAACGATCCAAAAGATGATGACTCTGATTCTAAACCTTCTGACGACAAAGACGAAGAAGACGACAAAGAAAAAGAAAACAACTTTGTTGAAACCTCTGAAGTTGTTGATGCTGCCGCAAACGGCAGTGATGCTGAACCAGTAGAGGCAGCACAAGTTGT
>CALAQA010000093.1:0-13003 GCA_937889065.1 uncultured Alistipes sp.
GAGCAAGCTCGTCTGGGTCGTCTCCACATCCTCGACAAGATCACCGAGACCATCGCCGAGCCTCGTGAGGACTACCGTCCCTTCGTTCCCCGCATCGTACAGATTACCATCCCGCAGGATATGATTGGTGCCGTAATCGGCCCGGGCGGTAAGGTGATCCAGGACATCCAGAAGACCACCCAGACCACCATCACCATCACGGAGGTGGACGAGAAGGGTATCGTGGATATCTTCGGTGTAAACAAGGAGTCGCTGGACGGTGCTCTGGCCCGCATCAAGGCCATCGTAGCCATTCCCGAGGTGGGTGAGACCTACCACGGTAAGGTACGCTCGATTGTTGCCTTCGGTGCCTTCGTAGAGATTATGCCCGGCAAGGACGCCCTGCTGCACATCTCGGAGATCGACTACAAGCGCTTCGAGACGATGGAGGAGACCGGCCTGAAGGAGGGTGATGAGATCGACGTGAAGCTCATCGGCATCGACGAGAAGACCGGCAAGCTGCGCTTGAGCCGTAAGGTGTTGCTCCCCAAGCCCGAGGGCTATGTGGAGCGTGAGCGTCGCCCCCGTCCCGAGCGTTCGGATCGTCCCCGCCGCGACAACAAGAAGTAAAAAAAGGGTCCAAGTCACTAAATTTTGCAAATTTTCGGCTCGGAGTGTAGCAAAATTCCGGGAAATGAGTTATATTTGCGAATAGTGCTCCCCCAAACGAGAGAAACACAAACACAAAACACTTTAATAAACAAATTCAAACTATGAAAAACTTCATGAAACTGAGCGTAGTGCTGGTTGCTGCTGCGCTGGCTTTCTCGAGCTGCAACTGCTTCAAGCAGATGGGCAAGAATCAGGACGAGGTTAAGGTTACCTGCACCCCCGAGATTCTTGTACTGAACAATGGCGTTGTTGCTGCCGATGTGAACGTTTCGTTCCCCGTTGAGTACTTCAACAAGAAGGCTGTCCTGAAGGTAACTCCCGTCATCGTATTCGAGGGTGGTGAGGTTGCCGGTAAGCCCCAGTATTTCCAGGGTTCGAAGGTTGATGAGAACTACACCGTAATCGACAAGGCTAACGGTGGTAACTACACGATGCACTGCGAGTTCCCCTACGACGAGCGTATGGATCAGTGCGCTCTGCAGATGCGTGCCGAGATCAAGTGCCCGAAGGGTAAGTGCAAGGAGTTCACGCTGGTGAACCTGAACAACGGTGCCATCCCCACCAAGGAGGAGGCTGCCATCCTGGCCGGCGACGACGCTGCTGCCAAGGCTGCCATCGAGCGTGAGTTTGGTCTGGTTGTAGCTTACGGTCTGAACACCCTGCAGAAGGACATCAAGTACGGTGACCTGATGGAGAACATGCCCAACAACTACAAGCGTGTTACGACGGTTGTAAACAAGACCGACCTGCTCTATGCCATCAACTCGTCGCGTGTAACGAAGAAGAACGAGAAGGCTGCCGACCTGGGCGCTTTCAAGGCTGACGTTGAGGAGAAGTTGGGCAACGACCGTGCTACGCAGAACATCGCTGTGAAGGGTTACGCTTCGCCCGATGGTCCCGAGAAGTTCAACGACAAGCTCTCGAAGGCTCGTAGCGAGTCGTCGAAGGAGGTTGTTGTTAAGGTGCTGGAGGAGACCGGTCTGGACGTTGATGCTGCCGCTTACGGTGAGGACTGGGACGGCTTCAAGGAGATGGTTGCCGCTTCGGACATCAAGGACAAGAACCTGATTCTGCAGGTACTGAGCCTCTACAACTCGCCCGCCGAGCGTGAGGCCGAGATCAAGAACCTGTCGTCGGTTTACGGCGAGCTGAAGGACGAGGTACTCCCCGAGCTGCGTCGTGCTCAGATCGTGAACAGCACCGATATCCAGGGTAAGACGGACGTTGAGCTGCTGGCTGCTGCCAACACGGGTGCCGATATGACCGTTGAGGAGTACCTCTTCACGGCTCAGGAGCTGGCCAAGACCCCCGAGCAGGCTGTTGCTATCCTGAAGGAGGCTGCTAAGCAGTACGGTGACGACGCTCGCGTATGGAACAACTTGGGTGTTGCTCTGACGAAGGCCGGTGAGAAGGCTGAGGCCCTCAAGGCATTCGAGAAGGCTGCCAAGGTTGATCCGTCGGCTGACCTGAACAAGAACCTGCTGCTGGCTAACCTGGCTAACGGTAACACCGCTGCTGCCAAGAAGTATGCTGCTGCTGCCGATGGTGAGGCCAAGGCTGCTGTTGCTGCTGCCGAGGGTGACTACAAGGCTGCTGCTGCTCAGCTGGAGGGTTACAACGCTGCTGTTGCTTATGTAATGAACAACGATCTGGCTGCTGCCAAGAAGGCGCTGGCTAACGAGGTTTCGGCTGACGCCGACTACCTGCGTGCCGTTATCGCCGCCAAGGAGGGTCAGGTAGCTACGGCTAAGGCTCAGCTGAAGTCGGCTATCGCCAAGGCTCCCGAGCTGGCCGAGAAGGCTGCCAAGGATGTCCTGCTGAAGGCTATCGTTGAGGCATAAGGAATCTGAAGATTCACAACTCAATAAGGGTGGGAGCGAATTTCGCTCCCACTTTTTTTTATTCGTAGCATCAACTTTGCAAATTTTTGCCTATATTTGTAAAAAGTGAAAAAGTGCTGTTATGGAATATACAACGCAACTGAATAGTTTTGCTCCTGCGTGGAGCGTCGAGGCGGTGAACCAAGAGGTGGCCCGCATCAAGGAGGTAGCCGTGCGCAACGAGAATGTCGAGGTCTATAAGTTCTGCTACTCGACCATCGACCTCACAACCCTGTCGTGCAACGACTCGGTGGAGTCGGTGACGGCCTTTGCCGAGAAGGCGGCAGCCTTCTATCATAAGTTCCCGCACATCCCCAACGTGGCGTCGATTTGTGTCTATCCCTCGTTTGTGGAGACGGTGGGCCTGGCCGTAGATGGTACGCCGATGCGCATCACGAGCGTGGCGGGTGGTTTCCCCGCTTCGCAGACCTTTATGGAGGTTAAGGCGTTGGAGATTGCAATGGCCGTGGAGAATGGTGCCGACGAGATTGACATTGTGCTCAACGTGGGCAAGATGCTCGAGGGCAGGTGGGACGAGGCCGCTTCGGAGGTGGCTATGTTGCGCGAAGAGTGCTCGGAGGAGGTGGTGCTGAAGGTCATCATCGAGTCGGGTGCCCTGAAGAAGCCCGAGCTGATTCGTGCCGCTTCGCTCATCTCGATGATGGCAGGTACGGACTTCGTGAAGACCTCTACGGGTAAGATTGATGTGGCCGCTACGCCCGAGGCGGCGCTGGTGATGTGCCAGGCCATCCGTGACTACTACGAGGCGACGGGCAAGAAGATCGGCTTCAAGGCGGCAGGTGGCGTGCGTACGGCCCAGGATGCAGCCCTCTACTACACGATTGTCGAGGAGACGCTGGGTAAGGAGTGGCTTACCCCCGAGCTGTTCCGCATCGGTGCTTCGTCGGTGGCCAACAACCTGATCTCGGCCATCGAGGGTGAGACGGTGAAATACTTTTAGTGCGCTATATATAATATAGGTATAGCAAACGAGCGGGCCTTGCGGTCCGCTCGTTTCGTCTATTGGTTCAACTCCTCGATGGCTCGGAGGATGACATTGTCGATGGGGTAGATGTGGGCGTAGAAGCCGTTGTCTTCGAGTGCGGTGTTGCGCCCGATGTAGGCCTTGAGTTGCGCCTCCATCAGTTTGCGCGAACGACGGATGTCGGCCCAATTGGTGGCAACGCCCTGCCGTGCGGCATACTGCACAAAGTCGTTGAAGAGGCTCCGGTCACGGTTGAGCAGTTGGCGCAACTCCTCGATGGTGGTCACCTTGTTCAGCTCCTCACGATGGCGGTCGGCATACTCGATGGTGTAGCGGTAGAGGATGTTACGCCCCGAAACCTCCATAAAGTAGGGGGTCATATCGGTCGTGTCGGCCGGAATGAAGAGGTCGGGCATAATGCCACCGCCCCCATAGACCACCTTTCCCCCCGGGGTGACACGCTTCAGCGAGTCGGCAAAGTGGATCGAGTCGGCCGAGAAGAGCTCGTTGTTTTGGTAGCGGTTCCACAGCTCGGCGGCGTAGTCCTCCTCCTGACCGATGGTGTAGGGCTTCTGGATGGAACGCCCTGTGGGGGTGTAGTAGCGAGCGATGGTGAGACGCAGCGCCGAGCCGTCGGCATAGGGGATTTGTCGCTGCACCAACCCCTTACCAAACGAGCGGCGACCAATGATGGTGCCTCGGTCGTTGTCTTGCAGGGCGCCGGCCAAAATCTCGCTCGACGAGGCACTATACTCGTCAATCAAGACGGCCACCTCCATATCTTGGGCGATGCCGACCCCATCGGCATACTCACGCAACTGCTTCTTCTGACGATCCTCGGTATAGACAATCAACTGCCCCTTGTGCAGGAACTCGTTGGCAATCAGAATGGCTTGATCCAGGAAACCGCCCGAGTTGCCGCGCAGGTCGAAGATGAGCCGCTCGATGCCCTTGCTGCGCATCTCCAAGAGGGCCATCTGCAACTCACGGTGCGAGGTGCGGGCAAATTGGCCGAGTTTGATGTAACCGATGCCCGGCACAATCTCGAACGAGGATTCGATGCTCTTGATGGGAATCTTGTCACGGATGACCTGCACTTCGACCAGCTCGTCAATCTGCTGACGCTCCAGACCGAGCTTTACCTCCGTGCCCCGAGGGCCTCGGAGCGTGCGCACAATCTCGTCTTGGGGAATCTTCTTGCCCGCCACCAGTGAGTCGTTGATCTCGATGATGCGGTCGCCCGCCTTCACACCCGCCTTGTCGCTCGGGCCGTGAGGGATGACGCTGAGGACGATGACCGTGTCGGTGGCCATATTGAAGACCACGCCGATGCCGTCAAACTCCCCTTCGAGCGGGTCGTTCATAGCGGCCATCTCCTCCTTGGGGATATAGACCGAGTGGGGGTCCAACTCCTTCAGTACGATGGGGATGAGGTGTTCCGAGAGGGTGTCCATCGAGAGTGGATCGACATACTCCCGCTCGATGAGCGAGAGGGTCTGCGTGAGTTTGTTCTCGGGAACGGCCATCTGCTGCAATACCCCACGCAGTTGGGCGGCCGAGTTGTGTCGTCCGAGGTAGTTGCCTGCCCACAGACCCACCACCAGGGCTACGGCCAGCAGCGTGGGATAGAGGAGGCGCAACTTTCGTTTCGTGGAGTTTGTCATAGTCACTATTTGTTCTTAAACGTGTAGCTCAGACCCACCGACAGCAGCGTCTTGGTCTGCACGGCGTAGTTCTGCGAACGGTCGTAGTAGAGCTGGAACGAAAGGGAGGTCGTCAGGTAACGGGTTGCCTTGATGTCGATGGTGTTCTCCCAACGCACGGTCGGGTGAATCGGCAGGCGGGGCTTGGTCTTGATGTTGCCGTCCCACGGCTCCATAGCGGCCTTGTAGGCGTCGAACTTGCTGATGCGGTTGTCCAGATCGATGTTCGTGATTCAACCCCAGAAGGTGTAGAGCGTGGTGCGGTAGCGCAGGGACTCCGACTTGCCGAAGGTGCGGTCGAAGTCGATCTGCACCGACGAACCACCCTCGTACTTGGCGCTCTTGTCGGGATCCTCGATACCGTAGGCAAAGGCCTTCTTAATGCGGTTGCCCTCCTCGTCGAACTGCTCACGGCGAATCCAACTGTTGTTGGCATAGACGGCACTCAGGGCCAGGGGCGAGAGGTCCAACTTGATGGGCACCTTCTTGCTCGGGCACTCATACTTCAGACCTACCGACAGATTCAGATAACCGGGGGTCATAAAGCTGCTCTTCATATCCTTGCGCTTCTGCTCGGTACGCGAGGCGTAACCCTTGGCAATCTGGCTGCGGAATTTGAAGGTGGCACCATACGACCAGTTCTTCGACATCTTCCACGAGGGGGCAATCTGCAATGCGAACTCGTCCTGATTCTTGAACCAGATGCCCTCACGGTCCATCACCTTGTTGCCGGCCTCATCCACGACGGCATCACCGGCCTCGTCGAAGAGGGGCATCTCGACCTTCATTCGGTTGTAGCCGAACTTACCCTCGAACTTGGTCTCGACCGAGAAGAGGTTTTTCGTGAATTTGTGCGAGAGGAAGAGGTTGGCCACGATGGCAATCGAGTTGTCACCACCCGACACCTCGACCCAGGGGTCGTTGTACGAGGTCATCGTACCCTGCAAACCTGTCGTGATCTCCAGCGTGTTGCGCTCCTTGCGGATGGCGGCACGCTCGGCACGGTAACGGGCGTGCGAGTAGTAGGGGGTCGAAGCCGAAATCAGGCGCATCGTATCGACCCACGTGATCGACTCCTCCTTCGTCTCGACATTATCAATCGTAAATTGTGCGTTGGCCTGCTGCGTCATAGCGAGCAGGACCACAGCAAAAATCAGGCTATAAAATCTCTTCATAGTAAACGTGCTTGGGTATATAGCACAAAGGTACACAAAAAAACGGAGGGACAAAAGCGATGCCCCTCCGTTTTTACTGAAAATTCAGACCTGCAGGTTAAGCCTTCTTCGTCTTCTTCGAAGCCTTCTTGGCCTCCAGTGCCTTATCTACCTCGATCTCGAAGTCCGACAGCACATTCATGTAGTTGATGAAGGCGTCGTAGGCCGAGTCGTAGGGGTTGAAGTAAGAGTGAACATCACCGTCCGAGAGCCACTTCGTTGCCATATAGTAGAAGTGGTCCGAGGTCTGCATAAAGTTCCATACGTAGTTGAAGTCCTCGCTCTTGAGCTTGGCAATCTTCTCCTTGAGGGCATAGAGCTTCGAGAAGGCCTCGTTCTGCAACTCGTTACCGAGCCAAGCCGTCACGTCACGCTCCTCATCGGCCCACGACATCGTGTGGGGGCAGTGCAGTACCGATACGGGCTGGTACTTCTTGGCAGCCTCGCTCACGGTGGCAAACTCCAGCTGACCCGAAGCCAAAGCGATGGCGGGCAGCGCCTTCATAAAGTCGAAGATACCGGTCTCAACACCCTGGTGCTCACCAAAGGTCTCGTAGTCCATAAAGAGGTTCACCACCTCACCCGGGGTCTCCTCGCTCGTCAGCCACGATACATACTTATCGGCCGTCAGCGGGTACTCGTCCCAACCCTGGTTCGAGAAACGGAAGGCGATATCGTCCGAGAGTTTGTAGTTGCGCAGCAACAGACGCATCTTCTGATCGATGGCGTTGGCATAGATGTAGTTGGGCGACTTCCAACCCAGGATGTGACGTGCACCCTCGGCCAGCATCGTCTTGTAGCCCAGCTCCGATACCATAGCACCAATCTCGTCCGAGTAGATCAGCTCCGTGTTACGGAAGGCGGTCGGCTTCATACCAAACTCCTTCTTAATCATCTGAGCGTGCAGCTTCACCTGGTCGGCGAAATCCTCCTTCGATGCGAGCGAAGCCAACGAGTGCGAGTAGGTCTCGGCCAAGAACTCAACGCAGCCGGTCTTGGCCAGAGCCTTGAACGACTCCAACACCTCGGGGGCGTAGGCCTTGAACTGCTCGATGGCAATACCCGTAATCGAGAACGAGCAGCGGAACTGACCCTTATGCTCCTCGATGAGCTTGAGCAGCATGGCGTTCATCGGCAGGTAGCACTGACGAGCCACCTTCTGCAGAATCGAGCGGTTTGCGAGGTCATCGAGGTAGTTGTGGTCCTTGCCCATATTGAAGAAGCGGTATTTCTTCAGACGCCAGGGCTGATGAACCTGAAAATAGAGACAAACGGTTTTCATAGGTTTTGTATGTTTTATTTATTTTTACTCTCTTCAACAATACGCTCATAGATGGTCTTCATCTTGGCGGCAACCGTGTTCCACTTCAGGTTGGTTACCTCCTCCAGACCCTTCGTCGAGAACATATTCGACAGGGCCGGGTACTTAATCAGACCATACATAGCATCGGCCAGGGCATCTACATCCCAGTAATCGACCTTCACGGCGTAGTCCAGCACCTCGGCCACACCACTCTGCTTGGAGATGATTACCGGCACATTCGAACGCATAGCCTCCAGGGGCGAGATACCGAAGGGCTCCGATACCGACGGCATCACATAGACATCCGACAGCTGGAACATCTTGTGTACGTCGTCACCACGCAAGAAGCCCGTGAAGTGGAAGCGGTCGGCAATGCCGAGGCGAGCCACACGGCGAATCACGTGGTTCATCATATCGCCCGAACCGGCCATCACGAAGCGCACGTTGGGCACACGCTTCAGCACCTTGGCAGCAGCCTCGACAAAGTAGTCGGGACCCTTCTGATAGGTGATACGACCCAAGAAGGTGATGATTTTATCCTCTACACCACGCTCGGGAGCCTCGCCACTCTTCTCGGCAAAGCGTACGGCGTTGTGTACCGTCACCACCTTCTCGGCGGGGATGCCGTAGCGGTTGATGACGATGTTACGTGTCAGGTTCGATACGGCCATCACGCAGTCGGCAGCCATCATACCGTTCTTCTCGATGGCGTGTACCTGCGTATTGACATTCTCGCCCGAGCGGTCATACTCCGTGGCGTGCATGTGCACTACCAGCGGCTTGCCCGACACCTTCTTGGCGGCGATACCTGCGTAGTAGGTGAGCCAGTCGTGGGCGTGGATCACGTCGAACTGACCCTCCAAATCCTTGGCTACCTGGGCGGCAACCACGGCGTAGCGGGCAACCTCCTCCATCAGGTTGGCACCATACTTACCCGAGAAGGTGTAACGCTGCTTCCAGCAGTCGGTCGATTCCCATACACGCTTACCCGTCTTGACATACTCCTCGTGGTAGGTGGCATACTCCTCGGGGGTGATGTAAGGCACCATATTCGAGTCGATGTGGATGAACGAAATTTTATCCAGCACATCGTCTGCACCACTGCCCGTCGAACCATAGACGGCCTCGACGTCGCTGGCATTCACCACGCGGATGAAGCGTTGATCCTCGTCGCCATAAGCGTGCGGCACGATGAAGGTTACATCCACACCGTTGCGCGCCAGACCGCGAGTCATACCGTAACAGGCTGTTCCCAGACCACCGGCAATGTGAGGCGGAAACTCCCAGCCGAACATTAAAACTCTCATAGTCTTATCTCTTTTTATTTTTTGTTACTTCTTCTTCTCGGTAGCCTTCTTCGCAGCCGTCTTCTTGGGGGCAGCCTTTTTCTCGGCAGCCTTCTTGGCAGGAGCCTTTTTGGCAGGAGCCTTCTTGCCGGGCTTCTCCTCGCCCTTGTGCTCACGGATCATCTCGTAGATGTCCAGCACGGCGCTTACGCTCCAAGCCTGCGAAATGGCACCACGCGATGCGTACGGGGGATCGGCGTCGTAGAGCTCGCAAATCGAACCGATGCCGTAGCTCTGGATATCCTCCTCGAAGTACTCCAGAATCTCCTCGGCGGTGGGCAGGTAGCGATCGCCGTTGATGTCGAAGGCGGCAGCCACATAGAAGGGCAGCAGCCAGGGCCATACCGAACCGTTCTTGCCGGCGAAGTCACGCTCGGCGGGGGTACCCTCCTGCGAACCACGATAGAGCGGGTTGCGGGGCGACAGCGTACGCAGACCGCGCGGGGTGAGCAGGTGCTGGCGAATCGTGCGCAGCGTATCCAAAATCACCTCGCTCGAGAGCATCTTGTACTTCAAACCGCAGGCGATGACCATATTGGGACGAATAAACTCGTTCGTGCCCTCCACGCCTACATAGTCAGCCAGGTAACCCTCCTTGAGAACGAACAACTCGTTAAAACTCTTCTTCGTAAGCTCGGGCACACCCTCCCAGGCAGCCACGAACTCCTTATCTTTGTTGGCCTTGGCAAGCTCCAGGGCATACATTACGGCGTTGTACCACAGGGCCTGAACCTCGACCTGGTAGCCGTTACGGGGCGTTACGGCCACGCCATCGATCATCGAATCCATCCACGATACGGGGAACTCGGCCATCTGGGCCCAGATCAGACCATTCTCGTTCATCACGATGCGGCCATCCATACCACGACGGTAGTTCTCGAGGATGCCCTTCATGGCCTCGCCGTAGCGCTTCCAAATCTCCTTGCCGCCCAGCTCCTTCTCCAGACGCTGCAACGTCCAGAAGAACCACAGCGGAGCATCTACAGCCACACGGGCCGAAGCCGAACCGGTAAACATACCGTCCTGCATCTCGCCTACCAACGTGTCGAGTACGGCGATGCAGTCCTCCTTGTGGTTCTGCTCGAGCGTGATGCCGGGCAGTGCCACGAAGGTCTGGCGACCCTGCTCACCGTGCCAGGGGTAACCCTTGATGACCTCTACACGGCCGTTGGGACGGCGAACGATGAACTGACGGGCAGCGTGCTCCAAGCAGCTGATGAAATCCACTTTGTGGGTACGGCGCTCGATCGACTTCTCGAACATCTCGGTAATCTCCTTGCCCGACTTCATCTCGTCGAGCGAAGCCGAGAAGATCACGCTCTCACCCTTCTTCAGATCCAACTCGAAGTAGCCGGTCGTGAGCAGATCCTCATAGCCGTCGTAGCCACGAGCCAGGTCCTGCAGGTACTCGAAGTTGTAGTACCAATCGGGAGCGGGCACAAACTCGGCGTCGGCCTTGCTGGTCTGCATATAGAGCCAGGGGAACGACTCGTACATACGGCTCTTCACGCCATTCACGGCGGGATACGAGTGTCCGTCAGCCTCCATATTGGCCTTCGTCAGGGCGTGCTTGTCACGGAAGGCGAGGAAGGGACGCAGGCGGAGTTTGGTCTCCGAGTGTGCATCCACGAGCGTGTAGCGAATCATCAGCTGCGTGCGCTTGTGAATCCACAGCATCTCCTTCTTCAGAATCACACCACCCACACGGTAGGTAATGGTCGGGGTGGGCGTGTACTCGAAGTCGGTGATGTACTTGTGACCACGCGGCTCATAGACCCCCTTGAAACGGTGCAGGGCCAGGTTGAATGTCTGGTCGTGCTGTACGATGGTCTCGTCGAGCGACGAGAGCAGTACATAGGTGCGATCGCTGTCGTCAATCGGTGCAACAATCAGACCGTGATACTTACGGGTGTTGCAGCAGACGATCGTCGTGCTCATATAGCCACCGATGCGGTCGGTGGAGAGCATCTCGCGTTGGAGCGAATACTCGAGGTTTCCAAGCGAGGCTTTGTCGAAAGTTAAGGCTGACATAAATGTAAAAATTCGGTTGGTACCTTAAAGGTACGCAAAAATTTTGTTAATCGACCACAATTTGTCGAATTTTTTTTCAAATCAGGTTTTTCAACCCCATTTTCACAACTTACCCCCTCCTTATATACCTAATTATATATAAAGAGAGGGGAGTTGAGAAGGGTAGATATTGTCCATTTTCAGGACAATATCACCCCAATTGTTAGGCCCACTTCACCAGGGCGAAGTCCATGCGGTGGGGCAGGTACTCGTTCTGCGGGAAGATACGCAGGGCGTAGTCGAACGTACCGGCCTCGTCGGGCATATAATCCAGTGCGTAGGTCACAAAGCTACCCTCGACGTTGGTCTGCATGAGGGCAATCGTGCGCTTCACATCAACCGACTCACGGCCAACGATCTGCTGGGCAACAACCATCTCGACACCGATATCCTTCGGATCGAGCGAAGCAACGTCGAGCGTCACCTCGAAGTGGTACTTCTCGCCCACAAATACAGCCTCCTGATCGATGCGTACACGCTCCGTATTTACGACGCGTACCGAATCCCAGGCCGCCGAAACCTTACGCTTCCAAGCGGCAATCTCACGAGCCAGCAGGTAACCGTTGGCAACGATGTCACGCTTGCGGGCAGCCAGCTTGTCGTAGAAACGATCCTCGTAGTCGATGAGCATACGGTTCGTCGTGAAGTTCGAGGCGATGTCGGCCACGCAACGCTTCACCGAGGCAACCCACTCGTGCGGAATACCATCCTCGGCACGGTTGTAGTAGAGCGGAGCAATCTGATCCTCAATGGTGTTGTAGATCATCTCGGCATCCAGCTCATCCTGGAAACGCTGGTCGGTGAAGGTGCGCTCCATCGGAAGCATCCAACCGGCACCCTCCTTGTAGCCCTCGACCCACCAACCGTCGAGTACCGAGAACTGCATAACACCATTCATTACGCACTTCTCACCCGACGTACCCGAAGCCTCCAAGGGACGGGTCGGCGTGTTGAGCCATACATCGACACCCTGTACCATGCGGCGAGCCAGCTCCATATCGTAGTTCTGCAGGAAGAGGATCTTGCCTACGAACTCCGGCATAGCCGATACCTCGACGATACGCTTGATCAGATCCTGACCCGGCTTGTCGTGCGGGTGAGCCTTACCGGCGAAGATGAACTGTACGGGGCGCTCCTTATTATTTACAATCGCGCGCAGGCGATCCAGGTTCGTGAAGAGCAGGTGAGCACGCTTGTAGGTGGCAAAACGACGGGCGAAACCGATCGTGAGCACCTCGGGCTTGATGCTGTCGATAATCTGCAACATCTGGCGGGGCGAGTCGAGACGCACCTGACGGGGGTCGCTGTAGCGACGACGGATGTGGTGAATCAGACGCTCCTTGAGCTTCATACGCTCCTGCCACAGCTCCTCGTCGGGAATCTGGTGTACCTTCTGCCAGCCGGGGATGTCATAAACGTGACCCTCGAACGAATCGGCGAAGTAGCGCGAGTAGAGACGACGCAGCGAGGTGGCAATCCAGGTCGGGAAGTGAACACCGTTGGTTACATAACCGATGTGGAGCTCATTCTTGAAGTAACCTGGCCACATATTGCCCAAGATATCCTTTGATACCTCACCGTGCAACCAAGATACACCGTTAACCTCCTGTGAAAGGTTACAAGCCAATACTGACATTGAGAAGCGCTCGTTCATATCGTTGGGGTTAGTCTTACCCAAGTTGATGAACTGCTCCCAAGTGATACCCAACACATCGGGGTAGTGTGACATATACTGACGCATCATTGACTCGGGGAACGCATCGTGACCAGCGGGCACGGGGGTGTGAGTAGTAAAGAGCGATGATGCACGTACAACCTCCAACGCCTCAGAGAACGACAAACGCTTCTTAG
>CALAQA010000094.1:0-3729 GCA_937889065.1 uncultured Alistipes sp.
CAGCTTTTGGCTGGACGGACAGCCCAGACCCATTATGGGCCGTGTCTGCATGGATATGTGCATGGTGGGACTGGATAAAGCAGCCAATGTAAAAGCCGGTGATGTGGTGCATGTCGAAGTCGGGAGAGAAGCCGTTGTGAATATTGAAGGACAGCTCGATCTCATGCCAGCCGTCGCCCGTCAGGGTGTGATTCCAGCAATACTGACCGCCGTTCTGATCCAGCACGCGGAAGAAGAAGGTCGCCTGTCCGCCCTGCGCGCCGTAGATGGCGTCGTGATCGCAGACGATACCGTCCGTCGAGTCGATGAACAGCCACAGCTTGAGCGTCGTTTTCTTGCGGTCGTTGACGCAAAGCTCAAACTGCTTTCCGTCTGCCCAACACATTTGCTTGAGTCCGTTCGTTTCCTCGGTCAGTGTCCAACGGAGCGCGCCCGTGCCCTCGATCTGCGTTTCGGTGTCGATGGTCGCTTCAATACGTCGTATTATGCGCCCTCGTACAACCCCGCACTGTCGGCCTACTACAACCAACGAGAGATGGAGGTGGGAGGTTATCCCTACCTCGACGCTTTTGTGATGGCCAAGTGGAAGCGGATGCGAATTTTCCTCAAGTACCAGCATTTGAACAAGGGTCTGTTTGGCGAGGGGGCCTACTTCTCGGCCGCAGGCTACCCGCTCAATCCGGGAATGTTCAAGATGGGTATTTCGTGGGGATTCTATGATTAGCGCGCTCTAAGGCACGGGATAAGCTGCCCGCAAACACCACATTTATGTTCAAAAAAATCGTTCTTATCGCTTCGTTCTTTTTAGTATTTACCACCCTTAGCGGTTCGTATGACCGCATCGATGCCACAACTCGTGCGAACGCCTTGTCGGCCTCGAACTTTAAGAAGGAAGCGATGCTGCTCGATGAAGGGGAGTATGCGCTGTCGGCCTACGACAACCTCTTCCGCTCGATCAGCCAAAGCGAGGGTACCGACTGGCGTTTGATGTCGGCCATCGCCTACCACGAGTCGCGTTTTATGCCCAACCTTGAGTCGCCCCGAGGCGCACGCGGTTTGATGCAGATTATGCCCCACGTGGCCCGACAGTTCAATGTCGAAGCCGAGGAGTTGAACGACCCCGAAACCAACATTACGGTCGCCAACAAACTCTGGAAGATGATTGCCTCGATGATGAAGATTCCCTCATCGGCAAGCGAGGAGGATCGACTCGCACTCGTTTTGGCCGCCTACAATGGCGGTGTTGGCCACATTGCCGACGCACGACGTCTGGCCAAGGCCCACGGCGAGGACCCCAATTCGTGGGAGTCGGTTGCCCACTACCTCAAGCTCAAGGCCGATCCGGCCTACTACGGCCACGAGGTGGTCAAGTATGGCCGCTTTATGGGCTCGGGCGAGACGGTAGCCTATGTAAATGATGTGCGTGACCGCTACGCACGTTATTGCCGTCGGGTGCAGAAGTAACCCGCTCGGCCGGAAAACAAAACAGGAAAATGGTATCGGACCAAACAGATGAGCGTCTGTGGTATGCGATGCGTGCCACCTATCGTCGCGAGCTGATTGCCCAGCGGGCATTGGAGGCTTGCGGCATCGAGAGTTTTGTTCCGATGCGCTATGAGTTGAAGATGCAGGGTGGTCGCCGTCGTCGCCTTTTGGTGCCGGCGATTCACAACCTCATCTTCGTACACGCCCACCCCGACGAGCTGCAAAAGGCCAAGGAGCGGATGCCCTACCTGCAATATATGATGCGCAAAGGGCTGCGAGACGAGCAGGGGCGTGGCGAGAAGATGATTATCCCTGCCGAGCAGATGATCCCCTTTATGGCGGTTGCGGGAATGCTCGACGAACACCTGACCTATTATTCGCCCGAGCAGGTCAATCTCACGCTCGGCCAACGGGTCAAAATCCACGGCGGTAAATGCGACGGCTACGAGGGACGCTTGGTCAAGGTCCCGGGCTTTCGCAACCGCAAGGTGGTCGTAGCTATCGAGGGGGTGATGGCCGTGGCGTTGGCCAATGTGCTGCCCGAACAGCTCGAGGTGTTGTAATCGTTCTTGCACTAAAATCATAAAGAGAGCCTCTTTCGCAAAGGAAAGAGGCTCTCTTTTTGTCTGTTGGCGGGGCTTTCTACTGCTGACCCGTGCCGTTGTCGGCAGCATAGGGGGCCGTCTCGAAGCCGACCAACTTACCCGCACCGGCACCCTTGCGCACCACCTCGGCTACATCCGCAGCGGCATCGAAGGTGTAGGTGTAGGGGGGCTGGAAGTCGGCCAACGTGAGGGGTGTTGCAAGCTTCTCGCCGCCATAAGCCTTGTACTCCACATTGGTGAAGGGGTAGGGGTCGGAGGCGTTCGAGGGCTTGTTGGTGTAGTGGTTGTTGTCGGCGTAGAGGTAGCCGGCTACACTGCCCGTGAGGTTCGATACCCAATCGTCGCCGCTCTGCTTGGCGGGGAAGGTGCAGATGTCACTCGGCAGACGTACGTTGTCGAAGCTGTTGTGCTCCATCAACACCATAGCGCCATAGGCACTACCCACGCCGTAGGTCGTACAACCGTTGTAGAAGTTGTTATAGACGTGTACCTTGCCGAAGCGCACACGGGGATGACGCGACGACGAACCATCGAAGAAGTTGTGGTGGAAGGTGGCCGTGATGGCGACATCCTCCGAGGCCGAATTCGAATGGCCCACCAGACTCGACTTCTGGGTCTTGATGTAGTGGCACCACGACACCGTTACGCCACTCGTGGCGTGGGTGATGTCGCACGAACCATCCTCGTAATCCTTCTCCTGATTCACCGACTCGAAGGTGCAGTGATCGACCCACACGTCTTTGCTCTCCTGCATCGAGATGGCATCGGCACCGTTGTCAGCCTTGGGCTGGACGATGTAGATGTTGCGAATGATGATGTTCTGAGCCTCGTTCAAAAAGAAACCCACCTTGTCCATCTTGAAGCTGTTGGTGCCGTAGATGGTGATGTTGCTCGTGCGCTTGATGTCGAACCAGGGGCTGCCCGTATCACGACCATCCGCAGCCGTAAAGGTGCCGCTGAGCCATACGATGGCCGGCGTGGTCGATTTGTTCTTCTCACGCAGCTTGAGCCAATCACGGAAGGCCGTACCCGAGTTGAAGTGGTGGGTATTGGCGGCCGTAGCCCCCTCGCCACCCGTCGCTTGGGCACCGTAGCCGTAGCAGATGTCGGCATTCACCTCGCCCCCCTTGACCTCGCAACTGACGTGGAACGAGACGAGCTTCAACAGTGCCGAAGCCGAAGAGGCGTAGAGCGCAATCTCGCCCTCGGAGCTTTTGTTCGGGGCGGTCACCTCGACCGACTCCTCCATTACTTTCACGCTCCAACCCTCGGGACGCTCGATGGCAATCTCCTGAACGCCCTGCTGCTTGAGGGCAAAGCTACGGGTCTGGCCACCCTCGAACGTTTCGTTTGCCTCGACCGTAAGTTCAAGGCGAATCTCGCCCACGATGGGAATTTCGCGGTTCATCAGGGGCAGGATACAGGTCTTGCCCACCAGGTGCTGATAGCGCTCATCGTTGGGGTTGACGGCCACGCCGGAGTCGCCCAGCATGGTCTCAGGACGGGTGGTGGCCACGATGACATAGCGGCCCTCCTCGCCCACCACGGGGTACTTCAGGTGCCACAGGTGGCCGGGCTTGTCCTGATATTCCCCCTCAGCGTCGGAGAGTGCGGGGGTACAGGTGGGGCACCAGTTGAT
>CALAQA010000095.1:0-2340 GCA_937889065.1 uncultured Alistipes sp.
GCAGGTTGCCCGCCTCGGCAGCTGCCGTGATGCTCGGCCAGGTAAATTCGAACGAGGTCACATCGCCCTTCGGGGCAACTTCGGCGGGGGTGGTTGTCGTTGTAGTGGTCTGTGCCGTAGCGGGTTGCGCCTTCGTGGCTGCGGCTACGGGTTTCAGACTGCCACTCTGGCTTGCCGTGCCGAAACGGGCAATGGCTCGCACCCCGAAGTAGGGGTAACTCTTGTACGACGTGGTGGCGTAGTTTTGATTCATCCAGACGTGGTGAGCCGAGTATTCATCGACCGCCTTTTCGTATTCTGCCGATTCGGTCGAGGACCAATACCACGAGCTGCTGTCCGAGTGGTCGGCCAGCGGCGTAGCCCCTTTGGCCTTCAGTGTGCGATTGACGGCGGCGTAGGTGCTTCGGTTTAAGGTAAAGGCCTTCAGCTCCTCGATGGCGGGCAGATACCACCCTGCGCCCAACTGACGACACCAGGCAAACATCGGGTATTTGGTCTGCCAATCGGCAATGGCCTCCACCACCTCGTGGTTCTTGCGACCGTCGTATTTGTCGGTGGCGTTGATGAAGCGTTTTTGGTCGCCCTCGTCGTCGCACCACGGACGGAACATCTCGGTCGGTTGGGTCAGGCCGACAATTTTGCCGCTCTTGCCCGAGGCATCGACCTCGAAGACCACGCCCTCCAACGTTCCGTCGTTGTAGTAATCGCCCACCTTGTAGCTCTGGGCTACGGCGGGGTGTTGCAAAAAGAAAATTCCTGCCAGCAGGGTGGCAAGTGTAATGAAGTGTCTCATCTTAAATGGGTTTTCGTAGTGCAAAGTTACACAAAAAAGCCGATCGTTGTTCACCTTTATTATTTTATTATATTGTCCTGAAATTTGTGGCCGGTAGGGGCGGGGTGGTGCCGGGTTTTGTTGCCCGTTTTGCTTTCCGTTTTTGCAGGTCACTTTTGCGGCTGCTTTTCGGTCGATGTAGTTTGTAAAATGCTGTAATAGAACTCCCCACAGTGGGTTTTGAGTTTTTGATATTGCTGCTTCGATTTATGTTTTTGACAGAAAAATTTTGCCGCTCCGATTTGCCGATTATTGGTTTTGGGTCAAAAACACGAAATATCAGAAAATCAACATATTACACAAAAACGCATAAATCAAACAAATAACTTTGAAAATAATATAAGCAAAAAGAATGGTTAAACAGCAAAAAAAGGTCAAAAAAGGGTGAAAAAGACCCCATATATATTGTGTTTTGAAAAAAAATGCTTACCTTTGCAGTCCATTTTGGACAATGGAGATAGAAAAATTAACAAATTAAAGGACAAAAAAATGCCTACTATTCAACAGTTAGTTCGTAACGGCCGAGTAGCAATGGAGGACAAATCGAAGTCGCCTGCACTCGCCGCGTGTCCGCAGCGCCGAGGCGTTTGTACCCGTGTGTACACGACGACCCCGAAGAAGCCTAACTCGGCTATGCGTAAGGTGGCACGTGTAAGATTGACCAATGGCAAGGAGGTCAACGCCTACATCCCCGGTGAAGGTCACAACTTGCAGGAGCACTCGATTGTGCTTGTTCGTGGTGGTCGTGTAAAGGACCTCCCCGGTGTTCGTTATCACCTCGTTCGTGGTGCCCTGGATTCGGCCGGTGTAGATGGTCGTCGCCAGCGTCGCTCGAAGTATGGTGCAAAGCGACCTAAGGCCGCTAAGAAGTAATCTGACTAAACAATCAAGAATTTTTTAAAGCAATGAGAAAAGCTAAGCCTAAGAAGCGAATTCTACTTCCGGATCCGAAGTTCGGTGACGTGGCTGTGACCCGTTTCGTGAACAACCTTATGCTGGATGGTAAGAAGAGTATTGCCTACACGATCTTCTATGATGCATTGGAGCTCGTAGGTAAGAAGATGAAGGATGCTGATAAGTCTCCGCTGGAAATCTGGAAACAGGCCCTCGAGAACATCACGCCCCAAGTCGAAGTGAAATCGAAGCGTATCGGTGGTGCAACTTTCCAGGTACCTATGGAGGTTCGTCCGGAGCGCAAGATTTCTATCTCTATGAAGAACCTTGTCCTGTTCTCGCGTAAGCGCGCCGGTAAAACGATGGCCGAGAAGCTTTCCGCCGAGATCCTCGACGCCTACAACCAGCAGGGTGCCGCCTTCAAGCGTAAGGAGGAGATGCACCGCATGGCCGAGGCCAACAAGGCATTCGCACACTTTAGATTCTAATCCCAGAACAGAGAATACACAATGGCAAGAGACTTAAAATACACGCGTAATATCGGTATCATGGCGCACATCGATGCCGGTAAGACCACGACCTCGGAGCGTATTCTGTTCTACACGGGTAAGACT
>CALAQA010000096.1:0-11469 GCA_937889065.1 uncultured Alistipes sp.
TATTGGTAAACCACTCGACAAAACGCATCGCACGGGCGTTGGGAAAACTCTTTGCGAGGAGCAGAACGCCATCGTAGTCGAGGACATCAGCGAGTCGTCGCTTGCCATCGGGCGCAAGTAATTTCAACTGGTTAGTACCACTAACCACTTCGCTATTCTCGCCTTTGAGCTTTGTTTTGAGGTATTTCCAGTAGTTGCGGTTTTTCTGATAGTCGTCTTGGTCGTTCAGCACCCCGACAATATCAAGCACCGAGAACCACCATTTGGATTTTCCTCATCCCAAACAGCTCGCACCTCACGGTCATTATAGAATAAAATGTAAATTGGGGTTATGTAATCTTATAATATACTTTGTTTTATGTCTATTTTTTTGTCATATTCTTTGAGATCGACAAACAGACAATCTATATTTCAGTGTTATAAAATATAGATTCTAAACAATTATACTATGCAATTATTATTTCCACAAGTGCCATTATTTCTTTGATATTATTATAGTGCTCTTCTATTTGCTTTAATGTCAAGCCTTGGTCTTTACCATGAGCTAAATGGTGACGATTTGCGATTATAGCATCAAGGGACGCCTTCTGTGTGTCGGTAATATTTTCTTGGAAATCACTTGCCCAATCATGCGAAAAAATCTCCATTGTCGTTACTATTTTTTTTGTACTAACACTTGAAAATGTCTTAAACGCATTATTTACATAACTTTCAACTGGTTTAGGCGTTTTCCCGTTAAGATAATTTGCGATTTTCCTTTTAAAGAAGGTTTCCATTAATCCCGATATTCTGATGCATAAATACTTAGCCATATGGGCTCGCAGTTCATCATTATCTTTGTCAATATTTTTAGCAATTATAAAGATGTTATCCAATTTCCTAACATATTCTTGTACAACTATATCCATAATTAAATATTGCTAAATTGCGATATTGCTTTTTGTATACGACCTTTTACAGATGCAGAATCTGCTGTTGTGCTACTAACATAACTTTTGAAATCTCCATCCAACAATAGCGCAGAATATTGGGTTTTAAACGCTTCTGTATTAGGATTTAATTCAATTTTTAGCCTTTCTGCAACACCAATCATAACAGCATCAAATATTGCAGCGTTAATTTGAGCCCCTGTTTTAAAGGCGCTTGTTCCTAGTGATTGTACTATAAAAGCAATAGTTGTGTTAAATAATTCCACTAGCTCTTCTTTTGAATGAATCGTTAGATTTCTATTCGAGTCCATAAATTCATTCAAGAAATATTTATAATTGCCTCTATAGTTTTGCCAATTAAAGAAGAATGCAAAAAATCTTAGAATTAACTCTTCTTCTTTCATTCGTGTATTCTTTGATGAAAATAGAGAACGCCAATGCACATTTTCTGTTAATGAGATAAGTAATTCATTGAATAAACCATAATAAACACAAGCCCTAACCTCTTGTGGTCGAAGTGGCACCCCACCAGTATTGAGGCGTTCAAAGATCATATATATACTACTATCCCCATCATCTGGCTCATCTTGTTTTATAACTGTAGCATGTAAGATTGACTCATCGAGGCGAGTGCGATCAAATTCTGATAGATCGTTATATGCTTTACCTTCAAGATCAGCTGTTACTCCTTTCAATTTAAATGGTTTCCCATCACAAAACTCCCCTTGGTAATATTTGTATAAAGTCTGAATTCGTTGCTGCCCATCCACTATTAGTAATTTATTTGAAGATTTCTCTGTGGACAAGAACACTCCAGGAACGGGCAGCCCTAAAATAAGGGATTCAATGAGCCGGGAAGCACGTTCGATACTCCAAACATACTTCCTTTGAAATGGCGGAATGAAAATTTTACCTTTTTCAATTTTCGCAACAATTCCCTCTACATCATAATCTGCACCATAACTAGTGATGGAATATCGGTTAGGCGAATTCTCATCTTCAATTATATCAATTATTTCTTCTTGCTCCATATGTGGTTAATTATTAAAAGTTTACTAACTATTCCAATGTGTTGTAAAAACATATTCCGTCTGGAAATTTGATATTTGACTCTTTCTAGGCTACAATTTTCTTATCTGTCTAAAAGTATTGAAAACATTTTCTCGATGATGCTTGAGATAGGTCAAATTAGGTCTGTAGAATTGCTCGACTGGAACAAAAATCTGCTTACCATTATACTCTTCGTAAAACCAATTATCTTTCATCTCCTCTGATACTACCACGGTGTAATCATCATTGATGGTAAAGAATCCTTTGTCAAAAGCAAAATGCATATCTCGGCTCATTGCAATACCATTGCAGGGCAAAAAAGTTCCTTGATGAGCTTGAGGTTTAATATGTGCTGCTTCGAGGTTAAACAAGTCTTTATATCTAATAACTTTCCCTGTAATAGCACACTTGTACCCATATGCATTCATAACGAGGTCCCTAAATAGAACGCTATTGAAGAATGAACTTCCCATAGCTTCTTCGTCAGACGGTTCTGAATCGTCATTTGTAGAAGACTCTATGATTGCATCTGTCTCGCGTCTAATAACATCTTGTGCCTCTGGAGTAACCACAATTCCATCTTCTTGCGTTAAGCTAGGTTTAGGAATAAATTCGAGATCAGCTTCGAGCACAATATTAGACCCATACCTAGTGTCATCTCGCTCTACTATATCTAATAGAAATTCATAGTTCTCATCTTCGGGAGTAATACGTGTAAGGCTATAGTATACCTGTCCCTCTTCTGTAAACTTTTCGAATACCGCTAAATCATTCTTGAAAAAATACTGTTTACCTGGGTCGATAGAGTTATTCATATATAAGCGCACCTCATCACGGGGATTATCTCCAACGTAGGTTATGTCAGCGTACCTCTGATTGTGATAATCCATTGTACACAATACACGTTCTTCGCCCTCTTCTTTGATTGATACAATAGTGAGAACTATTTTATCATTCATTACAACAGAAGAAAGATGCGGAAAGAAATCCAAGCATCGTTTAGATATTAAGAAATATCGACCTCGCGCAGGTCTATCCCCTCTATTGATCACAGAGCCCATTTCTTGGTGACCAACCTTGTGAATGTAATACAACCCCATATCAACAATATTTATTAATTATAGTCTTCAATACCTTAGCTATAATAGTCGCAAATGCGGAAGGTACGGCATTGCCTATCATTTTATATTGAGCCATCATCGGTCCCAAAAACTCGAAATCATCTGCAAATGTTTGCAGTCTCGCGGCCTCACGAACGGTTATACTACGAGCTTGTTGTGGATCTGGATGAATGTGTCGCAGGCCATCTTTGTAAAGGTGGGCAGGGATCGTATTGCTAGGCTCGTCCCAACGTAGCACATAAAACTTATGGATATTACTCACTTTGCCCGTAATCTTTGTATATAGTTCCTTTAATGCTGTAGTAGTAATATACTTATTCTGACCGCTCGCAATATCCTCCGTAAGAAGTTTAAACACACTTATATCTCGTTCACTATGAAATCGAGGAGTGTGATTTAGAACACCATCACTTACGATGGGTGTATGCGAATATTTCTGGCCATCCTTGTGTGTGACTTCTTGACTAGGTTTTAATATAGGTAAGTCGCCAATAGCATCTTTTACCGTTTTCATTACACCTCGTTTAGATGATAATAAGGTGTAAAATTCGCTTATAATTTTATGCGATATTCTCTCACTTTGATCGAAGTACGATTTGTTTACACCAAGGATGATAACACGCTTACGATGCTGAGGTACGCCAAAATCTGCAACATCAAATAGAGCATCCTTGAAGTTGTCTATAACCGCATATCCCGCATTATCAAACGCTTCCTTGATTTTGTTAATAATTGGAGTTCCATCTGGTGTGGCGCTTAACATGCCTACAACATTCTCAAAGACAAAGAATTTTGGTTGATAATGAGAAACTACTTTAAGATAACTTTCGAACAAGTAATTTCTATAATCATCCCTCATACCATTAACATCTCTAATTCTGCCTGCTAATGAGTATGCTTGACACGGTGGACCACCTATAATCACATCCACCTTGTGCTTTCCAACAAGAGCATCCAAGCCTGGATGACATCCATATTCTTCGTCGTTAAAACCTGCAAAAAGTTCATCGGTGCGTTGGATGTCAAATCTTATAACCTCATTATTAGCATTACTATGTCCCCACCTCGTCTTTAGTCTATGGGATAATGTGGCACATGGATATTTTTCCCACTCTACACAAGCAAGAGAGTTGTAGCCTCCTGCTAGCATAAAGCCGTCCAATAATCCGCCACATCCGGCGAACAAGTCAATAGTATTTATATTTTTCTTGCTCATTTACTTTTTACTAATATACTTCAATATTTGTTCGCCTATTGCTTTTGCCATTAGACATGGAACGGCATTCCCGACTTGCCGGTCTTGTTGGGTTTTTGTTCCCAAGAAAACGAAATCATCTGGGAAGGATTGCAGTCGTGCACTCTCTCTAACTGTCGGACATCTATTCCATTTGTAGTGGAAGTTATTACGGTGGCCAGTATCTATCGTTCTTGACGGCTTATAACTACAATAGCGTGTCCATGCCATGTTGAATTTGCGACTTTCGCCTACGCCTTGAGGTAAATCTTTATAGTTGCCTCCATCTGGAACTAACGCAATGGTCGCTTTTACAAAATCTTTGTGATCGATTGCTTTATGGTTATGCAAAATTTCACAATCACCTCGCATGAATCGTTGGTAATCCGTAATAGGCTCTCTCTCATATTCTGAAATATCCGCTCCTAATGAAGTTTCTAGGCTTGGTAAGTCTCCTATGGCTTGTTCGCAAGTAATATATGTGTCGGGGGTATGAGTTGGTGCGGGGAAGTCAAATGTTTCACCATTTTTCAAACCAACAAATACCAACCTTTTACGCATTTGAGGCACCCCATAGTCTGCTGCACATAAGATTTGATAATTAACTTCATATCCCATAGCCGTTAAGCGTTTGATGATTTCCTTCTTCACTTCCCCTTTATACAGGGTTGCCATACCTGGGACATTCTCAATCACGAATGCCTTGGGCTTATATCTTTTGATAGCCTCAATCATTGCAAGATAGAGTTTATTTCGCTCATCGTCAAAATTTCGGGGGCCTGTAAGACTGAAACCTTGACAAGGAGGACCGCCAATAATGACATCCACCTTATTATCTCCAACTAACAAATCTATGGTCTGGAATGTTTCTAAAGAGGATAAATCACCGCACAATGTTTTACTTCCTTTGTGATTTGCTTCATATGTTTTTAGGGCAGGTGCATTAAAGTCCACACCCAATAGAATGTGATATCCTGCCATTTCAAAACCTTTAGACAGGCCGCCACAGCCACAAAACAAATCTAAAACATTATATTTTTTTGTATTCATCTAAATCCTATTAGTTCGTTTCTCTCTATTTTACAGTCGCAAAGTTGCGTGTTGATTTTGACAACTTATGACAATTGTCAAAATTTTCGCTTACGGATATAAACCTTGCAACATACAAAAATACGTAAAATTTGTTAGATCGTGGCATTATTGCCAAAAAGTTTGTAAACAATCTTATAAATACAAGGTATGAGTAGAGTTGTAACTATGCCATATGCAACAGAAAAAAAGACGGCCGGAGTCGTCTTGACAAAGATTAATGAATACAAACGATCTTTTGGATATCACCTCCGATGATTCTCGGGGCAACAACAAAACAGGCGACCCTCTTTCGAAGATCGCCTGCGCTTGTGACACCGACAGGACTCAAACCTGTAACCTTCTGATCCGTAGTCAGATGCTCTATTCAATTAAGCTACGGTGCCGAATTGCGAATGCAAATGTAGGGCGAAATTGGCAATTGTGCAAATAATTTCGTAAAAAAATTTCAAAAATTTAGCGTCGCATTTCGTTAAAACTGCCGTAACGTGCTCATATCCTTAGCAATAGAGCTGTACGTCGGCGGCGGTAATTTTTTCGCCCGAAAGAATTGTCAAACGCTCAACCACGTTGCGAAGCTCCCGAATGTTGCCACTCCACCCCTTCTCTTGCAGGGCTGTGAGGGCTGCGGGCTCGATGGGTTTCACGTCGTGGTGGTACTCCGAAGCGATCTGTTGCAGGAAATGTTCCGTCAGGGCAGGAATGTCGGCGGCGTGTTCCCGAAGTGCCGGTACACGAATCACCACCACTCCGATGCGGTGGTATAGATCCTCCCGAAAGTTCCCCCGCCGAATCTCCTCCCTGAGGTCCTTATTCGTGGCGGCAATGACCCGCACATTGACCTCGATATCCCGATCGCTCCCCACACGGCAGATTTTTCGCTCCTGCAAGGCGCGCAGCACCTTGGCCTGGGCAGCCAATGACATATCGCCAATCTCATCCATAAAGAGGGTGCCCCCATCGGCCAGCTCGAACTTGCCCTTGCGCTGTTTGATGGCCGAGGTGAAGGCTCCACGTTCGTGGCCGAAGAGTTCACTTTCGATAAGTTCCGAGGGGATGGCGGCGCAATTCACCTCGATGAACGGGGCCGAGGCCCGAGGGCTGGCGGCGTGCAGGTGCTTGGCAACCAACTCCTTGCCGGTTCCGTTCTCGCCCGTGATGAGCACCCTCGCCTCACACGGAGCCACCTTTTCGATCAGGGCCCGAAGGTGTTGCATTTGGGGCGACGAGCCGATGATGGCCTCGCTCGCTCCACTCGGCTTGGCGGTGCGTGCCCGACGTATCGCAGGTCGTGGGGTAGGGGTCGGCTCGCCCTCGTGGCTCGCCACCACCCGCCGAATGGCCCCCAAGAGGCGATTCATGTCGATGGGGCGGGGCAGAAAATCCTCGGCTCCACTTCGGACGGCCTCGACTGCCGCCTCGATGGTCGCCTCGTTCGAGAGGACGATGAACGGCAGGTCCGCATCGAGGGTGGGCGGGCAGTCGGTGAGTATCAAATCGAAGCGGTGGCGGCGCAGGATTCCTTGGGCCAACTCGTCGCTCTCGACGGTGGTGGTTTGCAGCCCTTCGTATTCCAAACGCTCACGCAAGGTGTTTCGCATACTTTTTGAATGGTCAACTATCAAAACCCGGGTCATAATTTGTAAATAATTAAAATTTCGCTATTTTTGTGCATCAAAACTACAAATTCTCGCCGTCAATACCCAATGGGGTGTGCGGCCTAAAAGGGGGAGCGGTAGAAGACTCGAAGTGCTATCCGAAGCCATCGAATACAGCTCTTTTGCGCCAAAACGAATCACCTCCCCATCGTCAAAACCGAATGAAAAAGAATTACAACTACACACGTCGCAAGCTCTATCTTCCCGAGTACGGACGCCACATTCATGAGATGATCGACTCGCTTATGGAGATCGAAGATCGTCACGAGCGTAACCGTCAGGCCCGTGCCGTCATTGCCGTTATGGGCAACCTTTTTCCGCTGTTGCGTGACACGGCCGACTATACCCACAAACTGTGGGATCACCTCTTCATTATGTCTGATTTTCAGCTCGATGTCGATTCGCCATATCCCCGTCCTTCGCGTGAGGATTTGACCATTCAACCCCGACAACTGAGCTACTCGCAAGGTCGCATCCGCCACAAGCACTACGGCAAGTATATCGAGCGTATGGTGCGCCGTCTGGCCGAGGAGGGGGCGAGCGAACGTACGGCCGAGGCCATCGACAACGTGGCTCGTTATATGCGTGCCAAGAGCTTCGAGTACAACCAGGAGCACCCCAACAACGAGGTCATCGCCAAAGACCTGCGCGAGATGTCCGAGGGTGTTATTTCGCTGAGCGAAGAGGCGCTCAATCAACTCCGAAGCGACTACAAACAGTACCTTTCGGCACGTCCTGCGAAGGGCCGCACGCCGCAAAATGCCCGCCAAAAGCGCAACACGGCTCCCGGTCACGGTCGTAATTTCGCCAAAAACGGCGGTCATCAGCGCAATTCGGGCAAATAAATGTGCGTTATTTGAGAAAAAAAGCTACCTTTGCTCTATTAACACGTAAGAAACGCTAACTTTACTTATGAATAAACTCATCATTGGTCTGGCCGCCGCAGCCACCTTGCTTGTCGGTTGCCAATCGTCAAAAGTGGAAATCGCAGGTCGTATGGCGGCCGGCGAGCAGAAGGAGATTTACCTCGAGCAGGTCTCGATGATGCAGCAGAGCATCATCGACACCGCAGCCCTCGACAACGAAGGCAACTACCTCTTCACCCTCGAGGAGGGTCCCAAGAGTCCGGCCATCTACAACCTCTTGTATGAGGGCGAGCGCATTCCGTTGTTCCTGAGTGCCGGCGACCGCCTGACGGTCAGCTCGGTGGGCAACATCACCCGCAACTACACCGTCGAGGGCTCCAAGGAGTCGGAGTTGGTGCGCACCTTCTATCAGCCCTTCGTGGCAGGTGCCCAGCAGTTGGACGACATCGCCCGCAAGCTGGCCGACAACACCCTCTCGGAGCAGTCTCGTGGCGAACTGATCAAGCAGTACACCGACACCTATTACGCCATCCGTCGTGAGCAGCTCCGCTTCATTGCCGAGCATAAGGCCTCGCTGGCGGCAGTTTATGCCATCTATCAGCGTCTGCCGGGCGACCGCTACCTGGTCGATGGTGTGAGCGATGTGATTCACTACCGCAACGTGGCCGAGGCCATTGCCGACCTCTATCCCAACTCGCCCTACCTGGTGATGTTGCGTGGCGACATTAACCGTATGGAGGCCACCGAGAAGCTGGCCCGCGAGATTGAGGAGTCGGCCTTCCCCGACCTGGAGTTGCAGGACATCTACGGCAAGAAGATTAAACTCTCATCGCTCAAGGGTAAGGTGATTATGCTCGACTTCTGGTCGGCCCAGCTGGGCAACAGCACCGTGCTGAACGCCGAGCTGAAGGAGATTTACGCCAAGTACCACGAGGCGGCGACCCCGTTTGAGGTTTATCAGGTGGCCATCGACACCTCCAAGTCGCTCTGGATTAACGCCGTGCAGCAGCAACAGCTGCCCTGGATTTCGGTGAGCGACCTGCGTGGTCAGGCCTCCACGTCGCTGGGCGTGTACAACGTTACGCAGCTTCCCACCTCGTTCCTCATCGATAAGGAGGGCTCGATTGTCGGTCGTGACATTCGTGGCGAGGAGCTTGACAAACGTCTTAACGTGCTGACTCGTTAATATGCACTATTTCGCCTCGGACATCCATCTGGGAGCCGGCACGAAAGCCGAAGCACAGGCCACCGAACAGCGGTTCGTGGCCTGGCTCGATTTTGTGAAGTCCGATGCCGAAACCCTGTTTTTGTTGGGCGATATTTTCGACTTTTGGTTCGAGTATCGCAAGGTGGTCCCAAAAGGTTTTGTCCGCACGCTGGCCAAGTTGGCCGAGCTGAGCGAAAGCGGGGTGCGTGTGGTGATGCTGACGGGCAACCACGATATGTGGGTGCGGGACTACCTGACCGAGGAGTGCGGTGTGGAGCTCTATACCACGCCGCAGACCTTCACGCTCGACGGCCGAACAATTTTTGTGGCACACGGCGACAATATGCGCATCGAGGGACAGTGGATGCTGCAACTGATGAACAGCTGCTTCCGCTCCCGACTACTGCGCTGCCTCTTCTCGTGGTTGGTACACCCCGACCTGGCACTGAGCTTCGGACAGGCTTGGAGTGCCTCTTCACGCAAGAAACACGCCTCGGCCGATGACTTTACCGAGGCTCTGACCGAGCCGCTGATCGACTATGCCCGTGATTGGGCCAAGAGCCATACGGTGGACCACTTCGTCTTTGGACATATGCACTACCCCCGTGATTATCGTGAGGAGGGGCTGCACGTGGTCTCGCTCGGCTGTTGGGATCTGACCCCTTCGTATGCCCAACTCGATAAGGAGGGGAATCTTACCTTGATAAAATTGGATTGATATGCAACAATACCTCGATCTGCTCCGTCGCATCAAAACGGAGGGTGTCGTGCGAGGCGACCGTACCGGCACCGGCACCAAGAGTGTCTTTGGCCACCAGATGCGCTTCAACCTCGAAGAGGGATTCCCGCTGCTGACGACCAAAAAGGTCTTCTTGAAGGGGGTTATCCACGAACTTCTGTGGTTTTTGAGCGGCGATACGAACATCGCCTACCTGGTGCAAAACGGGGTGCATATCTGGGATAACGACGCCTACCGCTACTACAACGAGCTGTGCGTACGCCACGCGGTGCTGCCCGTCGATCGAGATACCTTCCTGGCAGCTGCCGGCACGCCGTCGCCCATCGAGGGCTACCGCTTTGGCGATTTGAACCACGTCTATGGCTATCAGTGGCGCTCGTGGCCCAAGGCCGATGGGGGTGTCATCGACCAGATCAAGGGGGCGATGGAGTTGATTCGCCACAATCCCGAGTCGCGTCGCATCCTTGTCTCGGCGTGGAATGTGGCCGAGGTGGAGGATATGGCCCTGCCTCCCTGCCACGTGCTGTTCCAATTCTATGTGGCCGAGGGTCGCCTCTCGTGCCAGCTCTACCAGCGCAGTGCCGACACCTTTTTGGGTGTCCCCTTCAATATCGCTTCGTATGCCCTGCTGACCATGATGATGGCGCAGGTGTGTGGACTTAAACCGGGCGATTTTGTCCATACGCTGGGCGATACGCACCTCTACCTGAACCATATGGAGCAGGTCGATGAGCAGCTCTCCCGTGCGCCTCGCCGCCTGCCTACGATGCACCTGAATGAGGAGCGCACCTCGATTTTCGATTTCCGCTACGAGGATTTTACGTTGGAGGGATACGATCCCTGGCCGACGATTAAGGCCCCGATGTCTTTCTAAATCTGCTGCCTATGCTCTCTGTCATTGTTGCCGTAGCCGAGAATGGAACCATCGGCGATCAGAACGCCCTCTTGTGGCATATCCCCGAGGATATGCGCCATTTCCGTACCCTCACGACGGGCCATCCGGTGGTGATGGGGCGCAAGACCTACGAGTCGTTGGGGCGTCCGCTCCCCAAGCGACAGAATGTGGTCATTACTCGCCAGGAGATGGAGATTGAGGGGTGTACGGTGGTCCACTCGTTGGCGGAGGCGCTGAATCTGTTTGCCCCCGAGGAGGAGGTATTCGTCATTGGCGGTGCGCAAATCTATGCCGAGGCGATGCCGCTGGCCGATAAGTTTTACCTGACGGTGGTCGAGCAATCTTTTGCGGGCGACACCTCGTTCCCCGAGTGGGATGGCACGCAGTGGGAGCTTGTGGAGATGGAACGTTTTGAGCGTACGGAGGAGCGTCCTTTGGGATTTCGCTTTGAAACCTACCTGCGCAAGAAATAATTTTTGCGACATATTCTGCTCATTATCAGCAGATAGCGACCTGAAGCCGATTTTAAGTAAAATTAAAATTTGGTTTTGATGGTTTTTTGTATTATCTTTGCACCAGCAAAACGAAAGAAAGGTCATCCGACCAATCGACGATACATCGCGGGGTAGAGCAGTTGGTAGCTCGTCGGGCTCATAACCCGGAGGCCGGAGGTTCGAGTCC
>CALAQA010000097.1:0-17080 GCA_937889065.1 uncultured Alistipes sp.
CCCTTCACGCTGAACGACGGTTACGAGCTCTTCAAGCGCCCCGTTTTGGGTGGTTTGGATCGCCACAAGGAGATCATTACCGAGAGCCCCGAGGTGGTTAAGGCGGTCGTCAAGAAGGCCCTGGCCGATGGCCCGAAGGGCAAGATGATGGTAGGTGCCGAGTGTACCGTTTCGGAGGCCCCCATCGAGAACATTTGGACGGCCATCCATACGGGCCACAACGCTACCGAGGAATAGCGATTCTATACCTCTTAAAGAAATAGGCTACCCGTGTTGGGTAGCCTATTTTGTAAATAGTTGAGCGTGAGCCTATTTCTTCAAGAAGTCGGCACGCATCGGCGTAAAGCAGTCGATCAGCACACCGGCCTCCAGACATACGGCACCGTGCAGCTCGTCGGGCTCTACGTAGTAGCCGTCGCCGGCCTCCAGCACCTGCTTCTTGTCGCCAATCGTCAGCTCGAACTTGCCGCTCACGATGTACGAAGCCTGCGAGTGGTAGTGGGTGTGAGGAGCACCTACGGCACCCGTCTCAAACTTCACCTTCACCAACATAATCTGACCGTCGTAGGCCATAATCTGACGGGTTACGCCCTCACCTGCGGGCTCCCACTGAATCTCCTTCTCGAGCTGATAAACTTCACTGCGTGTTTTCATAATCATAAAGTGTATAAAATGGTTCTTATTTTACAAAGTTATGAAAAACCAATGAATATTCAAAGTGTCAGAGACGTTTAGTCGAGTTAATTAGGGATTGAATAAGCTAATCTGACGGTAATGTATTTACCATCAACGGCATTCAACTCTTTGATTTTCGTTCCCGGAATTAGATTTGCAGATTTATTACCTGACTTTCGGCTCGTTGGCTTGCAGTTGGAGGCGCTATCATTCCAGCATCCACCATAAATATAACCATCAATGTCATAGTGATCATCACTGCATACTTCTCCATAGTTTCCTGACATGTCATAGAAACCCAATTCATTGGGGGCTTTTGTTGCTATTTCCTGTCCTGAACCTTTGCTGTTGCTTATGTACCAAGCCACTTTATCAATGTCGTCACTGCCCGAATAGGTGTAACCTGCACTCTGAGAACCACCCTGGGCAGCGTATTTCCATTCAGCAACAGTGGGTAATCTAAACTCCAACCCTGTAACCTCTCTCAATTTATTGATAAATGCCCTTAATTCAGACTTGATAATACAGCGATCGCCGTTGTTATCTATAGTCCCGATGTATGTATCGCCAATTTGGAGATAACCCTCAATGGGGACCTCGGTTTGCATCATGTAGAAGGGTGCGAGAGTACCTCCATCAACTAATATCATTTTATATGTTTTCCCATCAGCAATATACGATAGATTTTTATAGTCAACTTTAACACCTTCATCTCCATTATTGTCACCGCCTTGATTCGGATCGTCGCCTCCACCTTCTCCCGATTCAAGGTTGCCATCTTCAATAATTGAGTTGAATTTGTTCCAAGGAGATTTATTTGCGTAAGCGGCTTTGCATCCCTTTGGAACATATAAAGTCCAACGTGATTCAACTGGAGACCACCCAACACGATCAACAATGACATTATTTCCTGCTGCAGGAGGTGTGGCAAGATTAACATACATGGAACCCGAACTTACGCTACTAATAAATGCCATTTCGCCGAGTTGTTTTATCCCATTTCCGACTATGATTTTGTTAAATGTACCCTCGAAAGCGGTTGCTCCAATGCTGGTCATGGAGTTGGGTAATTTTAATTCTTTGCTAATTTTACAATAATTTCCGAGAAAAGCGCAATTTCCGATCGTGAGACAACCTTCCGAAAACGTGAGTTGCGAAGCTTCTCCACCTTCAAATGCCCACTCTCCAATAGTGCGAAGTTTGTCTCCGAAGGACATTTCGTAGAAACTTAATTTGTCACACCCTGAAAATGCATATGCCCCAATCTCTTGAATGTTTTTAGGAATATCAACATTTTTTAGATAGGTGCAATCTGCAAAAGCCGCTTCGCCAATATATGATACGCTCGGGCTTAACGATATACTGCTGATAGATGATTGGGTGAAAGCCTTGTCTCCAATTTCAATCATCGAGTTCGGCATTTCCACATCGCCGATTGAAGGATTTGCGAAAGCGTTTGAACCGATTGATGTTACACCTTCCTCAACAATCACACGATTAGGCGTTCGGCCGTTTTTTGCCCAAGGGGTAGAGTCGAATGATTGGTAGTTAGACATTTTTCCTTCGCCGATAATCCATATGGTTGCCCCCAGGTCGCTATACCAAGAGCATGCTCCGGTGGTGCCACGAATAGTGTTTAACCATTGGTTGTCTGCATAAGTCATAGGTTCTTTAGTGAGGACTAAATCTCCAGTCGTCATTGTCTCCCCGCTAATTATGAGTGGTTTGTTCGAAAGTACATTCTCTGTGAAGTAATCCAAGATGATTTCATTTCCCTGGAGGCAATACTTGAAATGACTGGCCACTCTTGTGGCTGATGCATCCATGTCAGAGTAGTCATCTTTCCGTCCGTAATAGCACACGCCCTCTGTATTTGTTGCGAAGAAGAACTGAAAACACTCATCGTGTAGTCCCACCCAATCGTCACCTAAACTATAATCCCAGTTTGTGGCAACCCATTTTGTTCCGGCAATTCTTGCGTTCTCCGATGTGTCGGAAGAGTCTCCGCTGCATGACACGAGGTAGCAACATGCAAGAAATGTTGCATACATGCAAAATCTTCTAAATGTGTTCATTGTACTTGTTTTTAATTAGTTGAATAATTCGGGTTAGAAATATTTTGTCATTGATTATCATGTGATATATATACAAAAAAGGCGTAAATTACATGTAGCATGTTCCTTATCAGGTTACCGCCAAGTGACCCGCACGCAACAAGCACATAATAATTCACGCCAATAGACGTGAACTCTCAGTTGCTTGTTCTCGCGTGCATAGAATTTTGGCGGTATTCGATAAGAGAGAACAAGAGCTAAAAGCTCAGTTAATGTTGTATTTGTGTTATAGGTAATCTCCTATATTACGTTATCATATTGAAAATTGTTTAATGGTGTACATACTGTATTTTGTACAAAGTTACTCTAAAAATTCGGTTCGACAAAATCCTTGGTGGGCGGGTTTTGCATTTTCGGCCGAAAAAATGTACTTTTGCTCTACCAAAAATGATTTACACTGCGATGCAACAATATCTGATGCCTTTGGTTGTGTTGGTGGCCGAGATGGCCCCCTACCTTTTGTTGGGCTTTCTGATTGCGGGCCTGCTGCACGCCTTTGTGCCCCGCACGGTCTATGCCCGCTACCTCTCGGGCAACGACTTTCGGTCGGTGGTGTTGGCTGCCCTGTTTGGAGTTCCGCTGCCGCTCTGTTCGTGTGGCGTGATTCCTACGGCGATGTCGATGCGCCGTGAGGGGGCTTCGCACGCCGCTACGGTCTCGTTTCTGATTGCCACGCCCCAAACGGGGGTCGATTCGATTGCCGCCACCGCCTCGCTGTTGGGCTTGCCTTTTGCCCTGCTGCGCCCCCTGGCCGCTTTGGTGACCGCCCTCGGTGGTGGTGCGTTGGTGGGTGCAATGGCAAGAAATGAGGAGAAAATCGATGCGACCGAGACGACTGCAATGCCCCTCCCCACCTCCTTTTGGGGGCGTTGTGTCGAGGCGCTGAACTACGGCTTCGGCCGTATGATGCAGGACATCGGTAAATGGTTGGTGGTGGGTTTGTTGATTGCCGCCGCCATCACGATTCTGGTGCCCGACGGTTTCTTTGCCCAGTTTGGCGATCGACCGCTGCTGAATATGTTGTTGGTTTTGGCCATTTCGGCTCCGATGTACCTCTGTGCCACCGGCTCGGTACCCATTGCTGCAGCGCTGATGCTCAAAGGGTTGTCGCCCGGTGCTGCCTTTGTGCTGCTGATGGCGGGCCCGGCTACCAATATGGCCGCCATTCTGGTCATCGGCAAGGTGTTGGGCCGCAAGACGCTGGTGTTGTACCTTGTTTCGATTATCCTGGGTGCAATGCTATTCGGCCTTGGGATCGACTACCTGTTGCCCGAGGGTTGGTTCTCGGTGGCCTCGACCGAATATGCCGCTGCCTGCTGCCACGGCGTGACGCTTCCTTGGTGGAAAACGGCCTCGGCGGTGCTCTTTACCGCGCTGTTGGTGGTTGCGTTGGTGCGCCGCCACAAAACCGAAAAACAGGAAAATCAAACGATGATAACCATGGAAAAAGCCTACAAAATCAAAGGAATGATGTGCAACCATTGCAAGGCCAATGTGGAGCGCAATTTGGCAAAGTTGGAGGGTGTCGAGTCGGTGCGAGTCGATTTGGCCGAAGGGGTTGCCTATGTGACGGGCGATGTCGAGCCGCAAAAGGTCATCGACCTAATCAATGACCTCGGCTACGAATACCTGCCCGAGTAACAATCAAAAAAGCGAGGCTGTCCGATGGACGGCCTCGCTTGCTTCCCCAATCGCTATTTTTGGTAATGATGCAAAAAGTGGCGCTTTTTAGAGCGTTGTTTAAGGGCGAGAAATTTTTTTCTCGCCCTATTTTTTTTAGTAGCTTTTCCCTGATTGCTTTGTAGGAAAAGATACCATTTAACGAAGTCCTTGAAATGAGCATCCGAGAGACCGCGATGCAATCGCAGATGGTCTTTCAAGTGTCCGAAAAATGCTCATTTATCCAAGCTATAAGTAAGGCGTGGTTCAATGTATTGAACCACGCCTTATATAATTTTTAATTTTTAATTTTTAATTTTTAATTCTAAATTCTAAATTCTACCCCCCCCGCTATTTGTCCAATCGCTCTTTGAGAATCGTTGTCAGCTCCTCCACTGAAGGGTCAATGGCAAGGATCGTTCCCGCTTTGTCGAGCAGGAATTTACGCCCTCCGGCGTTGCCGCACCCATATTGCGACCAGAGGTGGATGCGGTCGTCTAATTCCACCAACTGCGGCCACGGATAACCATCTTGTTTGATGGCACGTTTCAGGTCGCTCAAATCCTCCGACTCGCGGGCCACGCCGATTACCTTAAATCCGCGCTCTTTGTACTCTTCGTAGAGTGGAAGTACGGCTATCGAACCGCGACGGCACGGGCCACACCACGAGGCCCACAAATCGAGCAGTGTCAGCTCCGCCCCCTCCATCAAGGTCGAAAGGCGGTGCATCGTTCCCTCTACGTCGGGTGCTTCAAAGTCGATGTACTGCTTGCCGACGGCCACGCGTAAGCCGGCTAATTGGCGACGGCAATAGGCTGATAGATAGTGGTCGGTCAGCGCATCGGCATAGCGACGTTCATAGATTTCGAGAATCGCTCCATCGGGCAGACGATACTGCATCTGCTCGGCCAGTAGGGCATAACGAGCCAGGGTAGGCTTTTGGTCGAGGATGGCAAGCAACGATGCCTGATACGCTGCCTCATACGCTTTTTGTTGATTGAACGCGGTCTCGGTGAGTTTCTCCTCGTCGGGCATGGCGTTAAACTGTTCGACGAGGGCCTTGAATGCGTCGGAACGCTGGTCGGTTGTCTCGAGTTGAGCGATCAGCGCCGAGTAAGCCTCCGAGTTGTAAGCGTTGCAATTGTCCAGTGAATCGACCTTCTCATAATAGGCTTCGTTCAGGAGAGCGAGCTGCTCTTTGTAGCCTTGAAACTCGGCTGTGGCGCCCGTTCCCTCAATGCGATGTTCTTCTGCGTTGGGGTAGAGCGTCAGGCGCACCGTGTCGCCATCGGCAATGAAGTGAATCGGAAACCACGAGCCACGCGCCTTCTCCTCGGCAAAGCTGAGGGTGCAGTAGTCGGCTTCGTCGAGCGCAAGATCGTAGGCGAATTTCCCATCCCGAATCTTGATTTCGGCTACGGGGCGTGAACTTACGGCCGCCTCTCCGTCGATGTGGGTATAAAGCTCCAAAACTTTTGACTCGGGACGATCGATGACCGTACCTGTGATGTGGCATTGAACGGGCTTTGTGCTTTGCTCCGTGCAACTTACCAGGAGTGCCAGCACTCCCAAAAAGTAGAGAATTCTCATAGCATGTTTATAGGTTTATCTCACACAAAGTTAATGAAAAAAACGCTGCAACCGAACTCGGTGCAGCGTTTTTTTGTGTATAAGGTGTTTATTGCTCGTTTACCTTCACTTCGATCAACTTTTCACCACCGGCTTCGATCGTAAAGTCGGCCCCTTTGTCGCCTTCGCTGACGTTGATTTTGATCTTGCTGTCGGCCGAGGCCCTCTTGGTCGAGTCCTCCTCGATGGTAATCTCGCCCTCGTTCTCGACCTTTTCGATCAACTCCTCGATGGTGTAATTTTGGCCATTGACCTCAATCTGCTCCTGCATCAGCTGCTCGGTCTTGAAGTTCAAGCCGTCGATAAGGCGGGGTGCCACATCTTTGCGCATAACCACACCGATACAACCCATAATGGTCAGTATCCATACGATAAGTCCCACGATGAGCACCTTGCCGTTCGAGTGACGTGAGGCAATCAGACACATCAGGATGTAGATCATCAGAATGGCGGGGATGAGCGGAATAAAGATGGCCAGCACGGCCAGCGACATCGGCATATCGGTAGGCATCAGCTCGTGACCGCCAACCACCACCACAAACAGACCAATCATCAGGGCGCAGGCGACCATCACCAGGGCGAAGACCAGCAGGCCGGCAAAGAGTTTCATCACCAGCAGGGCCACCTTACCGGCCGTCGATACGGTCGAGGCAACCACCGACTTGGCCTTGGCATCCATATCCGAGGCGGCAGCCGACGAGGCGATGTTGCGTGCCGTGATTGGCTCGCCGTTCATCTCCAACTTCTGGCGGGCCGTGCGGGCTACCGGAACGGCAAACCACATCACCAGGTAGCAGACGATGAAGACGCCGAACAGATTGCCCGAAACCGATGCAAACCAATTCAGCCACGAGATATGTCCCAAACAGCTCAACAGCAGCGGGGCGAAGAGTCCGCAACGAATCCAGACGGGGTCGGTGTCGAAATAACGGGCAATACCGGCGCAGACACCCCCCAATTTGGCATTCTCCATATCACGGTACAGACGGCGGGGATTGCGGTCGATGGGGGCGTGGGTTGGCTGCTCCTCCTCGTCGCCCTTGATATCCTCGGGGGTACCGAGTTGGGCGATGATGCTCTTTACGAGCGGAAGCTCCACCACACGACTGCTCTCCTGGGTCGAAAGAATCAACTCGGCAATGCGGGCCTCGATGTCGGCTACGATTTCGGCACCATCGGCTGACGATTTGTAGCTCTCTTTGAGGGTTTTGAGGTAGCTTTGCAGCTCGTTGTAGGCCTCCGTGTCGAGCGAGAAGGCGATGCCCGAAAGGCTGCATTTCTTAACTTCGTTCATATCTTTTTTCGGTATGAGGGTTTTTAACAGGGGTTATTTGCGGTAGATGCTGCCACCGCTCGAGGTGGAGCGGTAAAACTCTTTGGCCTCGCCATAGACCACGATGTCGCCGGCCGACGAGGCTTGTCCGTTGAACTTCTCAAGGCAGGTGATCGCAATGTCGGCGGCACTCGAAGCTCCGGCACGACACTCCTTGACGGCAAAGCGTGCTGCTGCAATCTCGGCTGCCGACGAGGCATCGAGCGAGCATTTCAGCGCAGCACCCGCCAACGATACATCTGCTGCCGACGAGGCATTGACCGAGCATTGCTGGGCCGTGACGGTCAGCTCTACATCGCCCGAACTCGAAGCGTCGATTTGGCAACTGTTGCACTTCACTTCGCCCTCGATGTCACCGCTGCTCGTCGCCTCGATTTTGCACTCCTCGGCAATGATGTCGGCTTGGATTTCGCCTGAGCTCGAGGCATCGAGCGTCACCTCTTTGCCTACGATTTTTACCGCTGCCTCAATCTCGGCTGCCGCTTTGGTACGCAGCAGATTCAGTCGTCCGTCCGATGGAACTTCGATGGTGACGTGGGCGTTCGATACGATGCGGATTTCGTCGTCAATCGTCAGGTAGAGAATGCCGTTCGCCACCTGGGCCTTCACATAGTCCAACAGGTTGTCGTCGGCATAGATAATCAGCCGTTTGTTCTCTCTTTCGATAATCTTCACGTCGATGCCGCGCGAGGCCGAAACACCCTCGAATTGCTCCACGTGAACGGGTTTGCTGGCAATCTGGCCGCTGCCCTTGATGCGCTTGGGAGCGGCTTCACTCTGGGCCGATACGGCCAACAGCAGGGCCGTCATCAGACCGATAATGTAACTTTTCATAGCGATGGTTGTCGTGTAATAGGTTCGTTACTCACGTCCACGGATACGGTTGATTTGCACCACCATATCCTCCCAGGCCTTGTCCCATTTGGCCAGGTACTCCTCGCCCTTTTCGGTGAGCGAGTAGAATTTACGGGGAGGTCCTTGCGGCGACTCCTCCCAGCGGTAGGTCAGCAGACCCGCATTCTTCTGGCGGGTCAAGATGGGGTAGAGCGTACCCTCGACCACAATCATCTCGGCCTCCTTCAGCTCGGAGATGATTCGGGGAGCATAGTTGGCACCTCGGGCCAGGATGGCCAGGATGCAATACTCCAAAATTCCTTTGCGCATTTGCACCTTTACATTCTCTTCGGTCATAGCTTAACGGATATTAAAGGTTCGTCCGGGTTCTTCGGGAATGATAATCCACAACAGTACATAGATCCAAATCGACAGACCGCCGAAGAGGATAAAGAAGAGGGTGGCGAGGCGAAGCAACGTGGCATCCACCTCGAGGTACTCGGCCAATCCGCCGCAGACACCTGCAAACGAACGATTTGTGCGCGAGCGGTAGAGACGACGATGAGTTTCGCTCGTGGAGGTTTGCTCCTCGCTCTCGCTCTCGGCCGTGTGGCTCGTGCCGAAGGTGTCGGGCTCACCCAGGGTGGCCATTGCCTCCTTTACCTCGGCCATCGTCACCACACGCTGGGGCGAGGTGATCTTCTCGCACAGCAGTTCGGCCACGCGACGCTCGATGTCCTGCAACGTCTCCTTGTCGTCGTAGGGTAGGCGTACCTCGATCTTTTTGAGGTAGCTCTTCAGGGTGCGGCAGGCATCCTCGTCGATGGTGAAGGCCACACCGCCAATGTTTACATTCAGGGTCTCTTTCATAGTAGGTTTTTATCGATAGTAAACAGATTTTGGTTCTAATCACATTGCAAATATAAAACAAGTTTTGGTATTGTGCAAAACATAGAACTAAAATTTTCGCCAAAAATGCAATTTTTTTCGATACCTATATTTATTAGCCTTTGGTTGCCGTTTTTTCAGCTTTTTTTGTATCTTTGTCTAAAATAACCAACTTTCAAACCCAAAACTACAAACTATGAAACGACTTATTCTGATGCTTCTCACGCTGGTGGGCGGCTTTACGGCTACGGCTGCCGAGACCTTCCCCGATGGCAAACCCATCTCGGATTGGTTCTACGATGTGCGCCCCGTCGATGTCGATGCACTCGGCAAACGCTACGTCTTGACCGACTACGGCGTGAAGCAGGATAGCACGCTGCTGCAAACCGAGGCCATCCAGGCCGTGATCAACCGTGCCGCCTCGGAGGGTGGTGGTGTGATTGTGGTGCCGAAGGGTGTCTTTCTCTCTTCGTCGATCTTCTTTCTGAAGGGTACGCACCTCCATCTCGAGGAGGGTGGTGTGCTGAAGGGTAGTGACGACATCAGCGACTTCCCCATCGTGCGCACCCGCATCGAGGGTCGTACCATCAACTACTTCCCTGCGCTGGTCAATGCCGACGGGTTGGATGGCTTCACCATCACCGGCAAGGGTACGTTGGACGGCAACGGTCTGCGCTACTGGAAATCCTTCTGGCTGCGTCGTGCCGTCAATCCCAAATGCACCAACATCGAGGAGCTGCGCCCCCGTCTGGTCTATCTGTCGAACTGCACGAATGCCCGTCTGGATGGCATCACGGTGAAAAATTCGCCCTTCTGGAGCACCCACTACTACAAGTGCTCGTTCCTCAAACTGACCAATCTTACGATCGTGTCGCCCTACAAGCCCGTAAAGTCGCCCTCGACCGACGCCATCGATTTGGATGTCTGCCACGATGTGCTGATCAAGAACTGCTACCTCTCGGTCAATGACGATGCCGTGGCCCTGAAGGGTGGTAAGGGCCCCTGGGCCGATAAAGATCCCGACAACGGCGGTGTCTATGATGTCATCATCGAGGATTGCACCTACGGTTTCTGCCACAGCACCCTGACCTGCGGCAGCGAGTGCATCCACGCCCGCAACATCATTCAGCGTCGTTGCAAGATTCACGAGGCACGCCTGTTGCTGAATCTGAAGTTGCGCCCCGATACGCCGCAGCACTACGAGCATATCCTGGTGACTGACATCACGGGCGATGCCAAGCGTCTGCTGCACATTGCCCCCTGGCGTCAGTTCTTCGACTTGCAGGGTCGCACCGATATTCCCATCTCGACGGCCAACGACATCACGATGCGCAACCTCGATTTGGATTGCGAGGTCTTCTTTGCCGCACAGGGTTCGGAGCACTACATCTTGAAGGATTTTCACTTCGAGAAGCTCAACATCCGTGCTACGAAGAATGCCGACTACGACAAGGAGCTCATCGAAGGCTCGACGTGGAAGCGGGTGAATGTGAAATTGGTCGAGGAGTAGTCGCCTCATCTTAAAAAAACAACGAATACAATGAAACGAATTTTGATGCTTGTTGCCGCCCTGATCTTTTCGTCGGGAGTGCTGGCACAAGATGAACGCATCTATCTTACAGGCAAGGGTTTGGATGATGCCGTGAAGTGGGATTTCTACTGCACGGGAGGTATGCAGAGCGGCTCGTGGAGCCAGATTCGTGTGCCGTCGCAGTGGGAGACCGAGGGCTTTGGCGAGTACAGCTACGGCCGTTGGTACAAGGAGGGTCGCCCCGCACCTCCCAACGAGGAGGGTATCTATCGCCGCCGCTTCACCGTACCCCGTGCGTGGCGTGGTCAGCAGGTGCGTGTGGTCTTCGAGGGTGTGATGACCGATGCCGAGGTCAAGATTAACGGCCGTTTGGTCGGCAAGCGCCATCAGGGAGCCTTTTACGAATTTGCCTACGACATCTCGAAGGCGGTGCGCTACGGTCAGGAGAACGAAATCGAGGTCCACGTTTGGAAAGAGTCTTCCGATAAGTCGGTCAATGCCGCCGAGCGTAAGGCCGACTGGTGGATTTTCGGCGGAATTTTCCGCCCCATCTACCTTACCTGCCGTCCCACGACCCACATCGAGTCGGTGGCCCTGAATCCCGAGGCTTCGGGTCGCTTGACGGGTACGCTTCAGACGACCCCCTTGAAGGCGGGTATGATGCTCGAAATGACGCTCGATGGTGAGCGTGTGTTGCGTTATACGCTGGGGGCAGGTACGACCCACACGATCGATGCCGAGTGGCTCGATGTGAAGACCTGGCACCCCGAGCATCCGAATCTCTACACGCTGACGCTCAATCTGTTGGATGCGAAAGGCAACCTCGTTCATACCCACGACGAACGCATCGGTTTCCGTACGGTCGAGGTGCGTGAGGGCGATGGTTTGTACCTCAATGGCGAGAAGTTGCGCCTGAAGGGTATCAACCGCCACTCGTTCCATCCCGAGGGTGGCCGTACCACCTCGGAGGCCATCAGCCGTATGGATGGCGAGTTGATTAAGGCGATGAACATCAATGCCGTGCGTGTTCACTATGCCCCCGATCGCCACTTTCTGGATGTCTGCGACTCGTTGGGTCTTGTGGTGTTGGATGAGTTGTGTGGCTGGCAGAACTGTTACAGCGAGGAGGTGGGTACACCGCTCGTCAAGGCCTTCTTGGAGCGTGACCGCAACCGTGCTTGCGTAATTATCTGGAGCAACGGTAACGAGGGTGGCTGGAATACGGCACTCGATAAGTACTTTTCGGAACTCGATCCGCAGAAGCGTCCGTTGGTACACCCCTGGGCCGACTTCGGACCGATCGACACCCACCACTACCCGGCCTACCAGACCGGTATTGCCCGCTTTACAAATGGACAGAAACTCTTTATGCCTACCGAGTTTATGCACGGTATGTATGACCAGGGTCACGGTGCAGGCTTGGAGGATTTTTGGAACAAGTACACCTCGTCGCCCCTCTTCGTAGGTGGCTTTATGTGGGACTTCTCGGATAACGCCGTGTTGCGCACCGACCGCAACGGAATGCTCGACAGCGACGGCTCGAATGGTTGCGACGGCATCTTGGGTCCCTACCGTGAAAAGGAGGCCTCGTTCTACTCGGTGCGTGATATTTGGGCTCCCGTGCAGTTCGAGAATCTGCGCATCACATCCTCGTTCGATGGTCGAATTTTGGTGCGTAACGACTTCCTCGTAACCAACCTTGAGGCCTGCTCTGCCGAGTATCGCCTCTATAAGTACCGCAACAACCAAATGGAGAAGATGGGCGAGGGTAAACTGCAACTTCCCGCCCTTGATCCCCGCTGCTCGGGCTATGCCAAGATGGCGATGCCGCAGAATTTCTTTGATGCCGATGTGGTTGAGTTTGTCCTCTTCAACCCCGATCAGTCGCAGATGGTTGAGCGTACCTACGCCATCCATCGTGCTGCCCGATATGTTCCCGAATTGAACAATGCAACCGAGGTGGCTAAGCTCTCCGAAACGGCCGAGAAGGTAACCCTTTCGGCGGCAGGTGTCGAGGTAGAGTTCGACAAAACGACTGCCCGCATCAGCCGTGTGATTGGCTCGAAAGGCAACCTATCGTTGGTCGATGGCCCGCTGCCCGTAGGTATGAATGCCCGCTTGGAGCGCATCGAGACCCGCACTGAGGGGCAGAATGCCGTGATGACGGCCTACTACTTGGGTGCCATCGATTCGATTCGTTGGACGATGCGCCCCGATGGACGCCTGAAGATGGAGGCTGTGATGCTCAACCGTGCCAATGGCGGCAAGGGCTTCGACGATGCCGTGGTGCAGACCAACATCACCAACTTCGGCCTTTCGTTCCGTTATCCCGAGCAGTTGGTGGAGTCGGTACGTTGGTTTGGCCGAGGTGTGGATCGTGTCTGGAAGAACCGTGTACGCGGTACGCAGTGGGGTGTTTGGAGCAAAGACCGTTCGGTGAAGCGTTACCCCTTCTTTGAGGGCTACCACGCCGATGTGCGTGATGTGACGTTTACGACCAAGGAGGGTGATATCCGCATCTATACCCCTTCGGATGGTCTGTTCGTGCGTTGGTTCTCGACTCCGCAGCCCAGCGATAACAAGAGTGGCATTGTGGCCTATCCCGACTTCCCCGAGGGCGACCTGTCGTTCCTCTACGAGATTCCGGCCATCCGCTCTTTCAAGCCCATTTCGGACCACGGCCCGCAGTCGCAACCCGGCCATATCCGCATCAAGAAGGGCGACGACGGCATCCATATGTCGCTGCTGTTTGAGTTCTAAACATTTCTGAAATTTTTTTAATAACAAATCCCGAGATATTGCGTCTTGGGATTTTGTTTTTGTTTTTTGTGATAATTTGTTGCAAAAAACGCCGAAAAGGTCGAAAACTTTTGTTTTTCCCATCTGAAAAGACGAAATTTGTCCACAAATTTATCGCCATCTTCCAAAGGAAGAATTTAGAAATTTATACCATGATGCAAAACTTACTCAAACTTGCACTGCTCACAGTTGCGCTGCTTGTCACCTCGCTCGGGGTTTTTGCCCAGGGGGGTGAGGTGGTCACCGTGCGTGGTGTCGTCACCTCGGCCGAGGATAAGCAGCCGCTTATCGGCGTGACCGTGGTTACGGAAAAGATGACCGGTGTTGCAACCTCGATCGATGGCGACTATACCATCGAGGCCGAGGCAGGCACCAAACTGATGTTCCAATACATCGGTTTTCAGACGGTCGAGTGGGTGGTTCCCGCAGGGTCGCCCCAAGTGACCTACAACCTCGAGATGCAGAGCGAATCGCACGCGGTCGAGGAGGTGGTCGTGATTGCCTATGGTGTCCGCAAGAAGGGCACGGTGGCAGGTTCGGTTTCGACCGTGAAGGCCGAGAAGATCGAGAAGACCCCGACGGCCGCCTTCGACCAGGCCTTGCAGGGTCAGGTAGCCGGTCTTTCGGTGCTCTCCAATACGGGTGAGCCTTCGGCCGCTGCCGTGATGACCATTCGTGGTACCAACTCGATCAACTCGGGTACCGCTCCGCTCTACATTTTGGACGGTGTGCCCATCGAGAGCAGCGACTTCAACACCATCAACCCCGCCGATATCGAGTCGTTGTCGGTCTTGAAAGATGCCTCTTCGACCTCGATTTACGGTGCCCGTGCCGCCAATGGTGTGATTGTCATCACCACCAAGCGTGGTCGTATGGCCGATCGCCCCAACATCGAGTATCGTATGCAGATGGGTGTGTCGCAGATTGCTCACGGTAATTGGGATTTGATGAATACCGCCGAGCGTATCCAATACGAGAAGGAGATTGGCCTGACCGAGGGTCAGAACTATCCCGTCTTGTCGCAGACCGATGTCAATTGGATGAAGGAGGTCTTCAATTCGGCCGCCCTGTTGCAGAGCCACGAGCTTTCGATTTCGGGTGCCGACGAGAAGACCAACTACTACCTCTCGGGTGGTTACTACTCGCAAGACGGTACGGCCATCGGCTCGGCCTTCGAGCGTTATTCGCTGCGTGTCAATCTGGAGCGCAAGGCCTCGTCGTGGCTCAAGGTGGGTAGCAATACGATGCTGAACTACCAGCTCATTCGTCAGGCCGACGAGGGTGCCTATACGCTCGTAACCCCCATCTCGGCCGCCCGCTTTATGATGCCCTACATCAATCCCTATCGTGCCGACGGCTCGTTGGCTTCGATTTCGGACGGCTCGTGGACGGGTACGGGTCAAAACCCGTTGGAGTGGTTGGAAAACAACCCCGTAAGTTACAAGAAATACAAACTCATCTCGACCATCTTTGCCGAGGCAACCCCCATCGAGGGGCTGACGCTGCGTTCGCAGTTCGGTATCGACTATGGCCACACGACGGGCTTCGGTAAGTCCTACCCGAGCTATGCCCCCAACCAGGGCGATGGCAGCGCCTCGCGTAGTTCGACCGACAGCTACACGCTGACCGTGACGAACACCATCAACTACCGCTTTATGAAGGGCAACGACCATTCGTTCAACTTTATGCTCGGCCACGAGGGCATCGACTTCCACTACGAGGCCTTCAGCCTGATGACCAAGGGGCAGAACAACGACCGCCTGACGAACATCTCGAACGGTACCCGTGCCACCTCGTGGGACGATACGACCGATTCGGACTACGGTTTCCTTTCGTTCTTCGGCCGTGGCGAGTACAGCTACAAAAACCGCTACTTTGCCGAGGTGGCTCTGCGTGCCGATGCCTCGTCGCGCTTCGGTGCTTCGAGCCGTTGGGCAGGCTTCTGGTCGGTCGGTTTTATGTGGAATCTGCGTAACGAGCGTTGGGCCGAGTCGGCCTCCCGTTGGCTGACGAATGCCCAGCTGCAACTCTCGACCGGTACGTCGGGTAACTCGACCATCCCCAACTACGAGCACCTGGCCCTCATCAGCGGTGGTCTGGACTATGTGGGCGATGCGGGTGTGTCGCTCTTGCAGCCCGGTAACGAGAAGTTGGAGTGGGAGAAGCCCTGGACTACGAACCTGGCCCTCCACCTGGGCTTCTGGAATCGCCTCAATGTGGATGCCGAGTTCTACTATAAGGTCACCTCGGATATGTTGATGGAGGTACCGCAGCCCACCTCGGACAAGGGCTTCGGCTACTATTGGGACAACGTGGGCGAGATGGTCAATATGGGTGCCGAGTTGAGCCTGAATGCCATCTTGGTACAGACCAAAGACTTTATGTGGGGCGTGAATGCCAATGTTTCGTACAACCACAACGAGATTACCGAACTTTATAACGGTGTGCAGGAGTATGAGCGCTCGAACACCAACACGAAGCTCGTGGTGGGCCATCCGCTCGGCGAGTTCTACATCAACCGCTATGCCGGTGTTAATCCGGCCAATGGCGATGCCCTGTGGTACACCAAGGAGGGTGAATTAACCAACGAGCTGAAGGATAGCGACAAGGTGCTGGTCGGTAAGAGCTACATCGCCCCCTGGCAGGGTGGTTTCGGTACGACCCTTTCGTGGAAGGGCCTTTCGCTGACGGCTCAGTTCAGCTGGGTGGCCGACCGTTGGATGATCAACAACGACCGCTACTTCGATGAGTCGAACGGCCGTTTTGCTTCGTACAACCAGTCGCGCCGCCTGCTCGACCGTTGGCAGAAGCCGGGCGATGTGACCGACATTCCGCGTCACGGCGTATATACCGAATTTGACAGCCGCCTGTTGGAGGATGCCTCGTTCCTGCGACTGAAAAACCTGATGCTCAGCTACTCGCTACCATCAAAAGCGCTGAGCAAGACTCGTTTCTTCACCGCCGCGCGCATCTACCTGCAAGCACAAAACCTACTTACGTTCACACCCTTCACGGGCATCGACCCCGAGGGTGCAAGCAACGTCTATAAGGCACAATATCCGATGTCGCGTCAATACTCTATCGGCATTGACCTAACATTCTAACACACACGGCACTATGAAAACAACACTACATAACTTGATTATCGCTGCGACGGCTCTTACGTTGCTTGTAACGAGCAGTTCGTGTCTGAACAAGTACCCCAACGACGCCATACCTGCCGACAAGGCTATAAATACTCTGGAAGACTTAGACCAGGCGGCAATAGGCCTATACGACAGCTTCAAGAGTCCTGCGCTGTATAGTGGCTACCTCACACTACTGCCCGACTTGCAGTGCGATATGGCATACGCCATCAACGGCTACACCAACACCTACGGCAACATTTGGCGCTGGGATATATTAGCGACCAACGGCGAGATAACGTCGGTATATGCCGTTCTGTATCAGGTTATAGCCCGCGCAAATTTCCTCTTGGAGTATGCCCCGAGGGTTGAGGCAACACTGACTACCGACACCGAGCTTGACTACTGCAAGACACTCACTGGCGAGGCCTACTTCGCCCGTGCGCTCGCCTACTCGGAGCTTATCCGCCTATGGTGCAAGAGCTACGAGAGT
>CALAQA010000098.1:0-6495 GCA_937889065.1 uncultured Alistipes sp.
AAAGTAGAAGATGCCGCCAAACTCCTTGCCCCAACCGAACTCGAGCGTATTCAGGCCAATCTCCACGGCCTTGCGGGCCAGCTCCTCGTCACCACGACGGCGAGCCAAATCCATCACAAACCACATCGTCTCCAGCGTATGACCCGGATTTACCAGGCGGCCATCGAACGTATCGCTCAGCGTTCCGTCGGCATTCAGGTGCTCGACCACCAGCCCCAACTCGGGACGGTAGAAGGTATCCATCACGTCCGACAGCACGATGTTGATCGACTCCTCGACACGCTCCGGCTCGATGAGGTGCTCAATCTCCAAAAGCAGGTTGCACAGAATCATCGAGGGGGCCAGGGCACGCATATCGCGCGACCCGGGGTGGGCCTTGCTCCAACGACCCTTGGGATTCTCCCAACGCTCCATGATGTGCTGGAAGGTGCGGCGCGTAGCCTCGGCATAACGCTCCTCGCCCGTCGCCTTGTGCAGCTGGGCAAAGGCCATCGCCGCAAAGGTATAGGAGAAGATGTTGTAAGGCTCAACCAGCGGCTTGCCGTCACGGGTCAGGGCGAAGTACCAATTGTAGTCGCCGTCGTGGCCGTAGCGAAGCATAAACTCGGCACCCTGACGGGCACACTCCAACCACTCGGGGCGCACCCCTTCGCGGTTGCACAGCATCGAGAAGAGCCACACCTGGCGGCCCTGCAACCACATAAACTTATCGGTATCGAATACCGAACCGTCACGATCAAGGCAGGTGAAGAATCCACCATACTCGCTATCCTGCGAATGGTTCAACCAGAAGGGAAGCACACGCTCGAAAAGCTCGTCGTGGTATTGTTTAATCAAGGCATCTATCTGCATCATAAGGCTTCTATATTATCGTTTTAAGGTGTTTTCGTGAAAGAGGTGTCGGCGACGTTTTAGACAACCGAACTGTACTCGGGGTTACAACTTCTCGCCCAGAAAATACTCCCGATAGCGGTCGAACAGATGGTGGGCCGAGTGGTACACCGACTGGGGCGAAAGGAAGTGCGAGAACTCGAAGGTGATGGCCTTGTCGTACCCGGCACGAGCCGCCGCCTCCAACTTCAGGCGCAACTTCTCGAACTTGATGGGCAGGAACTTGATGGGCATATCTCGATCGAAGGTCTCGGCATTGGTCCAGCACTCCAACCCATACTTGTCGGCCAGTCGCTTATTGACCTCGAAGAAGGCATCCAACTCATCGTAATCGATGTGGCCGTCCTGGAAGGCGACGGCATCGACTGCGCCGTGAATACCGGCAAAGATCTCGTCCCACTCCCGCTCGTGGTCGGCCACCGAGACGGCATCCTCCTTCGAGAGGGTCGAAGAGGCCGCCAAGACCGCCTTCTTGCCATCGATCCAGGGCGAAATCAGGGTCGGCAGACCGCCCGAGACGGCCTTGCAATGTTCGCCCTGCTCACGGAAGGCCTCGATGACCCCCTTCGTGCGGCGCGAAATCTCGCCACTGAGGTACCAACCCCCGAACGAGGGGTGGTGCTGACCGTAGTTCTCCCACACCTCGTCGATGACGTAGCGGTTGTACTCGGTCTCCTTCGACATATCGCCCGTGTCCCAATAGTGGCCCGAGTCGTAGAGGCCGAAATAGAATTTCAAACCGTGTTTGTCGGCCAGGCGCAGGAACATATCCAGCAGGTCGGTCGAGGGGGCATAGCACCCCTTGCCGATGAGGTATTTCGAGGGGTAAGTGATAAACTTACGATAGCCCGAGCGAATCATAATCACCGTGTCGATGCCAATCGAACGCATATTTGCAAAGTCGGCATCCCACTCCTTCTCGCCCCAATTCTGATGGGGAATGTCGTGGCTGATTTCGTCGATAAAGGTTCCGGTAATCTTCATAACTCTTACGATTTCCAAAAGTAATTTTTACGGGTGAAGGGGTAAGTAATCGCCATCACCAGCAGGGCAAACAACACGCCCCGCAAAAATCCGCACCAAGGGGTCAGGGCGGCCATCCGTTCGATATAGACCGAAAGGCCCGTCAGCACGGCCAACGGCTGAATCAGGTAGCCCGAGGCCGTATAGGCGAACATCGGATTGGCACCCGAAGCCTCCAAGAAGCGGAAACGAATGCCGAAGCGCAACTCCAACACCAGGGCGGCAATCAAGACAAACGTGGCCATGGCACCCGTCACAAAGAAGTAGCCAATCGTGGCGGGATCCTTCTTGATGCCCCCCTCCAACGGCTCGGCCAAAAGACCGAGGAAGAGCATCACCACCGCAAGCGACAGCAACGACTTCACAAGGGGCTTTTCGGGACTTGTCATCGAGCGCACCGACCAGGCGGCCGCACCACACAACAAGGCAGATAACACCACCGTCCACCCCACTTCACGCACAAACAGTCCCCACAACTGCACCCCGATAAGGGCCACCATCAAGCCCACCACTACGATATTCCACACAGGGGAAGCAGTGGGTTTCGACTCGGTAGTCGCCTCGCACGTTTGGCGGAAGCGGTAGATTAGATCGCCTGCCAACGTGCCCGAGAGGACCATACAGAGGTATTTCACGAACTCGAAGCGGAACAACCACACGGCCGGCGTCTGTTGCCACAGCCATTGGCACCACGACCCCTCGACCGAGGAGGCCATCTTCAGCAGTGCCACACCCGTAATCACCGCCACACGCAACAACCAATTGCCCCGAGTCAGCCAATAGAGCACCGTGCCGAAGAGGGCCATCGAGGCCAAAATCAGGATGATGATGTCGCTGTGGTGGAGCGAGGTATTGACCCCGAACAGGGGTTTATAGCAGAGCGTCACGCCAACCAAGGCGGCCAGACCACCCCAATTAAGCCAACTGTTGCGGCGGCGCTCCATTCGAGGCAGGCGCACAAACATCACAAAGAACAAGGCCCACACCCCCAGCGTCGCCAACGCTGCACCCCAACGGGGCAGTTCGGAGAGCAACCCCATACGGGTGTTGCCCAAAATGATGGCAAAGGCGGCCAACCAGACAAAGCGATGTAGCGCACCCAGGGTCACCTGCCACCCTGTGGCTCCCTGCTCCTCACGGCGACGCAACGCCAACGGCATAGCCGCACCCATCGAGAAGAGGAAGAAGGGGAAGACCAGATCGACCCACGTCAGACCGGGCACTTCGGGGTTGAAGACAAAGGTCGGAGGCGGCAATTGGGCGTGGAACATCCAGGCCGGCAATTGGGCATTCCAGAGCATCTGCCCCGAAACAACCATACCGATGATGGCCAATGCACGCAATAGATCAATCGCTGCTACTCGCTTCATCTTCATCAAAAATTTACTTACGCAGATACTTCATTTTTTTGAGGTGGTTCACCCACACCACATAGGCCTCGGGGTGGAGGTGAATACCATCCTTGGTGTACTCCTCACGCAGTTCGTCCTGCTCGTTGTGCAGCAGCCCGGTCAAATCGACCCACGTCGCCAGCCCCTCGTCGCACATCGCCTTCAGGCGGGCATTCAGCTCACGGGTCTGGGGCTGCTTATTCTTGATGTAGGGATAGGCCAACACCTCGTTGTTGGGGGTCACCACACTCTGCACATAGACCTCGCACGAGGGGACCTTTTCACGAATCATCTCCAACATTTTGCGGATGTTCGAGGCGATCTCCTCGACGGGGCGGTTACCCGAAATGTCGTTCACACCACCCATAAAGAAGATCTTGCGGGGCGAAGACTCCAAAATCTCGGGCAGGCGGGCCAACATACCACGGGTATTGTCGCCACCAATGCCGCGATTGACCAGCGGGCGCTCCTTGGTCAAAAAGCCCCACCAAGCCTGCTCGGTGATGCTGTCACCAATCCACACCACGGCACCCGTCGGCATCCCCGCCTTCCGGTGGGCAGCCAAACGGCAATCGTAGTAGGCTCCGAACTCGGACTGGGCCGAGGCCGACACCATCGCCACCAAAGCGGCACACAAGAGCAGCAGTCGTTTCATAGCGAAGGATTACATAGCCGCCTTCACCTGGTCGATACCGGCCTTGGCATACGACCACGTGTTGGCCTTCTTGAGGTGAATCATATCGAAGAGGAAGTAACCGTTGCAAGCGTCGTAGCAAGCCTTCACCGAGTTGGTAATGGCCTCGTACTCCTGCGCATCGGTGTACTTATCCGAGCTATCCCAGTTGCCCACATCCGGGCCACCGCAAACGAGCGGGCACGAGCCTGCCGTATATTTCATTGCCAGCGAGCAGAAGCCCTGCATCGTCCACTCCGACGAGCCATAGACACTGCCCGGCGAGGCGTAAGCACCAATCAACATATGGTCCATCACGTCGGCATAACCGAAGTCCTTGTACTCGCGCGTGGCCCACGTGAACGAAGCCGAGGTGTTGAAGTTGGGGCTTGCCCAGTTCACACCCACATCGTAGTAGGTGCTGTACCAACCACCTACATAGACACCGAACTTGACGGTCGAATTGACGGTACGCACCGCCTCCTTGGCCTTGGTCATAAAGTCGTGGATGGTCTTGGCACGGAACTCCAACCACTTCTTCAGGTGCTTGTGCTCGTAGGGCATATCGGTCGTAATGGTGCCCGTGTGGCCTGCCGGCATCACATCGTCGGGCAACGTAACCGTCTCACCCACATACTCCTCAAAGGCCTTCTTTGTGATGTCCGAGAAGTCGCTCATCATCGAGTCGTAACGACCACGGTCGAGGATGATACCGTCCAGATCCTTGTAGGCAGCCAGGTCCTTCAACAGGTCGAGCAGGTAGTTCTGCACATCGGGGTGGAGGGGGTTGAAGAAGAAGGTCGTCTCGTCGGTATCGAGCGTGTTCTTCAGACCCGACTTCGTATTGAGGGTCGTAGCCCACTCCTTCTTCGAGGAGTCACGCACCAGCACACCCTGCGAGCCGAGGTTCGACTTGTTACCACCGACCATCGTGTTGAAACCTGCGTGGATGCGCAGACCCAACTCGTGACCAATCTCGATGAAGGCACCCAGGTAGTCGAAGTCGGCCGTACGCTCATACTTCAGATAACCACCCTGCCCCCAGGCACCCAACCAAGCCACCTGCTGGCAGTGGTCGCTCTTGAAGAGCACATCGCCATTCGTGGGACGTACATCCACCACCACATCCGTGAAGCCGGTCTCCTTGGCCAGCGTCAGGTCGCGACGGATGTTATCCTTGCTGTTGGCAAAGTCGGGGAAGTTGGCAGCGGCATCGACCCAGATATACATCGGGTTGGTAGCCGGAGCGGGAGGTGCGGGGGCCTCGATGGTGGACATCTTGATGGCCGAAATGGCCACCTTGTCACCACGGCGTACCGCCGCATAGATGTTGTGCTCGGTCTGGGGGAAGAGCCCCTCGGCACGGTAGCTCTTGGCCTCAACAGCATCGGCTGCCACACCCTGGGCAATCACCTCCGAAGCCGAAAGCTGCACATCGTCATCAACCGTCTCGAGTACCAGGTAGGCGCACTCGTCGGCATTCTGCGGAGCAATGGTAAACTCCAGCGCAGCCGACTCCGAAGCACCGGGCGTGATGGTCACAGCGGGCATCGGCTCCACATCGGGACGAGCCGGGAAGTCGTAAATCGGATTGCTCTCATCCGTACAGGCAACCAAAGCGGCAGCCAGACCAATAGTGAAGAGAATTTTTTTCATTGTAGTTTGGTTTTTTATCGTGTTTTTGCACCCATAGCCCCACCCAAGGGGCTATGGATAAAGTCGCTGTTACTGGGCGATACAGTCAAACTGCACACAACCCACATAACCGTTGCAGAACATGAAGTAGCCATACATAAAGTAGCCGTCCTTCGAGACGTGCAACTTCACATCCTGGATGGCGTTGCTGTTCACACCGTCGTTGGCACGACCGCCATAGAAGCCGTAGCAATTACTGTTGTCGTTACCGTCGTCGTTGTTGAGGTTGAAGATCGTGCAGTCGGGATAGGCCATCAGACCCGTTGCGGTATCCTGCTCCAACGAGCCGGAGAAGGTCTGCGGATACTTCGCCTCGAAGACCCACATATCACCCGCAACACCCCACGTGAAGAAGCTCTCCATCGTGGCAGCCACGTAGTTCACACCGTTGAACGGAATGGCATCAACGGCCTTCATACCCTCGTTGCCCGACAGCACACCGTGGATGAAGGTCTGGGCCGTGTTGTTCGTACCATCGACCCACGTCAGTTTGTTCATCGAGTAACCGCAGGCAAGGAAGTCCGACGTCAGCTCCGTACCCAGACGGATGGCATCGCCGTTGGTCCAACCGCCAACACCCGAAATCTGGCACCAATAGGGGTTGTTATCCACCGTCTGACCACCCTTCACCTGCCAGGTGAGCGTCGAGGTCGTACCCGTCGAGGTCCAACCGCAATAGGCAGCCTGAACGGTTGCGTCGCCATAAACATCACCCCATACCGAGATGTGGTCGCCATAGACATCCGTCGTCGGGAACTCGATGAAGAGCTCCGGCGTCGAGTTGATGTCGCGCATACGCCATACACGGAATACGCCGCCATC
>CALAQA010000099.1:0-4850 GCA_937889065.1 uncultured Alistipes sp.
GTTAGTAAAGCGTTGTTTGAATTGCAATCAGCGAAGCATTTTGCGAATTATCAAAAAATTGATACATTGTTTATTGATAATAAAGGATATATAATATATCTTGTAAAAATTTAACTTCCGGAAAGGTGCAAAGATTATGAAAAACAACGGAGAGGGGCGGCCTCTCCGTTGCTTTTCTCGTCAAAGTATCACACACTTTGTGGCGTGGGGCGAAAAAAGGTCGTTTTTTGTCCGGTAAATTCTGAAAATCAGACCTCGCTGCCGCGGCCCAGCACCAGCGGATAGTGCTCGTGACCCATCAGCTGACGACCCTCATTGATGACCACATATTTGTCGGCGATGACGCTGTGCAGCACGGCGTCTTTCTTGACCACCGTGTTCTTAAAGAGGATGCAGCCCTCCACCACAGCGCCCTTCTCCACCTTGACGCCGCGGAACAGGATGCTGTTCTTCACGCTGCCCTGAATGTCGCAGCCGTCGGCGATGAGGGAGTTGACGCACTCGCCGCTGGGGTCGATGTAGGAGGAGCAGGAGTCATTCTCCTTGGCATAGATGGGCCGGTCGGGGCAGAACAGCTCGGCGCGGATGTCGCCGTGCAGCAGCTCCATGCTGCGCTCATAGTAGTTCTGCACGGTGCTGATGCGGGCGGCATAGCCATCCCACACATAGCCGCGCAGCTGCAGCTTGCTGCCCATGTCCTGCAGGATATTGTGGCGGAAGCTGTACTGGTTGTGGGCCATGCAGTCGCGCACCAGGCGGATCAGCAGATCCGTAGCCAGGATATACAGGTTCAGGCTGCGGTAGCCCTCGGGGGCATAGACATCGTAGGCCGTGTCGATGATGCGCGAGTTAGGCTCGGCGATGACGAAGTTCAGTTGGTTCTCCTCCTGCTTGTTCAACAGGTAGAGGAACAACTCCTCCTTGATCTTCTGCTGACGGGCTACGTCGAGCATCTGCATCTCCTGCGAAGGCATACTCGAGATGCGGCTGTTGGCCAGCGTCTCCTCCTTACGCATCGTGTTGCGTTGCATCTCGAGGGTCGAGATGTGCGACGAAAGCGAGGCGATAATCGAGTGGCGGGTGGCACTGAGCAGCGTGTTCAGCTCCTGGATGACGGGGCTGCGCTCCGAGCTGTTCTGCAACAGCTTCTGACGCTGCAGAATGGCGGTGTTGTACTCGTCGATCTGGGCCGAAATGCCGCTGTTCGAAATCGAGGCCACCATCGGAATCAACTCGTGGGCGTTGTTGTTGTCTTGCAGGTAGGTGCGGATATACTCGGCCACCGTGATTTGGTTCTCGAGGGCCAGACTCTCGGCCTTGTACTTCGAGCTTTCGCCCACCGAACGGGAGGCCTCCGACTGCAAATCGACAATGCGGTTCGACTGCTTGAACGAGGCGATGTTGCGATCTACGTCGCCCAGTTCGCTGCCAATCACCTCCAGACGCGAGGCGATAAACTCGGCCGTCACCTTCGAGATGCTCTGCTTGTCACGAATACCATCTTCGTTATAGACCGTGATGAGGGTGTTGATTACATCCTCGGCCTTGCGGGGCGAGGCGCTGTTCATCGAGATACCCACCACCGAGGCCTGCTTATTGACGATGCTGCTCTGCACCGCCTTGCGGTACGAGGTGGCCGTCGCCTCTAATGAACGCTTGCCTACGGCGATGGTGCGGCGCATCGAGGTCGAATCCAGGTAGGGGGTCTTCGTGACAACGAGCTTGCCGACGGGGGTCGAAATCGTGTCGCCATAGTTGCCCGTAATCTTCTGGCGTGAAGCACGGCCCTCGCTGAAGCGGTCCTCAAAGGCCGTCGCCTCGAACTCGTTTTCGTCGAGCGGCGTGACCGTGAGGGCGCAACCATACTGCGGGTCGGCATTGACAAACGAAACCTCGACAGGCGAACTCTTATACAGCTCGACGGTCTGCAACCCCTGCTTGGTGGTGTAGCTGGTCGTCAAACCCAGACGCGCTACCACCTCCATCATCAGGCGGCGCGACTGGAGGATGTAGAGCTCGTTATCGACATTGCGACGGCTCTGGAAACCGGCCAGGTCGCTGAAGGTGGTGATGTCCAAATCGCCACCCTTGCGGCTATCCTTGATCAGTAGCGTAGCCTCACGCTTATAGACGCTGGGCGTCGAGGCGATGTAGAGGTAGGCCACGCCGAGGCAGAGGATGACCGAGAGGAGGAACCACCGCCAATTGGTGAAGAAAATCTGAATAATGTCGTGCAGGGTGATGGCGTCGATTGCGCTCTCCTCCTGCTGTTGCTGCATAATGGGCTGTTCGTTCATTGTGCGATGCTATTTGGTGATGGTTACAATCAGCGTAGCGACCGAAATGGCGGTACTGATGAGCGAGATATAGAAGCTGCGGTTCTGGCTGATCTCACCCGACTGGGCCTTGTACTTGTTGGGCTTGACGTAGATGACGTCGTTTTGGCGGATGTAGAAGGCGGGCGAGGTGAAGATCTCCTTCGACTTGAGGTCGAGGTAGTAGATCTTGCGCTCACCATCCTCCTCGCGATAGACGGCCACATCGTCACGCTGACCGAAGATGGTCAAATCGCCGGCCATAGCCAGGGCATCGAAGATGGTCACCTTGTCGTGCGTGATGGCATACTTACCGGCACGGGTCACCTCGCCGAGCACCGAAATGTTCATATCGACAAACTGCACATTGACCTTCGGGTCGTTCAGGTAGCCGCCGTCGATGATTTTGCGGGCAATCAACTCGGCCAACTCGCTGCGGGTCTTGCCCTTACACTCGATCGAGCCGATGATGGGCATCTCCAGAAAACCCTTCTCATCGACGGTGAGCACCTGCAACGACTGCGTACCGCTCGAGTAGGAGGCGGCGGGGTTTTTCGACAGGGCACTCAGACCCGTGGCCGAGTTGAACGGAGCGGCCAGCTCGGGGTCTTTGCTGTTCACGACGATGGTCAGTCGGTCGTGGGGCTGAATGCGGATTTGCCCCTGCTCGATAATCTGTTCGGGGGTAAACTCTTGGGCATCCTGCAGATACCACATACGCTTGTGCGAGGCGCACGAACTCATTAGAATCGTGGCGGCCAGCAGCGTGAGGGTGAGAAGTTGTTTCATATTTCGCATTTTTTTGTTTGCGGTTTGTTGTCATTACTTGTGTGATGCAATATGCACACATTAATACACACACGTTGCGCACGGGCGCATACGTGCATAATCGCACAAAGATACAAATTAAATCCGAAATGCGAAATCCTTTGCCTCGTTTTTGTTACACTTGGTCGTAATGGCGGATTGTTTGGACGGTTTGCGAATTACAAAAAAAGATGTATCTTTGTTTTCCCAAAACCGAAAAACAACGTGAAACAACTCGCTTTACACCCTGCGTGGAGCTATTCGGCCGTCCTCTACGAGATGAACGTGCGTCAGCTTACGCCCGAAGGAACGCTCGATGCTGCTCGTCGCCACCTCGCCTTTTTGGCCCGTATGGGGGTCGATGCCATCTGGCTGATGCCCATCTATCCCATTGGTCGCATCAACCGCAAAGGCTCGCTTGGCTCCTACTACTCGGTTCGTGACTATGTGGCTGTCAATGAGGAGTTAGGCTCGATGGCCGACCTCGATGCCTTTGTCGAGGAGGCCCACCGCCTCGGGATGAAGGTGATTTTGGATTGGGTGGCCAACCACACGGCGCGCGATGCCCGCTGGCTTACGGAGCACCCCGATTGGTACGAGTGGGAGAATGGCGAGCCGAAGATTCCCTGCGATTGGACCGACACGGCCAAACTCGACTATGCCAACCACGCCGTTTGGGAGGCCCAGGTCGAGGCGATGCGCTTCTGGGTCGAAGAGCACGCCGTTGATGGTTTCCGTTGCGATATGGCGATGCTGGTTCCCTTCGAGTTTTGGGACTATGCCACCGCCGAGTTGCGCCAAACGAAGCCCGATTTGTTCTTCCTGGCCGAGGCCGAGGAGACCCGCCACTTCGAACGTGGGGCCTTCAATGCCCACTACGGTTGGCGACTGCACCATTTGATGAACAACCTGGCGCAGGGCGATTGCCGCACCACCCAACTGCGTGACTATCTGTACAATGACGGCTTTCCTCGTGAGGCGATGCGCCTTTCGTTTACCTCGAACCACGACGAGAACTCGTGGAGCGGCACGGAGTTTACCCGTATGGGCGATGCCCGTGAGTTGATGACCGTCTTGAGCTTCGTGGCTCCGCAGTCGTTGCCGCTCATCTATACGGGGCAGGAGGTGGGCTACAACCACGTCTTTGCCTTCTTCGACAAGGACCCCATTCCTGCCATTCAGCAGAATGCAGCCACCACCTTCTACCGTCGTTTGATTGCCCTCAAGCATAACAATCCGGCCCTGCAGGCGGGTGAAAAGGGTGGGGCGATGAACGACATTCGCAACAATGCCGAGGATTGCCTGATGATTTTGGTGCGCGAGGTGGAGGGTAACCGGGTTATAGCGGTGATGAACGTTTCGCCCTACACCATCCAGGCCGAGTACAATACGGGCATCTATGCGGGCGACTACATCGACTTTACGACCAACAGCCCGACGACGCTTCCCGACCACGTCTCGGAGGTCATGGCCCCCTGGGCGTACAAGATTTTAACCTGCAAGGGTTAAAATCTTTAATTCAAAATTCAAAAATTAGGATTCAAAAATTTTACTCAAAAACAAAAGAGGGAGCTTTCTCGGCTCCCTCTTTTCGTTGATGGTGGTTAAATTTGAACTTTTTGTGTTAAAACACTTTTCGTGAAAGTTTTATAATTGAATATATAAAATATAATTTTGAATTTTGCATTAACCCGGCTTCGCAGGCTTTTCCTCCTTGCGGCTCAGCAT
>CALAQA010000100.1:0-8008 GCA_937889065.1 uncultured Alistipes sp.
GTCGCTGACCAAGCTGCCGCAGGGCCGTGTTGAGGGTGCCCGTCGTGCCAAGGCGATGGTTGCCAAGATGGACGAGCTGGGCTTCGGTAACTGCACCAACACGGGTGCTTGCCAGGCAGAGTGCCCGAAGGGTATCTCGATTGCCCATATCGCCCGCCTGAACCGTGAGTTCTTGTCGGCCAAGATCAAGGAGTAAGACTTACCCTAAATCGAAAAAAGAGTGTCCCAACGGGCACTCTTTTTTTGTTGTACAGCGCGAGCGATATGGGCAGATGCCCAATTGTTTTTCACATCCCCCCCCATCCCCCTTGCCAAGGGGGCGAATGCTCGCCTGAACCGTGAGTTCTTGTCGGCCAAGATTAAGGAGTAATCCAATTCGATTGAATGCAAAAAGCGACCTCAATTTGGGGCCGCTTTTTTTGTAGATATGTGGTTTTCTGCAATTTTTATACTATCTTTGCAGGCAATGTTGCACTATAAAACCATAGAACACAGCGCCGACAGCCCCTGGATTGTGATGATTCACGGGGCAGGAGGCAGTAGCGCCGTGTGGTATCGTCAGATCAGCGATTTCCGCCGTCACTTCAACCTCTTGTTGGTCGATCTGGTCGGCCACGGGGGCTCGATGGCTCAAATCGTGTCGAAGGAGTTCAGCTTCGAGCGGGCCGCCGAGCAGGTGATGGAGGTGGTCGATCATCTTCGCATCGAGAAAGCCCACTATATGGGGCTTTCGTTGGGCAGCATCATCGTGCGTGTCATCGCCGAGGAGCACCCCGAGCGGGTCTCCAAAATGGTATTGGCCGGTGCCGTAACGCAGCTGGGCTGGGAGGCCCGCACGCTGCTCAAGCTGGCCGACTGGGGCAAGCACATCATTCCTTACCGCATCTTGAAGTGGTGCATCGCCAAGGCCATCATCCCGCAGCGTCGCTACGGAAAGTCAATGCAACTCTTCCTGCGCAATGCCAAGAAGGTCTCGTTCGACAACTTCCTGCGCTGGCTCACCCTAAGCGACAACATCACGGGGCGTCTGGGTCGTCTCTTTGCGAAGCAACTCTCCATTCCCACCCTCTACCTGATGGGCGAGGGAGACTACCTCTTCCTGCCCCCGGTCTATATGGCGGCGCAGGTCTCGGCCGACTATGCCTCGGTGGTCATCGTTCCCGATGCGGGACACGTCTGCAATGTCGATAACAACGACTTCTTCAACCAAGCCTCGATTGCCTGGTTGCAGGAGGAGAAATAACCCTTTGAAGTATGAAATTTCGTAAATTGGTAGCCATCGAGCCGGTGAGTCTGATTCCCTCGGCCGAGAAGGAGCTTTACACCCTTGCCGAGGAGGTGGTCCTCTATGACGACATTCCCTCCTCTGACGAGGAGATTGCCCGCCGTGTGGGCGATGCCGATGCGGTGCTGTTGAGTTACACCTCACGTCTGGAGCGTGCGGCGATGGAGCTGTGCCCCAACATCCGTTATGTGGGTATGTGCTGTTCGTTGTACTCGCCCGAGAGTGCCAACGTCGATATTCGCTATGCCGAGAGTCGCGGCATTGCTGTAACGGGCATTCGCGACTATGGCGACGAGGGTGTGGTCGAGTGGGTGACGAGCGAGGTGGTGCGTCTGCTGCACGGCTTTGGCGAGGAGCCCTGGGAGGAGATGCCTCGTGAGATTACGGGCCTGAAGGTCGGCGTGGTCGGGCTGGGTAAGTCGGGTGGTATGATTGCCGATGCGATGCGCTTCTTCGGGGCCGAAATCAGCTATTTTGCCCGCTCCGAGAAGGCGTGGGCCGCCGAGAAGGGCTACCGCTTCCTGCCCCTCGAGGAGCTACTCAAAGAGAGCGATTTCATCTTCTGCTGCCTCAATAAGAACACCGTGCTGCTCCACGACGAGGAGTTTGCGGTGATGGAGGGCAAGAAGGTGCTCTTCAACACGGGTTTGTCGCCCGCCTGGGACGAGGCACCGATGCTCGGGTGGTTGGAGCGCAATCCCAAAAACCGCCTCTATTGCGATACGCTGGGGGCCTTGGGCGGTGAAAAACTGATGGCCCATCCGCAGGTACGCACGGTCAATGTCTCGACGGGTCGCACCAAGCAGGCCTTCAACCGCCTGAGCGAAAAGGTGCTGCATAACATCAAGCAGTTCCTGCAGAACGTCCCCTGCTAACCTGCTCTTACACAACAAAAAAGGAGATAGTCAAAACGATGACTATCTCCTTTGTTTTTTAGGTACGGTTGAAAGTCCGAAAAAACTTTCAACTTTCAACTTTCAAATCTACTCGTGGTAGCGTTTGGCCAGGCCGCCCTCCGAGGTTTCACGGTAGAGGCTCGGCATATCCAGCCCCGTCTCCTTCATCACGGCCACCACCTTGTCGAAGGCCACCAGGTGCTGTCCATCCGAAAGGGTGGCATAGGTGTTGGCATCCAAGGCTCGGGCGGCGGCAATGGCGTTTCGCTCGATGCAGGGCACCTGCACCAGACCGCACACGGGGTCGCACGTCAGACCGAGGTGGTGCTCCAACCCCATCTCTGCGGCATACTCGATCTGCGAGGGGGTGCCGCCAAAGAGCTGACAAGCGGCGGCGGCGGCCATTGCGCAGGCCACGCCAATCTCGCCCTGACAACCCACCTCGGCACCCGAAATGGAGGAGTTGGTCTTCACCACATTGCCAAACAGACCGGCCGTAGCCAGGGCACGCAAGATGCGGATGCGGGTAAAGTTGCGTGAGGTGGCCAGGTGGTAGATGGTGGCCGGTATCACGCCACACGATCCGCAGGTCGGGGCGGTCACCACCTCGCCGCCCGAGGCATTCTCCTCGGCCACAGCCAGGGCATAGGCGTAGATGCGGGCACGTGAGGCCAGCGAGCCGGCGTAGCTCTGCGACTTGACGTAGTAGTTGCTCGCCTTGCGGGCCACCTTCAGGCCACCGGGCAGCACGCCGTCGTTGTTCAATCCTCGCTGAATGGTGTCGCACATCACGGTCCAGACATTGTCCAAAAAGTCCCAAATGTCGGCCCCCTCGCAATCCTCGACATACTCCCAGTAGGTCTTGCCCTCACGCTGGCAGTAGGCCTTGATCTCCTCGATGGTCGTAAAGGGATAGATGTTGATTTTGGGGGCATCCTTCGTCTCCTCGTTGGCCAGCGCACCGCCGCCCACGCTGAAGATTTGCCAGCTGTCGATTACCTCGCCCCCTTTCAGCCCTTCGAAGAGCATTCCGTTGGGGTGGAACGGCAGGACCACATCGGCTTTCCAGACTATTTCGGTCGGGGCTTTCGGCTCCAACACCGAGAGAATGGCCACATCGGTAAGGTGACCCTTACCCGTAGCAGCCAACGACCCGTAGAGGGTCACACGGTAGCTGTCAGCCTCGCCACAACGCTCCTTAAACTGCTCGGCAGCACGCTTCGGACCCATCGTATGGCTCGACGAGGGACCGTTGCCTATCTTGAAAAGTTCTCGTAAAGACTCCATAACTTGTTCACTCGCAATTTTCAGGCAACATCAACCTGCTCCGCCCTCCAATTTTGAATTTTTAATCGTTAATTTTTAATTTTTTCAGCCATACATCCCCGGGGAGGTATGGCTGAAACTTGTAGCCCCACCGCGACTCGAACGCGAATTTAGGGTTTAGGAAACCCTCGTTCTATCCCTTGAACTATAGGGCCAAAGCTTTGTGGCGCCGACCCGACAGACGAGCCGCACGCCACAAAGATAGCATTTTTATTTCAAAGTGACACGCAGCGTGCGGTGGCTCTCCACATCCGACGAGCGGCCGATGCGCACCACATACTGCCCCTTCAACGGCTCCATACGCTCCGTTTCGGGGTTGAACCAGGCGAAATCCTTGGCATCGAGCGCAAAGACAACCATCTTCGACTCACCGGGCTGCAACTCCACACGGCGGTAGGCACGCAGCGTCTGGATGGGACCCTCCTTATCCGAGGGGCGCTGGATGTAGAGCTGCACAATCTCCGTACCGGGGCGGGTGCCGATGTTACCCACCGGAGCGGTGATATAGATAGGTTTGTTGCCCTCAATCTTGAGCGTCGAACGGTCGGCACGAGGCTTGCCGTAGTAGAACTCCGTGTAGGTCAGACCGTGACCGAAGCGGAAGAGCGGATCGCCCTCGAAGTAGCGGTAGGTCTTGCCCTCCATATTGTAGTCCTCGAAGTCGGGCAGCTGCTTTACGTTGCGGTAGAAGGTGATGGGCAGCTTACCCGAAGGCTCGGCATCGCCATACAGCACCTCGGCCAAGGCCGATCCACCCTCCTGACCGGGGTACCAAGCCTGCAGGATGGCATCGCAGTTCTTCGTTTCGGGCTCCAGCGCCAGTGCCGAGCCGGAGAAGTTGACCAGCACCACCTTCTTACCGGCCTTCTTCAGGGCAGAGATGGTCTCACGCTGGATGGCCGGCAATTCGATGTCGTCACGGTCGCCACCACGGAATCCGGGGGCCGTCACGGCCATCTCCTCACCCTCCAAGCGGGGCGAGATACCACCGGCGAAGATGACCACATCGACATCCTTCACCCTCTTCAGGAAGGCGGGAATATCCTGCGGAACAGCCTCGGCCATATCGAGATTCAAGTAGGCATCCGTGCGACGACGGTAGCCTGCAAACTCAATCTTGATGTCGTAGGTGGCACCCAGCTCATACTCGAATTCGCACACCGTAGCGGTATTCTTCACGTTGGTCTTATCGGCCAGCTGTTGGCCATCGACATAGATGCGTACCGTCTCGTTCGAGCTGATGCGGAAGACGGCACGACCCGTATTCTCGGGCTTGAACGTAGCCTCGTAGCGAGCCGTGAAGGCCGACAGATTGACACCCGGTGCAAAGACCGTATTGCCACCCGTATGGAAGCTCATCGGGCGGGTCACCTGATTCGTAGCAGCGGGCGTACCCTCGAAGTCGAGGTTGTTCCAATAGGTGGCCTTGAAGCCCGGCTTACCGCCATACGAACACTCGTTGAAGAGCGTCTGGTAGGTACCCACATCCGTATGGCCGCACAACTGCTCGTAGATCACCTGCGTCTTGGGCAGCAACGCCTCCAGACCCTCTTTGAGGGTGATGGTGTAGGAGGGAATGCCGTTGTAGTTGGCCCACTGCATCTCCTCGTTGTCGGCATTGGGGCCTACGATGGCCACCTTCTTGGCCTTGTCGAGCGGGAGCAGGTCGTCCCGATTTTGCAGCAGCACGAAGCTCTTGATGGCCATCTCCTTGGCCAGAGCACGGTGCTCGGGGCAATCCACCACCGAGTAGGGGATGTTGTAGGGATCCTCCTTCTCGAACAGACCCATCTCAAACTTGGCTACCATCAGGCGCTCCACCGAGCGGTCGATCTCTGCTTCGGTAATCAGGCCACGTTTCACGGCCTCGACCAGCGCAGCGTAGCTCGAGCCACACTCCAAATCGCAACCCGCCTTCACGGCAGCCGCCGAAGCCTCAGCCGCATCGGCGTGGGTCTCGTGGTGCCCCTTCATATAGAAGTCGCGGATGGCACCGCAGTCCGACACGACAATGCCCTTGTAGCCCCACTCCTTGCGCAGAATCTCCTCCAACAGGTAGTTGCTGGCGTTGCAGGGGTCACCCTCGAAGCGGTTGTAGGCACCCATCACCTCCTTCACGTTGCCCTCACGCACCAACGCCTCGAAGGCGGGGAGGTAGGTCTCGCGCAGGTCACGCTTCGAGATATTCTTGGCATCGAACGAGTGGCGATTCCACTCCGGACCCGAGTGCACGGCATAGTGCTTGGCGCAGGCGTGCAGCTTGTTGAACTTGGCGTTGGGATCGCCCTGCAGACCACGCACCACGGCCAGACCGAGTTGCGCAGTCAGGTAGGGATCTTCGCCATAGGTCTCCTGACCACGACCCCAACGGGGGTCACGGAAGATGTTGATGTTGGGCGTCCAGACCGAGAGGCCCTGATAACGCTTTCTCGACCCCTCCTTGATGAATTGGATGTACTTGGCACGAGCCTCATCCGAGGTGGCGGTGAAGACCTCCTCGATGAGCTGCTCGTCGAACGACGAGGCCATACCGATGGTCTGCGGGAAGACCGTAGCCAGACCGGCACGGGCGATGCCGTGCAGTGCCTCGCTCCACCAATCGTAGAAGGGGATGCCGAGGCGGTCGATGGGGGCAGCGCCGTTCTGCATCTGCGAGACCTTCTCCTCGAGGGTCATACGGCTGACCAGATCACGGGCACGCTCCTCGTTCGAGAGTGCGGGATTCTGATAGGGCAGCATCTGGGCCGATGCTACAAGGCCGAGAAGCAGCGCCGAAAGAGCAAGAAAATAGCGTTTCATATTGGTTTTAGGTTTTTACAGGTTGCGGTTGTTGTAGGCCTCCAATGCTTTGCGCAGGATGACCAGCGCACGTTGCAGGTCCTCCTTCTTCAGGGCATAGGCGATGCGGACCTCGTTGCGGCCATACTCCGGCTCGGAGTAGAAGCCCGAGGCGGGAGCCATCATAATGGTCTCACCTTCGTAGTCGAAATCCGAAAGACACCAGGCGCAGAAGTCGTCGCAATCATCCACCGGCAGACGAGCCACCGTATAGAAGGCACCCATCGGGATGGGCGAATAGACGCCCGGGATGCGGTTCAGGCCGTCGATGAGGCACTTACGACGCTCGATGTACTCCTCATAGACTTCGGTTGAGTAGCTGCGGGGAGCGTCAATCGAAGCCTCGGCCACAATCTGTCCCAGAAGCGGAGGACTCAGACGTGCCTGACAGAACTTCATCACCGCCTCACGCACCTGCTTGTTCTTGGTGATGAGGGCACCGATGCGGATACCGCACTCCGAGTAACGCTTCGACACCGAGTCAATCAAAACCACATTCTCCTCGATGCCTTCGAGGTGGAAGGCCGAAATGTAGGGAGAGCCGGTATAGATGAACTCACGATACACCTCGTCCGAGAAGAGGAACAGATCGTGTTTCTTCACCAGGTCGCGGATGCGGTCCATCTCACGACGGGTATAGAGGTAACCCGTGGGGTTGTTGGGGTTGCAGATCAGGATGCCTCGGGTGCGGGGGTTAATCAGCTTCTCGAACTCCGCCACGTCGGGCAATGCAAAGCCCTCCTCGATGGTCGAAACCACGGGGGGGATGGTGGCACCTGCCGAGATGGCAAAGGCCATATAGTTGGCATAGGCGGGCTCGGGAACGATGATCTCGTCGCCCGGGTTCAGACACGACATAAAGGCAAACAGCACCGCCTCCGAGCCACCCGTGGTGACGATGATGTCGTCGGCCGAGAGACGAATCTGATATTGGTTGTAGTACTCGACCAGCTTTTCACGCAACGAACGATAGCCGTCGCTGGGGCTGTATTCGAGCACCGTGCGGTCGATGTTGCGCAACGCCTCCAGACCCACTTCGGGGGTCTTCAGGTCGGGCTGACCGATGTTGAGGTGGTAGATTTTGATGCCACGGGCTTTGGCCGCCTCGGCCAAGGGAACGAGTTTTCGGATGGGAGAGGCCGGCATCAAGCAGGCACGTTCAGAGATGTGTGGCATAGAACTTTGGTTTTAATCTAAATCGACAAGTGAACGAAATTTAACACTGCGGTGGGCCGGAATAGGCACGGCAGCACCGGTGCGGGGATTGCGCCCCATACGCTCGGCGTGGTGGTGAACAGAGAAGGTTCCCAACCCCGAGAGGGTGATGTGATCGCCTTCGGCGAGGGTCTGCTGCATAACACGAATCAAGCTATCGACGGCCTTGCGAGCCTCGATTTTCGTCAGGTCGGAGTCGAGGACCATGGCCTCGATGAGTTGGGTTTTATTCACGGCAAAAAGCGTATAAAGGACATCTTATGCAAAGATAGTCATTTTTCGGCGAGTGGCAAGAAAAAAAGGGGTCGCAAGAAAAGAAAAAGAGGAAACATTTTGCAAAACAAAAAAACGGTCGTACTTTTGTGTGCTCGGAGAGATGGCAGAGTGGTCGATTGCGGCGGTCTTGAAAACCGTTGACCTTCACGGGTCCGGGGGTTCGAATCCCTCT
>CALAQA010000101.1:0-9965 GCA_937889065.1 uncultured Alistipes sp.
ACCACAACTAATTATATGGATGAAGTTCCCGAATCTATGTTGTTTCTTATTTTGTTTCTACATCAAACCACAACGCCGGTGGATTTACTCATATATAGTCAAGAAGTTACAGCGAAATTTCGATGAACAAAATGACCCTTTTATTGCCGACGAAGTGTGAATGATGTCTGTTTTTTTGTTTCTACAGCAAATATACTAAAAAAATTCCAACTGCTGTGGTGTCTCCGGTTTGGCTCGTTCTGATTTTCCCCAAAAGTTTTGGATTTCACTATATTGTTTGTCGGTGATACTCAACATACTTATATAACCCGAAGGTGGCATTGAGGATCTAACCCGAGCAATGTGCACCTGCATATTTTCTTTAGAAGGACAATGGCGTACATATACCGAAAATTGCATCATAGTGAAGCCATCCTTTTCTAACGCTTTGCGAAATTGTGCAGCGTGTTTCCGTTCGGTCTTGGTTGTTGTCGGTAGATCGAAAAAAACAAAAAGCCACATAATATGGTAGGCATTAAGGCGAACTTCACTCATCAATTTATTCCAATTGCGGAAAACTCAACTTTTTTGTACTCCCAAGAAAACATTTAGCCAATGATGCAGATGTTATTGACAGCCCAATGTCTAGTGGGCGCATCAACTTATCAAAACGCGTGTCGGTAAAGAGCACTCGGAGCAGTTGAGCCTTGCTCTCCTTGTTCAATTCCGTGACACCATTTGTGTACATCATAAAAACAATTTCATCTACGTATGGACGATAGGGCTCCATAATGTCATCTGCGAGAGGGAAGGCATTGTATCTGTTACGGTGGAAAATACCAAAAGCCGGAAGCAGTCCTGACCCCATTAGTGCACGAGCTACGGCTGCTCGCAGTAGGGTGTAACCATAGTTTAAAAGGTTGTTTGGAGCTTTACCCTCTCGGTGGCGAACAAAGTCGGACCCGAAAAGGTTGGTCCAATAAAGTTTGGCGGCAATACCTTCTCGGTTATCGCTATCACCACTCTTGACGTTTTGGTAGTATGGCCTGAGAATGTCGCCATCTTTTTCCAATTTGTTGAGAAGTGCCGCTTGGTTGCGAATTTTTGCCTCTATGACTTGTCTCCATAACCCTTTCTTCAATGGCTCACTCGCTTCAACCTGTGCACGATAGCGTTCTCCTTGCGTAGTGTTGCTATTCAACTGCATCAGCATCGTGTTTGGAAATCTGTTTTCTCCACAAATAATCACGGCTACATTGTTATCTGCCAAGGCATTTAACAACGGTAGCGTAATGGCTGTTTGTTGGTGCTCCAATACAATGTATCCGATGTCCTCAATGGGGATAGTACGCTTCATGTCGGGCATCTCCTTGGTATGGATAACCAATTGTTTGTCTTTCAGGTTTAAGCAAACCGGATTCGAGAAAAACAGGGCTCGTTTCAACATAGGTTATCAGTGCTTAAAGAGGATTTCGCCGGTAACGGTCAGCTCAAAGTCGTAGCCTTCCACATACATATTGAGGTTGCCAACTGTAAGTCTAAGTCTGGCTGCGGGATTATTCGGGTTGAATTGAGAAATTCCCATACCGCATTCAGCCGTAATGGCCTTGTCGTCACGGGCTTCTTGATGGTATGTGAATTTGATTCGTCCATCGGCAGCCATGCCGGTTACTTTATACAATCGCTTGGCCAATTCGCTACGGCTACAATCGTAGAGTTCGTCGGCCGACTGTTCGTAGAACAAAACCATTGTGCCCGTGCGAAGGATGTACTTCAACGGGTAGTCGTTTGCATCGGATAGCGGCACCAAGTGGTCGCTGTTGCCCTTGCCGTTGTAGAAGCGTACCGCCTCCAGATTGTTTACAATAGCAAACGAGCGGCGGGTACGACCTCGTGCATCGGTACCCTCGTAGATGGCCATACAATAGTTGCCGTCGTTGGCCACGTGGTAGTCCCGCTTATAGGCAAAACGTGAGGTGTCGCGATGCGCCTTGAGGTGAATGGGGCTGGTGACCGAAGGTGTGAAGATGCGTACCTTTTTAATATATACGCCCTTCTCTGCATTGAAACAGATGGGTTTCGATACTGCCTCCTTGAATCCCTCACGCTCGATGGCTGCTTTGACGCACTGCTTAACGGCCTCATCGACAATTTTATCGACATCACCGGGTTGGAGCGAAGAGAGGGCCTTGCGGACCACATATTTTATCTCATCGTCACGCTTGATGGCACCGTAGAAGGTCTGCATATGGAGCGATCCACGAGCTGTGTCGCCCTGGGTGTAGATCGGTTCCCCTGCAGCGTTGTACTGAATACGACCACGCACACGCAACTTTTTGCGGCTGTGCTTGGGTAAATTGTCGGGGGTGTGGTGTGAAATCAGCAGCCCTTCTGCAACACGCTGTACATCCTCGGTGAAGGTCGGCCAGGGTTTCTCCATCACGGGGCGTTGAGCACGATGCCAGGTATAACGTTCGGTGTCCTGCTGAAACTGCGCCCACTTTTGGTAGGCTCCGGCTCCAATGCAGGCAATGGTGATGGCGTCGATGCAGTGGTGAACGTGATTGACACGCTCCTTCTTGGTGTACTCTTCTTGCAATCCCCACATAGTGCGGAACTCGGCCGTGGTTGCACCTTTGACGGTATAGACCCGCTCGAAAACACTCTCCAAATACATCTTGGCATAGCGGCCAATGATGCCGATATCGACACCCTGGCGGTTGCTGAATCCCTCGGGTACCTCCGTCATTGTGAAGCGGGTGAACTTGCCACGCAGGTAATTAAGACGCATACGCAGGAAGTGTCGGTCGCTGATGGCTCTATCTTTGGCCTCCTTGGTTGCAGCACTCTTGGCCGAACGCAGGCAACCCTCAATCTGCTTTTCGAGTTTGGCAATCTCCTGCTCCCATCCCAGTTGCTCGATATGGGCCATTATCTCGGAATGGTTGGCCAATTCGGCAGGCAATTTCTCCCGCTTGATGCGGCGATTGAAATCGCATTCGCAAAGGGTCTTGTTCATCTGCGAATTGTCGCCACCGCGCGAACGAGGAACGGTGTGCTCGATGTCGTATTGAGGGTCGGCACCAATGAAATCGCTAATGCCGATTTGCTTGCCCGTATATAAACAACGGTGTTGCTGCTCCTCCCAAAGTTGGTATTTGAGAATGTCGCTCTCCGTAGGCTCGATGTCACGCCCTGTCTCCTCTTTGTAAAGTTGGCGGATGGCGTCGGCGTACTCTTTGTGTCGTTTGGCATTGTCACGTTGGTATCGCTCGATGGCGGCACGCATATTGGCATCGTTCAGCCCTCGGGCAAACTCGATGTTGATTTTCGTGGTCGGGTCGATTCTCCCCTCACGAAGCAGCTGGTTGATGAGCACACGCAGACGGAACAAGGCTCGCATAGCCATCGGATTGCGTACCGATGAGGTGCGAGGCGACCCCAACAGAATTTCACCCCGCTCGTTGGGCTGGGCCTTGCTGTAGGTCTCGAGTCGTGATGGTTCATAGAGGTGTGCCGAATCCTGCATTCCGATGCCGAAATAGTCGAGCAGCATCTCGTCGATAGCTCTCTTTTTGGTGGCACCGGGTTTGGGTGTGTAGTCTTCAATGACACGGCAGACCGCATTGATGATGGCCTCACGTTGCTGCTCGTCGTTCCACTGCGCAGGGGGCACCACCACAGGAAGATTGGCAATAAAAGCCGCTTCGTCGTAGCGATAACCGATACGCAGATAGGGTAGCATCTTGTTGATGGCGCAAAGACTCAACGCTGCATAACCTTGTTTGGCGTTGATTTTTATGAATGCCTCGGCCTGCTCGTCGTTGAGTTGCAGGTTGCTCTTGGCCCACTCGTAGAGGCGGTCATCGTCTGTAAACGAGAAGATGACGTGCCAGATGTCATTCAAAATCTGCTCTTCGCTCTTGCCTTCGGCTTTGAGGTAGAGACTGCAAATGTTCGCCAACCAATCTTCGCCGAAGAGTGCCCTCAATGAGGCGGTCATTGGCGAGCCCGAGACCGTTTGCGTGAGTTTGTAGTTGAAACGGTAGGCTGCTTCTCGACGGTCACTGATATGTCCGTAACTGCCCTTCTTGCCACCCGAAAGTTTCTTGGCAATATCCTCGAAATCGAAATGGTCTTTGCTTTTACGGAAGAAGAGAGGCAGAATGGCGGCAATCTCCTCTTTGGTTAGGGTACGAAGAGCTGTGTCGTTCGGCGTCTGAATTTTAATGTTGTTGATGAATGACCACATTCTAAACTCCTCGAAACGAGGGTGCGAAATCGGACAACGAGCCTTTCCGTGCTCAAATGTGCAGGTGCCCACCAACCCCTTTTGTGATTTGAGGGGACGCTGGAAGAAGATGGCACGATGTAGCGCCGTACGCACCTCTTCGGTAAGTTGCTGACGGTCACAAATGGCATTAAACTCCTTTTCGTAGTGAGCAATGCGACCTGCATAACCATAACCATCTCCCGTGCGAATCTTCTCGCCATTGAGATGCAACTTATAGTAAAACTCACCCAAATAGGAGCATCCTGCCGCCTCCATATCTTGGTCGAGGCGTTTGATGGCCCCCTTTACCTTTCCATCCTCTTCCGACGAGGAATCCTTACGATTGCTCAAGAAACCGCGACGCTGCGTGAGGTGATAAAGAGCTCGTCCCAAAGTGTAACGATGTGACTGCAACGACAGGTCGAGTTGCTCGGTTAAAGCACGATAGCGATCGCAGTAAGGGTTTGATTGGTCGGTGCTTCGCAACCACGCCATAAAGGCTTCGTCGAGCGGGTAGCGTTTGTCGTAACGCCACGCATTGAGTTGTGCATCGCTCAATCGAGGACAAAAATCGTGTTTTACAAGCACCTTGAGTAACTCGATCTTGCGCAATCGGCGACGGAAATAGTGACGGCGCAACGCCCTTGCATCGGTGCGAATTTTAACCATTGGCTCTTCGCCCGATTTGGTGCGATTGACACCCTCTTGAAAGATATCAACGCCTTGACATAAAAGTGTGTATTGATTGCCGATTTGTTCGGTTACAGCCCACCCCAATGAGTTGGTGCCTAAATCCAGTCCTAAAATTTTGGCCATAGATGTCAGATGAAAATAGCTTTTACAAAATTAGAAAAATTTTGGTATTAAAAAAATATCTTCTATCTTTGTGGTGTAAGAATTTCTACATCTTACCACAATAAGGCTATATGCCGAAGGTCTTTGTACCTACGCCCTCGCTTCGGTGAGGGCTTTTTTGTTGCCCATCGACTTACTTTACGAACGAGGGGCGGTGGTCGATGTAGGTGTCGCACGAGCCTCGGACCAGTTGGCCTTTCGATAAACTATATCACCTTTGTGGTGTTTTTTGAAAAAAATGCGAAATTTGTGAAAGGATTTGGCGGTTTGTGTGTCTAATGTTGTAGAACATCACTCAAAAAATGGAGAACATCGAACAACAATTTACGGCTATGGTCCGGGAATTTCGGCAGACCATCTACACGGTTTGCTACTTCTTCTCGAAGGACAAGGAGGAGGTGAACGACCTGTTTCAAGAGGTGCTGATCAACCTGTGGCGGGGTTTTCCCTCGTTTCGGGGTGAGAGCGGCCTGAAAACCTGGATCTGGCGCGTGAGCCTGAATACGTGCAGCAACTACGAGCGAAAGCGGAGAGGTAGTGTACAAACCATTCCTCTTTCGGTCGGCATCGACTTGTACAACGATGACGACGACCACACCATACAAATCCAACAACTCTACGACAGAATCAACCGCCTCGAACCCTTCGATAGGGCCATCATTCTTCTTTGGCTGGAGAATATGACCTACCAGGAGATAGCCAACGTGGTCGGTATCACGCTGTCGAACGTCACTACTCGGCTGTTCCGCATCAAGGAGCAGCTGAAAGCAATGTCAAACAAAAAGTAACTTCGTATTATGAATCAACAAATAGTGGATTTTTCCGAATTTCAGGAACTGAAGAGTCAGTTCGGTCTGCTCAACAAGAAACTCGAGCAGCAGCGTATCGTAACCGACGACCTGTTGCAAGCCTCGATGAAGCGTAAACTCAACTCGGTTGAACGATGGTATCATCATCGCTTCCTTTTGAGTCTCATTGCAGGACCGGTGGTCGGTGTCGTCTTTCTGGTCCGCAATTACGATATGGGATTTGCCTCGTGGGGTTTTGGTGTGCTTGTGCTGCTGGTGGCTTTGCTCGAATTTGTCCTTGCACTCGGCGAGTACCACACCCTCGATATTACCCATCTTACCACCAAGAGTATGACCGAAGCTACCGAACGGGTGTGCCGCCACCGTAAGATGGTCGCCCGCAACCAATTTATTTTGGCTGTTCCGCTCTGTATGGTTGTGGTCTGGACGGTGCTTTATGCCTCGGATTTCACGCTCAATTGGCCCATTATAGTGTTGACGACTTCGCTGATTGTTGTCTCCCTGAGTTGGGGTTATTACCTCCAAAAACACCGTCGCAAACAGATCGACGACGTACTTCGCCAAATCCATCAACTCCGCCAATAACCACCACAAAAAACGAGGGACCCGTGCCCTCGTTTTTTTGTGTAGAGTAGGGTAGGCTCTGTTTGTGGATTAGCGAAATTTTAAGTAAATTTGTCTATCTCAAATTTGTTGTGCGATGAAAGAAGCCGGCTATGTCTATATCTTGACCAATCCGAGTTTTAAGGAGGATTGGGTGAAAATCGGTAAAAGCTCCCGACCTGTCGATATCTGCTCCAAAGAGCTGGATAACACGGCCGTACCCCTTCGGGTGCCGTCGCTCGGGCTTCGGTCCAGCCATAGAACTTTTTGCGCTCCAACTTGACAGGTGTAAGGTCTATGCTCTCTCCGCCTATTTTGAAATTTCGAGTTCTACATATAGCGATACATTATTTTAAGTGCTCACTAATATCACAAAAATATAATTATGGAAACGGAATTCAGGTTATATGGACGATTAAACTGCAATTATTTCGATCTTGTTAGTGGGAAAAAAGAACCACAGCAAACCAAAGGATTAGGATTATTGTTAAGTAAGTCACCTAAGGCATTAGAATTATTTTTACGATTAATCTTTCCTGGAAAACATATCAAAAAGTTGTTAGAACTACGATGTATTGTAGATTGTGAGGCTACTCAAAAAGAAGAATCCAAAACCAAATCATCTAAAAGGGCTGATATTCTTATTCGTTTCTATGATGAGCATATACCACATTGTGCAATAGTTGTGGAAGCCAAAGGATGGGATAAAACTGCCCAAGAAGAGCAGGTTGCAAACCAAATCATAAACTATTGCGAAAAGTTTATGATACTGAAAGAGTTTGCAGATAAAATTACAGCCGTAACATTGACTGCTAATCACATCCTTTCACATCAAGAGGAGTATAAGAATGTTAGAGGTATTGTTAATATTACTTGGCTACAACTACTCAATACATTTATAGAAGTAACTTTACCAAATAATAAATTTGAAGAAGAACTGATTAAAAATTACTGTGATTATTTATTAAAAATAAAAAGCGATATGAAATTCTACGAAACAGAAGTTTGGTCAATTCCTGCAGGACAATCAATAGATAAAATCAAAAAATTTGGCATATACGAATGCCCTAATACAGATGGTTACAACAAGCATCAAAAGAGAGCGATGTTTTTTGCTTTTAGAGAAGGTAAGGGAGGACAGATGGATTGTTTATACAAGGTGTCGGAAGTGATGATTATGAGATTTGATGATGAAGCAATCGCAGCTCTAGAAAATAATAACGAGGATTATGCAATAAGAGCAAAGTGTTATAGAGATAACTCTGAGTTAGATTTGACACAAGAAAAGTGGGTGCTGTTTCTTGATCCCAAAAAATCCATACAATTACCCTATCCGTGCAGACCAGAGCAAAATCCTCGAGGATCTGCAGGATACAGCCTATACGAATTTTTCACTAAACCCAACGATGAAAATGTGGTTATTTTACCATTACGAAAAGATGTGGAATAACCGATTTGCAACAAACAATATCGCCCCGACTGCCTGGTCGGGGAGAGGGGTTATTAAGTGGGAGGAACGGACCACACAAGAATAGGCAACCATTGTCGGAAAAACGCTACTTTTGCGTATTCGTCAGAACCGAGAGTTTTTTAATGTGCCGCCTGCAAAGGCTCTTGATATTCTTAAGGATATTTCCACAACGCTCGATGATGCCGTGATAGATGAGGTTTATCTCGGTGAAGCTCGTTTTCAAACCAAGACACAATCGAACGATGGGAGTGCTGCACCTAAATCGCATCGTCCGCGATTTAAGTTTAGTATGGTCAATATACCGATTGGCGCAGTTGTAACCTTTTTACCCACGGGTGTTGAAGTGCGAGTTGCTGACGATGACCACGTTGAATACGAGGGTCGTATCTATAAATTATCACCCTTTGTCGGAACATTTATGCCGGTGGAAAAGCGCAATGCATCCGGTGCTTACCAAGGTGCAAAGTATTTTGCATATAAGGGCGAAATACTTGATGATTTGCGTACTAAATTGGAGAAAATGCAGTCGAAATAGCGATATTAAGCCTCCCTTATCAAAGGGAGGTTTGGAGGGATTGTCGATACTGATCACAAGAAAAGGCAGACTTTTGGTCTGCCTTTTCTTGTGATCCCGCTGGGGCTCGAAGCGGAGGGCTTTGCCCGAAGCTCGCGGGGGTACCTTATTGGCGCAGCCGCAGGCAAGCATTAACACCAATATCCCCGCAACCCACGCACAAATACCACAGCGCACAGGGGTTAATACGACATACCTGCAAGGCAGGTGTTTTTTTGATGTCAGGGGTGGTTGTGGGCTTGCACATAATCACCTTGACATAAAAAAACAACCGCAGCACAAAAGGCTGCGGTTGTCGTATAAGCCGTGATCCCGCTGGGGCTCGAACCCAGGACCCCAACATTAAAAGTGTTGTGCTCTACCTGCTGAGCTACGAGATCGCCGATAGCCAAAGCAAATCGAGTTTGCGTTTTGGTGGTGCAAATGTAGCGTTTATTTTTGTTTTACCAAAATAAAATCATATTTTTGTAGATAATTTGGCGTGCATTGTGTGGCCAAACCCTGCAAACAAGAAAATTTGTTGAACCATAAAATAACTGTAAAACAATTATGTGCAGAGCTTTAATTATCGGTGCCGGTGGTGTGGGTACGGTGGTGACGCAGAAAATTGCCGCCAATCCCGTCTTTACGGATGTGATGCTGGCCAGCCGTACCAAGTCCAAGTGTGATGCCGTTGCCGCTATGATTGGTGGCGACCGTGTCAAGACCGCCCAGGTGGATGCCGACAGCGTTCCTGAGTTGTGTGAGCTGTTCCGTGCCTTCAAGCCCGACATCGTGGTCAATGTAGCCCTCCCGTATCAAGACCTTACCATCATGGACGCCTGCTTGGAGTGTGGTTGCAACTACCTCGACACGGCCAACTACGAGCCCAAGGACGAGGCCAAGTTCGAGTATTCGTGGCAGTGGGCCTACCAGGATCGCTTCAAGGAGGCGGGTCTGACGGCCATTCTGGGTTGCGGTTTCGACCCGGGTGTGTCCGCCATCTTTACGGCTTATGCCGCCAAGCATCACTTTGATGAAATCCATTATTTGGATATTGTAGATTGCAATGCCGGAAACCACGGCATGGCCTTCGCCACCAACTTCAATCCGGAAATCAACATCCGCGAGGTGACGCAGAAGGGACGCTACTACGAAAACGGGCAATGGGTGGAAACCGAACCTCACGCCATCCACCAGCCGCTTCACTATCCCGAAATCGGCGAGCGTGAATCCTACCTCATCTATCACGAGGAGCTGGAATCGCTCGTGAAGCACTATCCGAGCATCAAGCGTGCCCGCTTCTGGATGACCTTCGGACAGGAGTATCTCACTCACCTCCGTGTGATTCAGAACATCGGTATGGCACGCATCGACCCGATTATGTACAATGGCGTGGAAATCGTGCCCATCCAGTTCCTG
>CALAQA010000102.1:0-4286 GCA_937889065.1 uncultured Alistipes sp.
GTCTGCCCCATCCGCCGACAGAGCCGAGCCAATACAGCCGCCTCCCGGGCCGCCAACAACTCCTCGTCGTTGCCCAACCGCAGGGTCGAGTTGGCCACCTCAAACCGATAACGCCCCACCTCGTAACAGGGGGCAAACTCCTCTTGCAGGGTGCGCCCCACCAAGGCCCGTACCCGCACAATCAACTCGTCGATGGCAAAGGGTTTTCGTAAGAAGTCGTTGCCACCCACTTCGAAGCCTTTGACCACATCCTCGGTGGCCGAACGGGCCGTCAGAAAGAGAATCGGGGTTGCAAGACCTTGCTGCCGCAGCCGACGTGCCAACGTGAAGCCATCCATACGGGGCATCATCACATCCGAGACAATCACATCAAAGGGGTGGCGGGCAACCGCCTCCAAGGCCTCCTCGCCATCGGCAGCCAGCGTTACCGCAAAATCACGGTCCGAGAGGGTGTCGCTCAAAATCTCGGCCAACATCCGCTCATCCTCGACCAATAACAGTCTGATTTTAGCACACATCATACGGAAGTTTAAGGGTGAAGGTGGTCCCCTGCATGCGTCGGCTCTTTACCTCGATGGTGCCGCCGTGCAGCTCGATGACCCGTCGGGCATAGTAAAGCCCCAATCCATAGCCTCTGCTGGGTTGCAGGTCGCCCGTCGGCACCCGATAGAACTTATCGAAGAGGTAGGGCAGGTGCTCCTTGGCGATGCCGATGCCGTTGTCCGAGACCCGAATGGTCGTGGTGTTGCCTTCGGTCGAGGCCTCCAGGCGCAGGGTCAGCTCCTCACGGCTGTATTTCAGGGCGTTGTCGATAAGCGTGGCCAGCGTGTTCTTCAGGTGAAAACGGTCGGCTACGACCCATACCTCCTCCGAGCAGTTCAGTTCGATGGTCAGCGGCTTCTTGAAGCCGAGTTTTAACCCGGCGGTGAGCGACTCCAACAGCGGTCGCAACAACATACGGGTGGGGTTGCACCGCTCCTTGTGGCCCTCGACCGAGACCGAAAGGATGCGCTCGACCATTGCCGAGAGTTGCGTGAGTTGCAACTCGACCATCTCCAGGTAGCGGCTGCGACGTTCGGGGTCGCTGTCGGCCGAGAAGTTGCGCAGGGCATCCGTGGCGGCTACGGCCACCGAAATGGGGGTCTTCAGCTCGTGGGTAATGTTGTGCGTGAAGTCACGCCGCATCTCTTCGAGGGTGCGCTGCCGCTTCATCGTCCAGACCAAATAGCCCAACACGGCCGCCAACAAAACGACAATCACTACCGACGAGAGTAATAACACCCACATCTCGCTCCAGAAGCGCTCCACGGGGCGGGCATAGGTCAATCGCAGGGCGAAAACGCCATCGTCGTCAATCTCAATCAGGGCCGTGTGTGGGTGGGTGATCTCCTCCTCGCTGAGGCGGTGCATCACTACACGATCCTCCATCGTGCGGTCGATGATCTCGGCCTGCCACACGGTCATCGCATCCAACTCCAAGAGCGCAGGGTTGAACACAAGGGCGAAATCATCCAGGTCGATGTTGATGCGTTGAGCCGCCACCAACCCCGGGATGGCATCCATACGGAAACTTTTATAGACCGATTTGTAGGCCGCCGACTCGACACGTCGTTCGAAGTCGCTCTCCTGCTCGTGGTACATCTTTGTAACCCACCAACACTGCACCCCCGCCAACAGCGTCAGCGAGGCTACCACCACGAGGGAGATCATCCGAAAATAGTGTCGATTCATCGTTTGTCGGCCTTTATATATACAAAGGTAGGTAAAAATCGGCCCCCTGCAACCGACTTAACATTACTTAACAAAACTTAACGACCCATTAACTTTTTTTGTCGGCAGTGTCGCTATCTTTGCTCTCGGAAAAACCGGTAAACTTCCACAAAACCTATTTGTGTAATCTAAAAACGAAATTAAACCATGAAAAAGTATTTGTTGGCATTCGTGGCCCTGATGGGTATCACGACGCTTGTGGCGCAGGAGACGACCAAGTCGCTCTATGTGATTGATGGAAAGGTGGCCTCGAAGGCTGAGTTTGATCAGCTGAAACCCGAGACGATCCAAAATGTCGATATTTTCAAGAACATCGAGGGGGCAGTGGTTGTAACGACAAAGGGGAACGGCAATGCAATGAGCGGTCTGCACGTGATCACCCTCGACAAAAAAACGGGCGATAAGAAAGAGTCGAAAACAACGACCGTGCATTTCAAAAAGCAGGAAGGCTCGGCTACGGTTGAGGAAAATGATGAGAAGGTGTTGGTTATCGGCAGTCAGGCGAGCGTGGTAACCACCAAGTCCAAGAAGACGGAGGTGGCCAATCCCCTTGTCTTGCAGAAGAAGAAGGATGGCGAGATTAAGGTGCTCTCCCTCGATGCCTTCAAGACGATGGATCCCAACACGATTCAGGCTGTTTGGGTCCTGAAGGATGACACGGCCGAGGCCTACGCCAAGTATGGCGACGTGACAAACGGCGTGATAGTGATAGAGTTAAAATAAAAAAAAGAAAGGGTTGCAACGATGCAACCCTTTCTTCGTTGGTTTACTTCTTCGTGCCCTTCGGAGCCAGAATCATATTCATCTTCTTGCCGTCGAGTTTAGGCATCATCTCTACCTTGGCTACCTCCTCCAGATCGGTAGCGAAACGCAACAGCAGAATCTCGCCCTGCTCTTTGAAGACAATCGAGCGACCGCGGAAGAAGACGTAAGCCTTCACCTTGGCACCCTCCTTGAGGAAGTTTTGAGCGTGCTTGAGCTTGAAGTTGTAATCGTGGTCGTCGGTCTGCGGACCAAAACGAATCTCCTTGATTACCACCTTCGTCTGATTAGCCTTGATCTCCTTTGCCTTGCGCTTGAGCTGGTAAAGGAACTTCTGGTAATCGGCAATGCGGCAGACGGGAGGATCGGCCTTGGGCGAAATCTCGATCAGGTCGAGCTCCATCTCATCGGCCAGACGCAGTGCATCACGAATGGGCATCACCTGTGCCTCGGGCACATTGTCGCCAACCACACGCACCTGGGGTGCAGTGATCTCGTCGTTGATGCGGTGCGGGTTCTCCTTCTCGGTGCGAGCCGGACGCGGCCCGGCAGGTTTCGGTCTGTTATTCCCGGGGTTGAACGGCCTCGGCGGGAATGGTTTTGTCGTTGCGATAGTTGTATTTAATTAAAGGTTAATAAAAGTGTCCTCGTGGGTTAGGCGTTGATCTTGTTGGCCTCGATCTCCTCCTTGACCAGCCCCAGGATGTAATCCTTGAACTCGGCCATCGTCATCTGACCCTTGTCACCCTCGCCCTGGGCACGTACCGATACCAGACCCTCGGCCGACTCCTTCTCGCCGACAATCAGCAGGTAGGGGATACGCTTCAGCTCGTTGTCACGAATCTTGCGGCCGATCTTCTCGTTGCGGTCGTCGATCTGGGCACGCACGTCGTGCTGGTTCAGGTACTCAACCACCGACTCGGCATAGTCGTTGAACTTCTCCGAGATGGGAAGCACAACCACCTGGTCGGGCGAGAGCCAGAGGGGGAACTTACCGGCCGTGTGCTCGAGCAGCACAGCCACGAAGCGCTCCATCGAGCCAAACGGTGCACGGTGAATCATAATGGGGCGGTGCAGCTTGTCGTCGGCACCCTTGTAGGTCAAATCGAAACGCTCGGGGAGGTTGTAATCGACCTGGATGGTACCCAACTGCCAGCTGCGGCCGATGGCATCCTTGACCATAAAGTCGAGCTTGGGACCGTAGAAGGCGGCCTCGCCATACTCAACGACGGTCTTCAGACCCTTCTCCTCGGCGGCCTGGATGATGGCCTGCTCGGCCTTCTCCCAATTCTCGTCCGAACCGATATACTTCTCACGGTTGGTCTTGTCGCGCAGCGAAACCTGGGCCGTGTAGTTGTCGAACTTCAGCGTGCGGAAGATGTAGAGCACGATGTCGATCACGCGCTCGAACTCCTGCAACAGCTGGTCGGGGCGGCAGAAGAGGTGGGCGTCGTCCTGCGTAAAGGAGCGCACACGCGTCAAACCGTGCAGCTCACCCGACTGCTCGTAGCGGCAAACCGTACCGAACTCGGCCAGACGAACGGGCAGATCCTTGTACGAGCGGGGCTTCGAGCGGTAGATCTCGCAGTGGTGGGGGCAGTTCATCGGCTTGAGCAAGTACTCCTCACCCTCAAATGGAGTATGGATGGGCTGGAATGAATCCTTGCCATACTTTGCGTAGTGGCCCGATGTAACATACAAATCCTTGTTACCGATGTGCGGAGTTATAACCTGCTGATAACCATAATCCTTCT
>CALAQA010000103.1:0-41539 GCA_937889065.1 uncultured Alistipes sp.
GAGTTGAAGGGTGTACCCGTGCGTCTGGCAATGGGTGGCCGTGATATGGAGAACGGCACCATCGAGCTGGTACGTCGTGACACGCTCGAGAAGCAGACCATCTCGCAGGAGGGTTTGGTAGAGCTCATCGAGCAGCTGATGACCGACATCCAGCAGAACATCTACCAGAAGGCGCTCGACTACCGCAACTCGATGATTACCAAGGTAGATACCTGGGAAGAGTTCAAGCAGGTACTCGACGAGAAGGGCGGTTTCATCTCGGCCCACTGGGATGGCACGGTCGAGACCGAGGTAGCCATCAAGGAGGCCACGAAGGCAACGATTCGTTGTATTCCGCTCGACGTGGAGGACGAGGAGGGCACCTGTATCTTTACGGGCAAGCCTTCGCACCGCCGTGTGCTCTTCGCCCGCAGCTACTAAACCTAAAACGACTAACCACACCTTAAACTTCGCAATAGTATGTTACGCAAACTGATCTGCCTGGTCGCTGTTCTGGGGCTGATGATGCCCCTCACGGCCGAGGCCAAGAAGAAGAACGAGGAGCCGAAGCAGCTCACCATCCAAAACCAATGGTTTGGCAAGCGTGTTGCCTACCTGGGTGACTCGATTACCGACGAGCGTCAGACCGCCACACAGAAGGTCTATTGGCAGTATCTGCAAGAGCTGCTGGGCATTGTGCCCACCGTCTATGGTATCAGCGGCAACCAGTGGCACCACATCATTCCCCAGACCGAGCGTCTTATGGCCAAGCAGGGGCAGGAGGTGGATGCCATCTTCATCTTCATCGGCACCAACGACTTCAACGCCTGCGTGCCCTTAGGTGAGTGGTACGAAGAGAAGCCCGTAGAGTTGCAGGTACACGCCGACGGCACCAAGGAGTGGCGTTGGCACCGCACCCCCGTGATGGATGACAGCACGGTGCGTGGTCGCATCAACAAGGCGATGACCTTCCTGAAGGCCAACTACCCCACCAAGCAGATCATCCTGCTCACCCCCATTCATCGTGCCATCTTCCGCAGTCGCAACGGCCGTATGCAGCCCGATGAGATGTACTCGAACAAGGTGGGACTCTTCCTCTCGGACTACCTGAAGGTCTATCAGGAGGTGGCCAACGTATGGGCGGTACCCGTAATCGATCTGAACTCGATTTGCGGCCTCTACCCCGTAATGGATGAGCACGCTCAATACTTCCGCAGCTCGGAAAACGACCGTCTGCACCCCGATTCGGAGGGTCAGTACCGTATGGCCAAGGCGCTGATGTATCAGCTGCTGGCCCACCCGGCCGACTTTGAGTAATAAGGGGGGGCTATTGTCCTCCAATTAAACCTTTTGGTTGCCGAATGGCAACTGATTTGAAAGGTAAAATCCACCTTTCCAAGCAAGACTTGGAGGTGGATTTTTACTTTTCAAAGCCACCTTCGGTGGTCCAAAAGGCTACGGCCGAGGGGTTGAGCAACGTCTGACTAAAAAGAAAAAAAATATAGACAATCCCTTCAAACCTTCCTTTGAAAAGGGAGGCTTAGTCGCTTCGCTCCCGGGTAATACTAATCAATGTCGTTATGCCAATGCTTGACTGATACCATCCCGTATAAGCGACAAAAGAGGGGAACCTAACCTAGGCTCCCCTCCCCATCAAAAATTAACCCTCTAAATATCCCCTGGACGAAAGAGTTCCGAAAGGTAGTGATGAAGCATATAGAGCTCGGCATCACCTTGTATAACCTCCCCTAAAAGGAGTTCCTCGTCGTCGGAGATGGCTGAAATTTGTTGTTTCTCATAGTCCATTTCCTCCATAGGCACGCATTTTTAAGTATTCTTTGACTTAATAACGCCCCGCGGAGTGGGATTATTGTGTGAGAATTACGACAAAACCATATTTTTTTCTTGAATCATTCGTCGAAGATTAATCAGGGCATAACGCATACGTCCCAACGCCGTGTTCACACTCACGTCGGTCTGCTCGGCAATCTCCTTGAAGGTAAGGTTGGCGTAGTAGCGCAGCTTCACCACCTCACGCTGCTCGTCGGGCAACTCCTCAATCAACAGACGCAGTGACTCGGCCGTCTGCTGGCTCATCATCTGATCCTCGATGGTCGGCTCGGCAAAACGCAGCGTACCCAACACGTTGTAGCCCGAATCGGCCTCGGTGATGGTCTTCTGCTGTTTCTGGTGGCGGAAGTGGTCTATGACTTGATTATGGGCAATACGCAACACCCACGAGAGGAACTTGCCACTATCCACATAGCGGCCCTCGTCGATGACACGTACAGCTTTAATGAAGGTCTCCTGGAAGATATCCTCGGCCACATCACGGTCCTTGACAATCATACGGATATAATCTCGTACGCGACGGCTGTGGCGCTCGATAAGCTGCGATATTGCACGCTGATCACCTGCAAGGTACTGACCGAGCAAAGCACGGTCACTCTGTACTTGTGCGTTCATACTCTTTTGTTTATCGTTAGGTTAAAAGAGTAGAGTTTTCTCGATAGGCAATCCTTTTTTAGTGCAAATGCAGTGAGTAAATCGGTTTCGAAACGACCCTTTTAGGTACATTTCCGAGTGCAAGATAGGCATAATTTTTTATTTTTGCAAATTTTCTTCTCTTTTTGCCAAACTGCGGGCGCTGTGCCACCTGCAAAACCGATGCCGAAGAGGGGGCCAACGCACAAAAAAAAGAGGGCCTCTCGATTGAGAGACCCTCCGCAAAACCGCCCCAAAGGGCTCGGTTTATTACTTGTGGATTTCGTAGGTACCGTCGTGCGACTCACCCATAATCACAGCACGGCTCAGTCGAGGATCGTCGTAGAACATATTGTCCACACCACCCTTCGATACGATGCGCAGCTGCTCCTCGTTTACACCATACTCCTCGGTGAGGCACTGGTAAACGGCCTTGGCACGGGCTGCCGACAGCTCCTCGTTGATGCGCTTCGAACCGGTACCCTCGTCAGCATAACCGGCGATGGTGAAGGTTACGTTGGGCTTGTCCGAATCCTTGATAGCCTTGGCTACCAGACCCAGCGTTACACGACCCTCGTTCGACAGATCGGCCTTACCAATCTCGAAGAGAACGAGTACGGGAGCGATCACCGACGAGGTCTCAACCTCCTTGATCACCTTCTCAACCACGGGGGCATCCTTCAGCGCCTGGTTCTCGGCACGCAGGGCCTCGAGCTGCTTCTGCAAGGCATCGGCCTCGGCACGGTTGTTACGGATCACAGTCTTCTCACGATCCCAACCACGCTTCTTGAACTTGTACGAGAAGCCGAACGTGGCGGTCCAAAGACCCTCCTCCTTACGGCCACCCTCGTCACCGTCGAACGAGTCCTTTACCATCGTCGTGCGCAGGTCGATGTTGAAATCGAACTTGTCACTCAGACGAATGGCATTGAAGATACCGAAGTTGAGGCTTACCTCACGAGCGCGGGGGCTCTCCCAGGTAGCCATCCAGCCCAGACCCAGGTAGGGCGAGCAGTTCCAGGTGCGATCGGCCTTGTAACCCAGCAGGATGCTCGACATATTGAACAGCACATCAGCGTGGATGTTGTAGAAGTCGAACTGCTGTTCCCACAAGGCATGCTCGGGAACAATGTACTCATCTGCTGACACTCGGTGTGCCGAGCCGTGGGTAGCACCCTTAATCGAGAGACCGCTAATCATAGCACGCACACCGATCTGGGGGCTGAACCACTTACCGAAACCGGCATCCAGAGCCAACGACAGACGGTCACCGAAGTCCATCTGCTTGTTGTGGTCACCGTAGTAAACCTGTGCACCACCACCGATCTGTACAAACCAGTTGTCCCAGAAATGGTTGGTAACAACCTTATGCTTGTCGGTGCTGTAAACCACCTCCTCCTCGGCGGGAGCCTGAGCGAAGGCGAAGCCGGCCATCAAAACGAAGGCCAAAAACAAGGCTAATTTCTTCATAATTTGTGTGTTTAGTGAATAAATATTTTTATTTGTTTGTCTTGCTCTTTTTCGATTTGCCATAGCCGTAACCATAACTGTAGCCATAGCCATAGCCATAGCCATAACCGTATCCGTAACCATAGCCGTAACCGTAGCCATAACCACGACGGTGCAACTCCGAGCCATTGACCACAAGGGCCATATTGTTGAGTTTCTTCTCCTGATAGAGGTCCTCCAACTCGGGCAGCTGACGCTTGTCGAGCTTGCCGGCACGCACCACGAAGAGGGTCAAATCGGCAATACGGTTCGAGATGGCACCATCGGCAATGATACCGATAGGCACGTTATCGGCCACGATGTAGTCGTAGCTCTTGCGCAGGTGGGCAATCATCTGATCCAGACGATCCGACATCAGCAGCTCGGCAGGGTTCGGGGCAATCGTACCTGCGGGGATGATGTCCAACCCGTTCTCGTCGTGACGAATCAGCTCATCGACCGTGATGCTCTCGTCTGCAAGGTAGTTCGTCAGACCCTTGTTGTGGTGACCCAGGTGAGCCGACAGCGTACCCTTACGAATATCCATATCGACCACAATCACCCGCTTGCCTGCCTGCAAGAGGCTCATAGCCAGGTTCGAGGCGATGAAGGTCTTACCTGCACTCTCGTTGAACGACGTTAGGGTCAGCACGTGGCTGCGATGGCCTTCGGCACTCGAAGCACCGCTCTGCACACCACCCAGCAACTTAAAGCGCATATTGGTACGCAGGATACGGAAGGCCTCCGAAATAACACCCTCTTTGTCGGTACAGATGGCCAGACCCTGACGGCTCTTTTGGGCCTTCAACACCTCCTTATCGAGGGGAATCTCACCCAGAATGGGTACCGAAACGGCCGCCTTGATCTCCTTCTTACTGTGCACTCGGGTATCGAGGAACATCACCAAGAGGAAATAGACGCCCGGAATGGCCAGACCCAACAGGAAGCCCAAAAGCAGAATGCGGTTGCGCGAGGGGGCAATGGGCGACGACGAGCCGCTGGCATCGTCGATAATCTGTGCATTGTTATCGGCCATCGCCTGCGAGAGGGCATTCTCCTCACGGCGGTTCAAAAGGAAGAGGTAGAGGCTCTCCTTAATCTTCTGCTGACGCTCGATGGAGAGCATATCACGCTCCTTGCGGGGAATCGACTGCACACGAGCACGGGCACGACGCTCACGACCCTCGGTATCGGCAATTTTGGCCTCGAGGTTGGCAATCGTGTTGTCGATGGTGCGGATGATGGTCTGCTTCATAGCACGCAGCGAGCTGTTCAGCTCCAACACCACGGGGTTGCTGTCGCTGCCATCCTCAACGAGGCGGTCACGACGCAGTTTCATCGTGTTGTACTGCGAAATCTGCTGCTCGATACCGGCGGCCGAGATACCCGTATTGGCAGGAATCAGCTCGGTCTCCTTCGAGGGGTCGGTGATGTTCTCACGGATGTAGGTCGCCAGCTGCAACTGCGCCTCCAACTCGATCAGTGCGCTGCTCTGCTTCGACTTCTCGGTCATATACTCGCCCGTAGCCGACTCGATGCTGATCAGGTCGTTCGAGCTCTTATACGACAACAGATCCGACTCGACCGTACCCAGCTCACGCTCGATAATAATCAGACGGTTGTTGATAAAGTCGGCCGTGTTGATGGCCACCTGATTCTTCTCCTCGATCGACCACTCGTTATAGACGGCGATGAGCGAGTGCAACATATCCTCGGCACGGGTGGGCGACAGGTCCTTGATCGAGAGGGCCAGAATCGAGGCCTCCTCGGTCTCCTGACGGATGCCCAGGTTGGCCAGGTAGTAGGCCACCGTAGCCCCCATCGTGTTCTTCGTCACACGAATCGGGGTGTCGGCCCAACGGCTGTTCATAAAGTTGGTCGGCGAAACGACCACATTACCTGCGTAGATGGGAATCGTGTCGCCCAACTTGGCCGCAATGCTCTTCTGCTCCTCCAGCCCCTCGAAATCCGACAGTTCGACCGTCGTCTTATCCTTCAGGCGGACCGTGAAGGCGACACGGTGGTTCTGCATCTCCTCGGGGAAGGTCACCGAGATGGGGGCCGAGGTGTAGAGCTCCTTGTCACGCAGACCGTCGGCGATGGTGTAGCTCACGTCCGAGTGGACACGCTTCACCACCTCACGCATCAGGTTCTTGGTGCGGAAGCGGTAGATCTCACTGGCCACATTGACCTTGTTGATGAATTGGTCGTAGCGCTCCAGACCACCGGCCGAAGAGGTCTTCTGGGCGGGGTCTTTGATGAATACCGTAGCCGTGCGGAAATAGACAAAGGGCGAGTCGGCGTACTTATACCACGCCAAACCCACGCACAGTGCTATCGAGAGCAGAAACCAGGGCCACTTCGAGAGCAGATAGACAAACAGGTCGGTTACGTTGATCTCGTCCTGCTTGTTTGTTTTGTTGTTCGATTGCATCGTTATTGTTTCGTTTCTTCTTTTTTCAGCAATTAGTTGCGGTCGATGTACCACAAAATCGAGGCGGCAGCCGTAGCAAACGACAACACCAGCGTCACATACTGCAGTACACTATCCTCCTTGTCCTTCTTGCGGTACTTCGGCACGACATACACCACGTCGTTCTGCTCGAGGTAGAAGGCGGGCGAGTTGAAGATCTCCTTCGAACGCAAATCGTGCGTGAAGACCTGACGCTCGGCACCCTTCTCACGAATCACCAACACCTGATCCACACGGGCATTGGCACCCAAATCACCCGCCTTGGCCAACGCCTCGAGGAGCGTGATGCGGTCACCCTCCACCGAATAGACACCGGCACCCGAAGCACCCAGCACCGAGTACTTGAAGTTGAGGAACTCGACCGACACCTGCGGGTCGTTGATGTAGCCGCCATCGATGATGCGGTTGCGAATCAACTCCGACAGCTGACTCACGGTCAGCCCCTCCACCTGTAACTTACCCAAGATCGGGAAGACGATGTTGCCATCCACATCCACACGGTAGCCCTTGTCCGAGACACCGCCACGGGTGGCATCCACACTGCCATCGGCCGAAACCGAAACCAATCCACTCGGATTGTTGAACGGCAGGGCCAACTCGGGGCTTTTGCAGGTCACGGTAATGCTCAATCGGTCGTCGCGGTGTACCGTAGCCTCGTGCTTGATGTTAAATTGCTCTTTCTCACCAACCTTAAGATCCTGCAAATATACGAACTTCTTTGACGAAGCACAAGAAGTCAGCAGGAAAACTGACAGGCAAAACAGTAAAATTTTGTTATTCATAGGTCGTTTATGGATTATTTATTCTTATTTCTCGTTTTTCAGCCCCGCAAGGCAGCATCGGGCGGCCTCCGCATCGGGTCGGCAGACCAGTTCGCCCACAGGGGTTTGTTGGCTGATTTGAATCAACAAATCGCACAGCGACTCATAGCAGGCAGTCTCTTGGCGAACGACCGATGCGCCGGGCAGCAGGGCCACAAAGGCCTCCAAATCGTTCAATCGCCGAAAGCGATTCTCCGCCCCTTGACGCAGTCGGACAATCCCCCGAGCCGAAACACCCAAATTCTTGTAGCAGTGGGTCTTTCCGCTCCAAGGCGTACCGTACACCTTCACGTCGTCGCCCTCCAAACGCAGGGTCGGATTGTCGTCATTGAGCAACTCCGCCCCAAACGCCTCGCCCCAAAGTCGGGCATGGGTACTTTTGCCCGTGCCGCTGCTTCCCAAAAAGAGGTAGCCCGCTTGTTCGAGCATCACCGTCGAGGCGTGCATCGAGACCCCGCGATGGGCAATCACCGCCACCGAATAGAGGACTCGAATGAGCGACGTAACCGCCTCACGCAGGCGCACATCCCCCCAATCGATGATCGCTTGGGCGTGGCTGAAATCCGCACTCATCCACATCCGATGCAGTCGGTTCGAGGGGTCAAACGAGGTCTCCACCAAAAAGCCCTCCGTGGCTCGCCACAAGCGCAGGTGGCCCATATCGTTGTTGTCCTCCTCCAACAGCTCCCCCTTCAACGCCCGCTCCTCGGAGAGGCTATCCACCGCCTCGAAGCGGAAAATCGGGGTTTCTTCGGCCTCAATCGACCCTTCAAAGGGGCGAAAACTCGGCAGAATCGCATCTACCCGCTCGGCCCAACTGTTCGGGAGCATCAGCTCAAACGGCAGCCCCGCCACCCGATAACAAAGGCGTTTTAGGCCCGCAGTTGCCCCCATAGAAGTTGCCAAATGGTACATACAGCCTCGCCGGGCACATAGCCGAGCGAGAATCGGCTGTTACGACAAAAAGCCTTAAAGGTATGCCACTTACGATGGATAATGCTGGCCGTCGGGGGGAGGTGATCCTTGGCGTGCTTGCCAAAGTTGCCTCCACGAAAAACAATCTCGGCCAACGGCTCGGCATCTACGCCTCCACGCTCCTTGTAGGGCAGGTATTGCTCCTCCAAGCCCATCTTCTGACATAGGAAGGCGTGCAGCAGGGAGCTCCAACGCTCCAGCCCCGCCTTATTATATAAGGTACGTATCTTCTCGCCATCCACCTTGCCACTGAGGCGGTAGTAGGCACGTGCCATATCACAAATCTGACGCAATCCGATGCCCAGGCCGATGGCGTGCTTCATAATGTGGGCATTCAGCAACAGCATATTTACCTCGGCCGACGGCACTCGCACCGCCTCGCTCGGAATCTCGGGCAGGGTCACCGGCTCGGCCTCCATTCCATCCACCACCCCGGCGATGTAGCCCTTCGTGAAGGGGCTTTGCAGGTCGATGAGTTCTCGGTGGTGCTCCACCTCAATCGACTCCCAGCGATAGACCAAACTGCCATCGGGGGCCGTGCGACACGACTTGCCAAGGCTGCGGGCAATCTCGGCCGCCTTGTCGGCCTCCCCCTCGCCCAAAAAGCAGAGGTCAATATCGCCGCAGGTGCGCAGCAGCGGCTGCTCGTACATCGTGGCTACCCCCTGCCCCTTTTGCAGGATGGGATTCAGCCCGTGGCTGCGGTAGATCTGCAACAGCTCGACCAACGTACGGTTGCTCTCGTAGTTGCGCTCCTCGATGCGACCCACCTCGGCCACCCAGCGGAACAGCAACTCCTCGGGCGGAAAGAAGGGGTGCGGCAGGTAGTCCAGACCTCGGTAGGTGATGCCCACCACCGTCTGCATCGTGGCCAGGGCGAAGAGTTCGGACCACTCCTCCTCGGTGAGCGGGAAGAGCTCCTCGAAGGGCTCACGACGCTCCCACAATCCCGAGCGAAGCAACATCAAAAGGGCCGAATAGGCCTTGCCGTACTTCTTGACTGCCATCTTACTCCTTAATCAATCCGTATTCACGCCACGTGGCCAACAGCGCCTCCGCATCGGCTTGAGCCGTAGCGAGGTCAATCTCGTAGCGACTCGTGAGGAACTCGGCCACCTGTGCAGCATCTACCTCACGCTCGCCCACAAACTCCCACACGGCAGCCGCCGTTTCGTTGAGCTGATAGACATTCGTCATTCGAGCCTCACCGGTCACACCATCGACCACCATATACATACGGCCGATTTTGCGCAGCTTGAGTCGGGGTACACGTCGCATAGTGAGCTGTGAATGTGCGGTTTGCTAAAATTTCTTACCCGTCAGAATCGAGAGTGCCGTCAGGGTGATAATCTTCATATCGAGCCAGAACGAACACTTCTCCAGGTACTCCAAATCCATACGCAGACGCTCCAACATCTTCTCCATCGTATCGGTATAGCCGTTGTAGAGGGTCGCCATCGAGAAGAGACCCGGACGCATCGCATAGAGGCGTGCATAGTCGGGGTTGTGCTCCATAATCTGGTCGATAAAGACCTGACGCTCGGGACGATAACCCACAAACGACATATCGCCCTTCAAGACATTCCACAACTGCGGAAGCTCGTCGATGTGGTGGTCGCGAATGAAACGTCCGACACGGGTCAGACGGTCGTCACCCGAATGGTAGAGCTGTGCGCCGTCACGCTCGGCCTCCACAATCATCGAGCGAAACTTGTAGAGCGTGAAGGGTTTGCCTTTGTAGCCGATGCGCTCCTGCTTGAAGATGGCCGGGCCGCCATCCTCCAATTTGATGCAGATCCAAATAATGAGCATCAGCCACGACCAAACCAAAAGGCCGATGAGCGAACAAACAATATCGAAAGTGCGTTTGCAAAGACGTGCCCACCAGGGCATCGGATGAGCCGCTACGGGGTGAGCGCTGTTAGTCATTGTTTGCATTGGTTTCAGTATAGAGTTTAAGCGTAGTATCAATCATACGGTCGAGGGTAAACATCCGCTCGTAGCGTTTGCGGGCCCCCTCGGCATAGCGTTCGTAGATCATCGGATGGGCCGTGATGGCCTTAATGGCCTCGGCCAACCGCTTGGCATCGCCCGACTTGGCATTCAAGCCGCTCTCGCCATCCCGATTGACCCAGTGTACACCCGACCCCTGAATGGTGGTAGCCACCACCGGTTTGGCGTGGGCCATCGCCTCAATCTGCACGATGCCGAAGGCCTCGGTTTTGAATACCGAGCTGAGGCAGAACAGATCGCAGGCATCGTAGTAGCAGCAGACCTCCTCGCCCGAGATAAAGCCTAGCAGACGTACTCGTTCCTGCAGGCCCAACTCGTCGATGCGCTGCTGCAACTGCTCACGCAAGGGGCCCGAGCCACCAATCAGCACCACAAAATCATCGCCCAGCCATTGGGCCGACTCGACCAGGTGTTCGTAGCCCTTGTAGGAGACCAAACGACCCAGCGAGAAGACGATCTTCTTGCCCGGGAACTGCTCACGGATGTAGGCGCCGCACCCCTGTGTCGTCTGCGGATCCTCGATACCGATGGGGATGCAGCGGGTCTTCGCCTGCACATCCACCAGGTAGGGCGACTCCTTCAGGTAGAGGGGCGTCGTACCCACAATGGTCTCGGCACGACGGATGAGCCAACGCTGCAAGGGCTTGTAGAGCTTCAAGAGAAACTTCTGCTTGAGAATGTCGCTGTGCCAATGCAGAATCACACGCCCCTTGTAGCCCGCCAGGAAGAGCGCCAGACAGGCCATCGGGTCGGGATGGTGGATGTGGATGATGTCGTAGTTGCGGCAAATGCGGCGCAAGCGGAAAATCATCACGGGCGAGAGCATCGTAGCCGCCGCCTTTACCACGGCGTGGCAACAGATGAGGTTGGCGTTTTCGTTGATCTTCACCACCTCGCTACGCCCCTCCACGGCACACAACATATCGCACTTCACCCCACGCTGCGACAGACCCAGCATCAGGTCATACATCACCTTCTCCACGCCACCGCGGATGGGGTAAAATTTTCCAACTTGAAGTACACTCAATGTCGATGATTTCTGATTCATTCGGCCTGCTTTGATGCTATTCTCGGCTCGCACACACGCCTACGCGAGCCACTTTGGCGAACATTTTTCGGCATCCGACCCACCCGACAGCACATAATATCGGGGCTTTGACAACCACACAAAACAGTGATTCCCAATCAATTATCCCAACCCGTAAATCAGCAACCCATCACAAACGGCCGCTTTTAGGCAGGTGGATACACTTTGCAAATATACGACTTTTAGTAGAAAGTTGAAACAAAACGGACCTTTTTTTGCTATTTTTTTTCATCGCTCCACAGCGCTGATTTTAAGCCACCTTCCCGCCCCCATCTCACCTACCCGACCACCTCAAAAAACCACCCGCCCGAATCTCGGACAGGTGGTTTTGTATGAATCTAAAAAACGGAGTGCTCGCCTACGCCAACAAGGCGGCAAACAACTCGTACCAATCTGTGGCCACGGGAGCTGCGATACGAGCGGGCGGCACAGGGTGAAAGGAGGAATAATCCTTCTGGATGACATTCCGCATCTCCTCTGCGAGTGTTTGCGGACATTCGGGATCGAAAAAAGCGACCTCATCACTGCCTGCCGCAGTTTCGTGTGCATAAGGTAAATCCGCCAACAACATTGGCTTCCTATAGGCAGCAAACTCGGATATGGGCAACCCCCAAGTCTCCACTCGAGAGGGAAAAATCAAACAATCGCTCACCGCATAATAATGAGCCAACTGCTCTTTGCTCAAAAAGCCGACAAATTTAATGTTTTCACAACTTCCCCATTTGTTGTAGAGCCATTTAGCATAGCGGTTTTCGTCCCCCTTCAGCGTGATCGCCACCTCGAACTGAGACGCATCAGCCTCCTCTGCCAACATCTCTGCTGCTCGACAAACAGCCTCAAAATTTTTATGACAATCGGGAGTGGCAGCAAAGAAAAAGCGGACTTTGCCATCCTCAACCCGAACAGCACTTATGGGTGCAATCTTCGCTTTTTGAGGAGGAGCTACAATAAACCGACTCTCCTCAACACCAAACATTTGCGAGAAACCGCGACGGAGCCATTCGGCTTGAACTATTAAGTATTTGTTGCGATGGATATTGATGCGATATGCAAAACGTGTAAAAAGTGCAAAAAGTACGATTTTGGGATCGAATAGAAAATCTCGCCATCGCCACTTCAGGAAAGGAAATGAAGTTTGACAATAGACGGCCTGACGCTTTGCTGTAACACGTGGCGTGGTATCGTGCATCGACAACCACAAATCAATCGACGGAAACCGCTTTGACACCTGTTTCATCGTGACGTACTCACACCACAAACGTCTCCCCCATCCTTTGATGGTATGAGGCATCTCGATGTACTCTATGTTGGGATAATCGCACAACGAACGTTTATGCACCAAAGCAACAATGTGCCAACCTTGCAGCTGAGCTTGCGTGGATAAATAGTCCAAGCAACTTCGCAAAATGGTCAATGTGCCACCTTTACGGATATTCACAGCAGACAAAACAATTGTTTTCATCGTTTGGACAACGTGTTAAACAGTTCCATCCAACAATTCATAATGCGTTGCTCATCGAAACGAGCCGAGGACCGAATGGCGACAGTCCCCATTTGACGACGTAGTTCGGGAGATTCTATAAGCTTTATAAGGCCATCAGCCAACCCTTGGATATTTCCCTCCTCAACCAAAAAACCGTCCACACCGGAACTTACCACATCTGACGGACCGCATTTGCAACGGAACGACACGATTGGCAATCCAAAAGCCTGTGCCTCCAACAAGACCATCGGCAACCCTTCATAGCGGGACGACATGATATATATAGAGGCTGCTGTATAGATCGACTCCATATCGCTTGTCGGGGGTACCAAATGAATCTTTTGTTCCAATCCAAGCGTACGAGTTTGAGCCTGCAACGCCTCTTTAAGTTCGCCCCCTCCAACAATATCCAAATCCCACTCGGGATGACGTTCAGCCACCATATTCCAAGCAGCTATCAATCGATCAAATCCCTTTTGGTGAGAATATCGACCGATGGAGACAACCCGCCTTTCCCCCAACGAGGCATACTTCTTCGGGGTAAATGTACGAGCATTAGGGATCACCATTATATTGGGCAGATTACCCCAATAACCACGATCCTCTTCGGTCAATACCACAAATTTATCGTAACGCTGCACCAATCGCTCGTCATTGCGGGTGCGCCATCTATCCACCAAACCCCACAACCCTGTTCGTGCATATTGCAGTCGCTTGAATTTAGAAAAATGAATCTCCAACACCTTCTTGCTACCGTCTCGAATTCCCGCCAAAAACGAAGCTTCGTTGCAATACATTGAAATCGTTATATCCGGTTTTTCTTCAAGTAACACCTTCCTTAAACGCCGACGATGTGCGTATTGCTTATAGGGATATTTTACGAGTTTATTGAAGAACGATTTGCCGTTGTTTTCCTCATAATTAACAGCCAAGTCAATGCAGCGAATTCGGCTATCAAGTGCAAAGAACGGAGCTGCACCACGCTGATCAGTGGTCACAATCACCACCTCATATCCGTGTTGAACCAAATAGTTGGCCTTATTGGCCAATACCCGCTCCATTCCTCCGGAATTATACGTTCCGGCTATGCAATAAAGGATTTTCACGATTCGGGACACATCAATGGATCCTCTTCCGGTCGAACTCTGTCAAGCACCAAAAAGAGCGCAAAGACCAAAAAGATATCGGTTGAAACCTTAAACCACACCGTAAAATTGACGGCCAGAAAGAGCCAGAACAACGTTGCAAGATGTGGATTTTTTTGCATACATATACGGCCGGCCTTCCATATAAAAGCCATCATCGCTAACAAACCCGGAATACCCGAATAGAAGATAAAACGCAGGTAGCCAATATCTGTTTGCATATAATACCCGTGGAAACTGGGGCCAGTATAATACGGATCAATCCCGGTGGGGTTAATCATATACCCATCACCAATCCACCATGTCTTTGCATTATCAGGAAAGACCACCATGTTTCTTAAAATTTCGTTTGAACGAACCTCCCATTCACCTGTCTCCGCTAACGAAAAGAAGCCCTCAAAGGCAAAGCGCAGGTTGTCATGCACCTGTTCGTTATTATTATAGAACCATACGACTATGGGGACAACAACCAATAATGCAACCACACCCCATAGCGCCACGCGCCACACCGAGCGATTGAAAGATAAACGATGCAGCCCCAATGCAAAGATGATATAGGCAATAGCCAGAACGATTCCAACAGTCGTTGTACGTGCAATCATATTTCCCACCACGGCAATTATGAAGAACGCAAGGATATAACATACGACATATTTTCTGCGTGGCGTTTCCATCAATTGAGTACATAGGTATGCTATCACCACCAAAGCCACGGCGAAACGAGATCCCGCAGGATCAAGATGGGCGCCTACGCCATGTAATCTTTCTTGCAACCAAACCTCCTGCATTCCTACCACCGTAGAATGGACTAAAAGACGAAACGGCACATAAAAATCCACCAAAATAGCCGATACACACTGGAACACACACACGGCAATCAGGTAGTTGCATACTAGCTCAACAGAGATATATCCGTGTATCTTTCGCATATACATTACCGCCAGATAGGCTGCACTCAACCAAACCCACATCGAGATAATGTACGAAACATAGGTATAATCTCGTGTCTCATTCAACGTGACGGCCACAAAACTGGTAAAGGAGACCACCAAAGCATACATCGAGATGGTCACTGCGTCCTTACTAAAGATCGAGTTTCTCGCTTTTCCCAACTGAAAACCCAAGACCACCAAACCAATACCGGCCATTGCCATCTTGGTATTCACGCCCGGCAGGAAGGTGAATTCAAAGGGGAAAAAGTAAAAACTCGTAATGATTACACCTATCGCAATCTGTATATATTTCAGCATTTTAACGATATATTATGCCATAAATAAACTTATAAACCACCTTGTAGTAGAGCCACACCGCCCAGAACTGTTGTTTTGCAGCCAGCCATTGCAGCATCTTGGTACGCCACGGCAACGTTGCGGCACTCCAGATATAGCGATTCGACTCCGGATACCACTCCGTCCAGCGGCGATAATCCGAACGTTTGTCACTGATAATAAAGGGCAGCTTCACGCTCAACTGGAAGCGTGCAATCGGCGCCTCCATTGCAGCACCAAACCGTGCTCGAAGGAAGGTCACCGTCTCATCTACGTTGCAACGAATATCGACCAAATGACGCTCCGAGAAGGTTTGCGTCAGCGCCGACATATTCAGACGCACATAGTGATAATAGGCCTTGGGGATATAGGCAACTAGCTTGGCGCACGCCAACAACCGTATCATCGTCATATCCTCGCCCATGCTGTGGCCCGCAGGGAAGCGAACGGCGTTTTCGGCGTAGAGCGATCGTCGCACCAACTTATTCCATACGTTGTATTTCATCGCCCCATCCAGCACACCATTCAACGCCTCCTCGGCTGTGGCATAACTGCGAACCTTCATATAACGCTCGTTTTGCTCGAACGAAAGAAAAAAATCGCTCCAAAGATAGTCCGCGCCTTGTTGCTTGGCCGCCTCGTACATCTCGGCCAACATTTCGCGCTCCACATAGTCATCGCTATCGCAGTGGAAGATATACTCACCCTGCGCCACCTCCAAACCGGTGTTGCGGGCAGCCGGGAGACCCTTGTTTTGCTCGTGAGTCAGGATGCGCACCTGATTTGCCCGTTCGGGATAATCGGCCAACGTGCGCTGCAAAATGGCAATACTTTGGTCGGGCGAAGCATCATCCACAAAGATATACTCCACCTCGTCGAGCGTCTGCTCCATCAACGACCGCACGCACCGCTCGATGAAACCCTCAACCTTGTAAATAGGAACTATGACGGAGACTTTCATCATCTAAAACAAAATTTCACAACAGCAGTCTCTTTGTTGCGAATGACCAGATATGCAGTTGCAAACGAAAGTGCAACCGTAGCAACAAACATCCAATAGGGATGCAGACCCGGGTAAAGTATTGTTAACAACCCAACCCACAACATATGCACAAAATAGACTATCGTACTAGTGAGTCTGAAGTTTTTATAAAGGTTGTCTTGTCTGGGCTTGATATCAAATTGAAGCACTAGTGAAAACAACGCATATATCACCACAAACGTTGCAAGTTTAACACCTAGCATGTGAACTATAAAGCTTGCAATCAATAATAACCACAATATATTCTTGTTACACACTCCGTGAGATGCTATCGCCACACCTATCATAATATACGGCAATCCTTCAAAAAAACCATTTCGAGTCGTTTGAAACAACCTATAGTATATATTGAAATAGCCGATATCGTGCATTTGATTAATCACAACACCGATAAGTGCAAAAAGTGCAGCGATAACATACATCGTTCTTGCCTTAAAATCCAAGCGGACCATTAAGTAAATTATAACTCCTGCCACCAACATTCCTAGCAAATACCATAATGGCCATGACCAAAAATTTTGACCGACAAGAAGGATATTTCTACAATAGACAAGAAATGCTTTAGGAAATGACAATCCATCAAGCCAAAAGCCATATATAGCATACGGGAGATATATCAGCGTCCACACGATGTACAGTCTTAACGTCTTGGACAACCATTTCCTTAAACGCGATAGCTTTTCTTGCTTGGTTGCGTTCCATATTTTATACCATACCAAAAAACCAGACGCAGCAAAAAAGAAAGGGACCTTGATAGCTAAAGCATTGGTCAACATTTCTCTCCACTCACTTGAAGATATAACGGCAAACAAATTAGTATGTGTGGCTACCACCAAAACAGCCATACATACTTTAATAAGATCTATGTTATTAAAATTTGACCGTGAAATCCTAAGCATCCGCAACCGTTATTTACGTATTTTACTCACAAAACAACCCAGTCTCAGTAAAATTTTCTTCACAAGAGCATTCCAATATGCAGGAATTAGCATCTTGATAGGCATCTTTGTTCTGTTTTCACCGAACGTTTCCTGTTTTATTGTACTTGAAAATGACTCAATATTCGCATCTATAACATACGGGAAAATTGCCTTAAGTTCTATTCCTTGAGCTCTATATAAAGACCAATGATCAGCAACACACGACGGAGGAGTATTCAATTTTATTATGAGTCGCGCTGCTGCGCGATTTATCAAATATGCATAAGCGCCAACAGCATCAAACACATTTGTGACACAAACTCCATTAACATTTTTTTTACGATACCACCAATAGTCGCCACTAAGAAAAAGGATGATGGGGTCTTCCGAATTTAATAGATTTGCACATTGGGGTAATACAGACATTTCGCCCACAATCGTTATATCATCCTCCAATATCAGTACATACGGTTCATTAGATTTCAGGAGATTCTGGTAGCACTTATAATGACTCAGCGTACATCCTATTTCTCCAAGATTCAACACTCTCCCATAACGCTTATACGATAGCGTCCGATCGAATTGATCTTCAATTTGTGTATCCGTAAGAGCTTTACCGTACACAGCATCGACAAATTCGTAATCTAAATCATACTTCTTACAAATTTGAGCCATATGGGCGCGACGCTCCGCGTCTTTCTTCAGATTGATAATCCAGGTCTTCATTATGTTATTTATGTACTATTGCATCAACAATCTTTATAATCTTTATTAACGGGGCTGTCCATTTAGACAAAATCAATGTTTGACAAATTTTATCTTTTATACTGCATAATGGGTTCGACCAAATATATTTATTTGAAGCTGGCTCTACACTTCGATACTTCTCCCATTTTTCAGGAATAAACAACCACCCTCTTTTTGCTGAAAGCATACGCCAAGCCAATTCTCGTTCAAGTTCAAAATAAGTTTGATTGTCTCTAAAAAAGTTATTTATTTGATTGTAAATATAGATTTGAGATTCTGTATTTCTTGCTAATGATTGCGAGGAGTTTGCATTAGAAACTATACTGCTAAGATTACAACGATTGTAATGGTATAGAGGCAACGATAATCGAATATACTTTTGAGCATAATACAGCAGCCTCACGGAAAGGCCATAGTCTTCACAAAAGCTATGGCCTTCATATGCCCTTAGATCATATTTTTCATATAATTCTCTTGATGCCAATACATTCCATAGAACATTCCAGCCATAGGTCATATAACACTTCATTAATTCCACTTTATCAATCATGGAATCTACAGTTGAATACTTGAGTTGTTGATTGGGGAGTTCCATATAAAAATCGCAAACCACGTAGTCGCTATTATTTGTGATAGCAGCATTATACAGCTTTTCATACATATCCTTCTCAACCCAATCATCACTATCGCAATGTACTATAAAATCACCGGAAGCAATACTAATACCCGTATTTCTTGCTGCGGGAATACCTTTATTCTCATCGTGAACTACAATACGACTGTGACTTGCTCGCTCTGGATACTCCGTCATAATTCGCTTGACAATGGAGATACTATCATCGGGAGATGCATCATCCACAAAGATATATTCGATTTCTTGTAGCGTCTGCTCGAAAAGTGAACGCACACATCGCTCCACATAGGTAGCAACATTATATATGGGGACGATAACCGAGACTTTACTTTTGCCCATACAAAAAATAGCGAACTAAAATTTTAACACGTTTCCACAATGAGAGTTGGTCCAACTCATTGAGTTTCGAATAGAAGAATTCGAAATAGAACTTCTCGTCAAAATAGGGCGACTTGCGGTAGTACTCCCACCAAATATCGAAATTGACGCAATATTTCTTCCAGGGCTTATGACCATTAAAATGCAGATTCCCGCTGCAAATCGCCTCGGATAACTCTTCGGCCGTTAGATAGCCTGTTAATTTTTCCGGCTCTCGCATCGCATAATAGAACGTGTAATCTGTCATATTGTATTTGGCCGGCAAATACAACACACGCTCTCCACACGCCAAATTCAAAATATCCTGGTCTTGATATTTGAGTTTTCGTTTCGCAAGCTCCTTAAATCGTGAAACCAAATCGTCTTGACGTATTGCACTATTGTTCAAAACGATAAAACCCGATTGCAGATAACGCCCTAACGGCAAACCTTCTACGGATTGAATATATTTTCGACCATCATCGCCAATATTCAGTCCTAAATCCTTCGTCGCTGCCACATAGTTTTCCCCAAGATCCACTGCGTACAAATCGCTCAAATCCATCCGAAAAACAATATCTGCATCGGCATAGATTACCTTATCGTATTCCGGTATCAATTCAGGAATAAGCAACCGGTAGTAAGCAGGAGTTGTGATACCTCGTATTTCAAATGCATTATCAAACAAATCACCAACTGTCCGATACTGAATTCGGCAATTGGGGTAGTGTTTGGGCAACTTATTCAACTCTTCCTTCCGCAAGTTCTCCTTTTCAGAATGCAGAATAAAGATATCGTAAAAGGTATCCGGTTGGGCATTCATCATCAATGACGACAAACAGACACACGCCGGCATCACCAAATTATTGTCGAAAGCAAAAGCTATGGGAATGATTTTCATAACCATTTGTGAGTAAGGCTTATTTAGCTCCAAAAAGCAATCGATATAAACGTTTAGCGTTTATGAAAAAATGCGCTTTTATCGGGATAGAATCGAACACATTCATCTTTCTTCTGTTTGCTTTAACATATTTCGACGGGAAATTCGTTTCCGGCCTTAAAGCAAAATGCTCGTCTTGATCAATTTCTTGACGCTCATACGGAAAATCCAGTGCGGTTGTTCTATCTTGGGCGGCAGAATTATCAGGACAATACAAGCCCGAACCATCAAATCCCCAGTTTCTAACTTTACTCACAGTGGGAACTACTACATATTTATCTTGAATTGCCGTGTACATTCGCATTGAAACATCTGACAATTTAGACGCTAGAGTCGTTGAAATATCTTGTGTCATACAAAATAACACATATTCCCACTGACATCTTTTGGTCATTTTTGCAAAAGGGCTTAACAACATTCGCCTATCTTTGAAAGCGAGACCTCCTGACATTATGAAACTATCTATATCTTTCAGTTTCGATTTCCAGAAACCAGTTCCCCACATCGGACAACTAAAATTCTCAGTCGTTACATTTGCGCCATTCTCTACCTTCCACCTTATAGGATAAGAATATCCTGTAACAGCTATGACATTGGGATTATTCTCATAATAATCCAAGCATTTATTCATATACTCGAGAAAATTAGGAGAAAACTCCACATCGTCATCAGTTCTGATAAACCGATCGTATCGTGTTAGCACATATTCTCTTATATCTCGAGAGTTAAGAGCCGCACCATAGTTATGCGAACGTTTTACAACATATAAATTTGCAAATTCGGGAAACGGATTAGACAAATATTCCACTATTCGAGTGTAGCCTTCTTTATATTTTTCCGAAGGAGGGTAATCTAATGCTACATACACGTCTGTATATTTCGCCCAAGAATTTTTTCGTAGGCTCTCCATCAGTCTAATAAAATGCTTATCTCGGGATAGTGTAGGGATAATAATTGGAGCGTAATTCATTTTAGTGTTTACATTACTTTGCGCTTCAAAAGCGACAACAACTCTTCCATTTCGCTAAAACGCAACAGGTAGGCACCACCGGCATAGACACAGCCACCCGTCACGACACCAACAAACACCTTCATCCACAGCGCAGGCAACAGTTGCGTAACACCCCACACCAAAGCACCCATCGTCAAACTCAGCAGCAGGATATGCGAAAAATCCTTCATCTGAGCAAAGAAGCCGTAGCCGATCAGTTTCTTGGTGTAGTAGGTATTCAAACCAAGACTTATCCATCCTCCGACCACACGTCCCAGACACATCACAACCAGGCCGAAGGGCAGTGTGACACACAGAATCGTCACGCCCAAAAATTTCTTCCAGACCTCCAGTTTCAGGAAGTAATCCGAACGGCCCATCACTGTTAATAAATTCAGGTTAATGGCGTGGATTGGGTACAACATATAGCTAAAACAGATAATCTGCAACAGCACAATTGCACCCGCCCATTTTTCCGTCAGAATCCAACGAATCAAAGGATCGGCAATGGAGGCCAACCCCACCATCAGCGGAAAGATAATGAAAGCCGAGACCCGCAAAAAGCGTTTGTAGGCATCCGCCAAGCGTTGCTCCTCGTTCTGAATGGTACTCAACACGGGGAAGGTGACATTTTGCATCACGCCTGTGATGTTGGAGGAGGGCATCTGCGCAAAAGAGTCAGCCTTGGCAAACAGTCCCAACTGCGCCGAGGAGAAGGCCTTACCGATGACGAGCGTATAGATGTTGTTATACAGCGTATCGAGCAGGCCCGACGCCAACAGTTTCGAGCCGAACGAAAAGAGCTCCTTAAACGACCGTTTCGAGAAGACTCGTTTAGGCATCCAACGCACAAAGCCCCACAACAAAGCACTACGGAGCAACGATTGCAGTACCGCCTGCGTCACCAAGGCCCACACACCATAGCCGTTGTAGGCCATCCAAAGGGTTACACTGCCGGTGATGAGGATGGTTAAGACCGATATTTTGGCGCGTGTCTTAAAGTCAATAGCAATGGAGAGCTGTGCACTCTGAATACCCGACAGGGCATTGAAAATCAACGTCAGACCGACCACCTTTGTCACCGTCTCCAGCAACGGTTCATCGTAAAAATCGGCAATAAGCGGCGAAGCAAACCACAAGAGAATATAGAGAAAGACGGCAACCGCAATGTTGAAATAAAAGACGGTCGAGAAGTCCTCCTCAGTGCGGTCGATTTTACGAATCAGCGCAGCGCCAAAGCCACTGTCGATGAAGGTTTGCGATACAGCCAGGAAGATACCCAGCATTGCAATGATACCAAAATCCTCCGGCAACAACAAACGGGCAATCAGAATGCTGAAGACAAACTGAATGCCTTGCGAAGAGAAGCGGTCCACCGCACTCCAAATCACACCTGAAACGGTTTTTTGTTTAAGTGATTCTGCCATTGGGTTAGTGGTTGCGGGAGAAGAGGCGGTGCCAGAGGGAGCGGGGTTGGGGTTTGGCGGGGGCGTGGTCGGCGCCGACCGAGCGCAGGTAGCTGTCGTAGCTCATTCGGCGGTGGACAAGCTCGTAAATCACCCCCCAATCGGGCAGGCCGCCCACGTTGCGGTCATCGATGAAGAGGTCGGCCTGCAGCTTGCGGCAGCGGATGGCCGTGCGGTCCTGCTCCTCGTCGGGGAAGTTGCTATTAACGGCAAAAAACTCCACACCTCGCTCGGCGCAGAAACGAATGGCATCGTCCAACAATTCGCCCTCGCGGACCGACCACAAAATCAGGCGGTGACCCTCCTCCTGCAACCGTTTCAACGTGGCGGTGGCGAAGGGTATCTCACGCCCGATTTCGGGGTACTTATGTTCGACGATCGTGCCGTCGAAATCTACTGCAATTATCATCTTTCGGGTGTTAATGGGGAACAACTACGTTGTTCGAATGGTGCAAATCGAGGTCGCAAAAGGGGTTGTTTTGAAGCCCAACACAGTGAGTTAGGTATATAATTCGGGGGCTTTGCAAACCACCAAACAAACTGATTTGCAATCAATTAAGATTTTCGTTTCGACTTTTTCCATCCACAAGCCGACTTGGCGGAGTGGTTTGGGGTGTTGCAAATATAGTCAAATATGCGAACAAATGAAAGAAAATTGGACAATTTTATGGGAGAATTCGAACAGCACATCATCGACCACCACTCTTCGAGTCTTTGTAAAATCACCTACTCAACGCTTGGAACTTTGCTTTTATTTTTCTAATTTTGTATCGTCCATTATTGGGCTACATACATATTGATAGTGAAAGTGTTTCGCTAATCCTTGCTGATAAAATTTGGCGATTTTAAGTAAGCAAACGGGGATAACGACAACTCTTCCACCTGCTATAGGTATACATTATGCAGTCGCTACAATGATACCTCAACAGGTGTGGTGTTGTAGCGTCTGTTCGTTTGCGGGTCTCGCCAAATTCCCTTCAGCAGATAGACGATCTCGACTCCACACTTTCTTTTTACACACCAAGCAACCGCACAGGAGTCGATGCAACCATTAATGTTATGAAGCATAGACTTTTAGCGTGGAGCCAAAAGATTGTCAGTCCTATTGCCGAAAATCCGGTATTTTTTATTTTCACCGCCATCATCCTATACTTACCGACATTGATTTATGGGATTACGAATTTCAGCAACTGGCTGCGCAGTTACGGCATTTTAGCTATGCCGATTATTTGCATTGTTGCCTACACCCTAGCCACTATGGCACAGTTGAGCGGAAGACACAAGAGAAGCATAAAAGCAATTACATACACACTTTTGTACTTTCTTTCAGCAATTGAAATCTTCTTAATCGTACAATTTTCAACTCTAATATCACCATTAACTCTTCGTTTGCTATCCGAAACAAACCCCACCGAAACCTATAATTTTTTCATCACTTTTATCACCAACCGAAATACCGGATTTATCATTTGCATTTTCGGACTTATTGCCTTCGTAAATTACCATTGCGAAATACACATAAAGAGTTTTTCTTTTTCTCAGAAAATCACACCAATAATCAGTTGCATTATCATCTGCGCTGGTGCAGTACAACTTTGCCGGGATTACCGATTCACTAGACATCTACTGAAAGATGACATCAATCAAGTAGCAAATATAAAAGGCAGATACAAAACACAATACACAAGCCTCGGAAGGCTCCTTTTTTCTTGTCGCATTTTCCAACTTTCATTCAACGACATTGACAATCTTGCTGCAACGCTCGAACAACACACTCCTGCCATATGCCCACAACCAATCAACAATGTTATATTGATAATTGGAGAATCATTCATTAAACACCATTCATCGTTGTATGGTTATAGACTTGACACCAATCCATTACTCTATAAAGAGTGTCAAACTAAAAATTTAGCCATATTTAACGATGTCATAACATCCCATAACGCAACTTCAGATATTATGAAGCGCTTATTCTCGTTTTCAAATCAGGATAGCGACGCATACTGGACGACATATAGTATGTTCCCGAAAACATTCATCAGCGCTGGATATAAGTCCTATTTCTTAAGTAATCAAGAAGCGAAATTAACGGCTAATACCTGGGATTTTGCAAACACATTCCTTATATCCCCTAAAGTTGTCAAAAATTTATTTCATTGGCAAAACGAAAGATATTATAAGTATGATTCTGAATTGATTGAAAAACACCTCGATTGGTTGTGCACCGCAACAAAAACGCCAAAACTATTGACTATTCACCTTATAGGACAACATGTTGGATTTGCAGAACGGTACGACCATTCGAACGCCCGATTCACAACAAACGAATACGAATATCGCCAGGACTTAAACTCATACCAAAAAGAGTGCGTCATGCATTATGATAACGCAACTGTGTATAATGATCAAATTGTACACTCGATAATTGAACGATTCAAGAACGAAGAGGCTATAATAATATATTTATCTGACCACGGTGAAGAGGTGTTTGACTATAGAAATCATATGGGTAGAGGACTAAATACAAACATCAGCGCAAATGAAGCAAAATATCAGTTTGAAATACCATTTATGATCTGGATGTCAGACAAGTACAAACAGAACCGGCCGGATATGGTTGCTCGAATTGAGCGCTCCGTTGACAGGCCCTACATGATTGATGACCTACCCCATTTAATGCTTGATTTGGCGGGTATCGAATGTGAATGGTTTGACCCGACGCGTAGTATCATAAACGACAAATTCAATGCAAAACGCAAACGATTACTACTCGATTCAAAACAAGACTATGACGAAATTATGAAGGGTGCAAAATAAACCAACTTTCAATTCGTAAGTATAGGCAAAATAGACACAAAAAAAACGGCCCACCGAGGTGAGCCGTTTTTTCGTGTAATGCGGAGCAAAACCTACTCCTCGACGATACGAATCGAGAGGATCAGATCGCCGGGGCGGATATCGTCGATAACATCCAGACCCTCAACCACTTTACCAAAGCAGGTGTGCATACCGTCGAGGTGCTGCGTATTCTGACGATTGTGGCAGATGAAGAACTGCGAGCCGCCCGTATCCTTGCCTCGGTGGGCCATCGAAAGCACACCGCGATCGTGGTACTGGCGAGGGGCCGAAGTTTCACATTTAATCGTATAGCCCGGGCCGCCTGCACCGTTGCCGATGGGGCATCCGCCCTGAATTACAAAGTCGGGAATGACACGATGGAATGTCAAACTGTCATAGAAGCGGCTTTCGGCCAGCTTCACAAAGTTGGCGACAGTGCCCGGAGTCTCCTTCTCGTAGAGCTCGGCCTTCATATCGCCCTTCTCGGTCGAGATAATTGCGTATTTCATAGTCTGATTTGTTTGGTTTTCAAGGGTTTCAACCGCCTGCTCCAACGCACTATTCTGCTGGCGATCAACAAGCCACCAGGTCATCGTCCCCAGGAGGAGCAAGCCAATGATAAGCAGTACAATTTTGGTCTTCATCGTCTTCTAAAATGTCAAGGTAAGCCGGTAATAATCCGTACTCCACGAAACGCCTTCGTGGTCATCGTCGGCCTCAATGGTAGCATAAAATTTCAGCGTACCGCCCGGGTAGAGGGTCTGCTGCTGCCCGTTGTGTTCAAACACCACCTCGCTCTTGCTGAAGCGCAGGATGCGCACATCGCAAAAGCCGATAAAGCGAAGAAGCCGACCCTCGGCCAACTCGAAATCGCCACTCTCGCTCTTCGACCGCTCGTGGCCGCCAATATCCTCGGTGGTGCAGGTGTATTGGTAGGTAAGTCGTAAAGGTTCGTTTTTGCCCATAGCGTAATCGGAAATTCGTTCTGACAAATTTAGCGATTATTTTTCAGAACACAAAATTCCACCCATCCAAAAACAAACTATACCCAAAGGGTATCAAAAATCGTAATTTTTTGGCAAAAATGTTTGTCGGTCTTAAAAAAAAGATTACTTTTGTTAAAATTTAGCGACCTATATTTTTAAAATTTTTATAAAAACCTAAACCTACTCACTTAATGCAAAAAACCAAAGTATTTGCACGTCTGACTACGTCGTCGGACCGTGGGAGATGCCTAAAGGCATTGAGCCACAAGAATTTGTGGGGGGGGGTTGAGTATAATCCACGGAGCTCCGCACAGATCCGAATGCTCGTCTCTTCCTCGTTAAAAACGTCAACTAATGTTTAACAGGTAAAGAGATTGAGCCATGAAACAAAGATTACTCTTTATCGTGCTCCTTTTGTGGGGCGCAATGGGCATCGCAAATGCCCAAAACATCATCGTGAAAGGTACGGTGAAAGACGCTACCGGCGAGACGGTTATCGGTGCAACGGTTGTCGAGAAGGGCAACACGGGCAATGGTACCTCGACGGGCGTCGATGGTGATTTCCAACTGACTGTTCCCAAAGGTCAGTCGCTTCTGATTTCGTTTATCGGTTATGCTACGCAGGAGGTAACGCCCGTAGCCGGTGAGCACCTGGAGGTTGTTCTCGAGGAGGATGCTCTGAAGGCAGACGAGGTGGTCGTTATCGGTTACACCAGCGTAGTTCGTAAGGACCTGACCGGTGCCGTAGGTTCGGTGTCGGGTGCTGCGCTGGCTGCCGTTCCCGTAACGTCGGCTGCTGTGGCTCTGCAGGGTAAGATTGCCGGTGTACAGGTAACGTCGGTCGATGGTGCTCCGGGTGCCGACATCAACATCCGTGTACGTGGTGGTACGTCGGTGACGCAGACCAACGAGCCGCTCTACATCGTCGATGGTTTCCAGGTGGACAACATCAACGATATTCCCCCGACGGATATTACCTCGATCGACATTCTGAAGGACGCCTCGCTGACGGCCATCTATGGTGCCAAGGGTGGTAACGGTGTAGTTATCGTGACCACGAAGTCGGCCAAGACGGGCGACATCCAGGTGGGCGTGAATATGCAGCTGTCGGTAAGCCAGCTCTCGAAGGAGTTGGATCTGATGGATACCCCGCAGTTCGTAAACTACACCTACGACTGGGCCATCGGTACGAACAACCGCAGCACCTATGCCAAGCAGTTCCGTGCCAACTTCGGTAACCCGATGGACCTCGACATCTACAACCGTGCCGTAACGCACGATTGGCAGGATGAGGTGCTGGGTAACACCCCCGTGAACTACTCGACCAACGTCACCATCGGTGGCGGTACGGACAAGTATCGTTTCAACATCTCGCTCACCCAGTCGGAGGATAAGGGTATCATCGAGGGCTCGGGCGTACGTCGTACGAACCTCAACATGAAACTTAACGCCGTGCTGGCCAAGAACCTGACCTTGTCGTTCAACCCCAAGATGCAGTATCGTCGCACGACGGGTGCCGGTGGTGACAACATAGGTTCGGGCGGTCTGATCGACGTACTGCGCTACCGTCCGACGAACGGTCTGCGCGAGTTCGCCTTCTGGGATCCCGCTACGGTCGATCCGGACGATGAGGCCATCTTCGAGTACACGAACCCCGTTTCGGATATCGAGTACAACACGCAGAAGCAGCACTCGTATGGCTACACGATGCCCGTGAGCCTGGAGTGGAAGCCCGTCAAGGGTCTGACGCTGCGCACCGAGGCTACGCACTATATGAACTTCTACGACAAGCACCGTTTCTGGGGTGCCATGACCGAAAAGGGTCAGTCGAACAACAAGTTGCCCGTAGCCCAGATCGACAACACCCGCACGGAGCGTTACCAGTGGACCACCACGGCTCACTACGCCTTCACGGCCAAGGAGAAGCACAACTTCTCGTTCCTGGCAGGTTTCGAGCTTTTCAGCTCGCAGAAGCGTTCGGAGTCGGTTTCGGCCCGCTACTTCCCCCGCGACATCACGGCCGACAAGGCGCTGAACGATATGGGCTTCGGTACCCCCTGGACCTCGACCACGTCGCTCTCGACCCCGAACCGCACGATGTCGTTCTTCGGTCAGGCCAACTATAATTATAAACATAAGTATCTGCTCTCGGCTACGTTCCGTGCCGATGGTTCTACGAAGTTTGCTCCGGGCAACCAGTGGGGTTACTTCCCCTCGATTTCGGGTGCCTGGGTAATCTCGGAGGAGAACTTCATGCAGTCGCAGAGCGTGATCAACAACCTCAAGCTGCGTGCTTCGATCGGTATCTCGGGTAACAACAACATCAACGACGATATGTGGCGTTTCCTCTATACCGTGAACTCGACGGGTGGTCCGGGCTTTGGCGAGGCTACCGAGAACGGCGAGTCGTGGTACGCCAACACGGCCGATGGTAAGACCTATCCCAACCCCAACATCAAGTGGGAGAAGACGCTGACGCGTAACGCTGCGTTGGATATGGGCTTCTTCAACGACCGTCTGACCATCACCCCCGAGGTTTACTGGAACACGACGAGCGACCTGCTCTACTGGTCGGACGTGCCGACCGTATCGGGTTACCAGCGTCAGATTCGTAACATCGGTCAGGTGACCAACAAGGGTTTCGAGCTCTCGATTACGGGCGACATCCTGCGTGGTAAGGACTATGTGCTGACCGCTACGGCTTCGTTCGGTATGAACAAGCGTAAGATTGACAAGCTCAACGATACGGACGACGTGATCTGGGATCAGGACGATAAGTGGAAGTCGAGCTACAACGACTACTGCCTCAAGGTGGGTGAGGAGACCGGTTTGATCTACGGTTTCGTATATGACGGCCTCTACACGATGGATGAGTTCGATTTCGACCCCAACCAGAACTTCCTCGCCGTTCCGAAGGAGGGCACCGTGATCAACACCGTATTTGGTGACTCGAACACGGGTGTTCCTACCCTGCCCGGTAAGATTAAGTTCAAGGATCTGAACAACGACGGTCAGATTGACGAGAACGACCGCACCGTGATCGGTAACACCAACCCCAAATTCCAGGGTGGTTTCGGTCTGAGCGGCCGCTGGCGCAACTTCGACTTCACGATGAACTTCAACTATATGTTGGATTTCGACATCAACAACGCTATGGCCTACACGCTCTCGTCGGCCGAGGGTAACGCCAATAACTTCTACAACGTCCTCTCGAAGTTCCACGGCAACCGTTGGACCTACTTCAACCCCGAGGATGGTGACAACCTCTACCAGTGCTACTGGGTGGACGACACCGTAGAGCGTTATGCCGCTGCCAACGCCAACGCTACGCTGTGGAACCCTGCTGACGTTACGAATAAGGTGACGCACTCGTACTTCATCGAGGACGGCTCGTTCCTGCGCTGCCAGGACATCACGATTGGTTACACGCTGCCCACCGAGATTACCCGCAAGTGGAGCATCTCGCGTCTGCGTTTCTACGCCAGCGCCACCAACCCGTTCATCATCACGAACTATTCGGGTTACGACCCCGAGGTCGATATTCAGACCGACCTCACCTGCGGTATGGACTACAACCGCTACCCGCGTAGCCGCACGTTCGTATTCGGTGTAAACCTTACTTTCTAATCGACTAAAAAGAGAACACTATGAAACTGAGAAAGTTATTTATCTTGGCTCTTGTCGCGTTCGGTTTCGCTTCGTGTAGCGATTATTTGGAGGTTGATTCACCCTCGAAATACGACGACGAGTATATCTTCACGAAAGCCTCTGAGATAGACCGTGCCTTGAATGGCGTCTATGCACAAATGCTCAGTGGCAATACCTATGGTAACTATTATCTGGCAAACCTCTGCCTCAACAGCGATGTTGATATGTGGGCTTCTGCCACGGAGACTGCCACCGACGATAGCTACCGTCGTTTCGACTCGACGCCGCGCGGCTCGGCCGGTTCAAAGGCTTGGAACGATGCCTTCAAGGGTGTCGAGTACGCCAACAACTTTATCGCAAAGCTCAAAAACAGCCCCCTGTACATCAACTGCGAGGACGAGGACGAGAAGGCCGAGTTGGATCAGATGATGGGTGAGGCCAAAGTGCTTCGTGCCATTTTCTACCACGATTTGGTAGTGCTGTGGGGCGATGTTCCTTTCTCGCTGGAGCCTGTTTCGGAGGCCGACAACAACGAGGACCTGCTGCTGCCCGTTACCGATCGTACGGCTATCCACGACGCCCTGATTGCCGACCTGAAGGAGGCATCGGAGAAGATGCAGTTCGCCTCGGAGATCAAGAATGGCGTGGAGCGTATCTCGAAGGAGGCCGCCTGGACGATGATTGCCCGTATGGCACTGACGGCCGGCGGTTACTCGCTGCGTCCCGACAAGGCCAACCCGGCCAACTACGGTACGATGGAGCGCCCCGCCAACTACAAGGAGTACTACGCTACGGCGATGGAGTATGCCGGCAAGGTGATTGAGTCGGGTACGCACACCCTGGCCAAGGCCTACAACATGGTCTTCATCGACGAGTGTAACTACATCGTAACGAGCAACGACGACCCCATCTTCGAGATTCCCTTCGCACAGAAATCGACCGGTTCGATTGGTTACATTCACGGTCCTTCGGGTGCCGTTTATGAGGGTGTATCGGTGGCTCCCAACATTTGGGGTGCCTCGAACGGTGGTGCTTGCCTGAGTGCCTTCTACCGCTTCTTCTTCGACGAGGGTGACAAGCGTCGCGATTTCGTGAATGGTCTGTGGGACTACACCTACGATGGTATCCCCAACCTGCGTAACCACCTGACGGTTCGTAACAACAAATGGTCGAAGTTCTGGGGTCCGTCGTTGGGTCCCGAGACGAGCGGTAGCACGGGTATCAACTATCCGCTGATGCGTTATGCCGATGTGCTGCTGATGTATGCCGAGGCTGCCAATGAGGTGAACGAGGGTCCGACCGCCGAGGCTGTCGAGGCACTGCGTCAGGTACGTATGCGTGCCTTTGGCGATGCCGAGAAGGTGGAGAGCTACCTGGCAGCTGTTCAGGGCTCGAAGGAGGAGTTCCTGAAGGCCGTTCTGGACGAGCGCAGATTGGAGTTCGGTGGCGAGAATATGCGTTGGCGCGACCTGGTTCGCAACAACCTCTACAGCGAGGCTATTGCCTACTCGTTCCTGCGCTACTACAGCGTAGCCGAGTCGATGTCGGGTGGTGGTTCGGATTGGACTGCCAAGGTTGCCGAGTACGATGGCAAGGAGGAGACCTTCTGGGAGTCCATTCCTTATCGTATCTACTTCAAGCCGACGACGGTGGAGAATGACGGTGTAACGCACACGAACAACAACCCGAAGAATGTGGATATCTATCCCAATACGACGTTGGATGTCATCGAGTTCTATCCGAATTGTCTCTACGAGTCCGAGGTGAATACGGGTCAGTATGCAGGTTATGAGTACGCCGACTTCTTTATGAACTCGTCGTGGTACGATGAATCGATCGGCCGTCCGAGCAACAACATCTGCTACTCGTTCTTCGGCTTTATGCGCATTAACCCGAGAGGTATCATTCAGCTCGTTCGCAACGGTGTTGAGGAGCCCTTTACGGCTGAAAGCTTCAACAACCTGCCCGTTGTTCGCTACATTTTGCCGTACCCCAACGACGCTATCCAGCGCAGTGGCGGTGTGTATAAGAATTACTATGGTTATTAATAGATAAGCGACTGAAAGCTATGAAAAAGTTATCATTATATCTTTTATTGGCACTCTTCGCCCTGCCGTTTGCCGCTTGTTCGAACGACGACGAGCCCGGTGTGGATGAGGGTGTTACGGAGCGTGAGTTTATGACGATGTTCCGCAAAGACCACAACACCAACAAGGGTGATAGTGAGCCTTACGCCTGCGGTGTAAAGAACTTGAACGACATTCAGCTCTATTGGTACGGTGTGCATGGTTGCGCCGGTTATCAGATTCGTGTTGCGCTGCAGCCTAACGTGTCGGGCGGTGAGCAGGCTTGGGAGGAGTCGGCTGCCACGGGTAAGTTGGTATTCGATACCATCGTAGGCCCCGAGGTGTTGGAGCTTCTTGTGAAGGACCTGGAGTATGCTACCTCGTATCGTTTTGCCATCCGTACCCTTTCGACCAAGGGTGATGGTTACCACTCGAAGTGGTATGGCTACGGCGACGGTCGCCACTGGGCCGATTGGGCCGGTTGGGATACGGGTGAGCGCTACCTCACCCCGCTGATGCTCAACATCAACAAGATTACGAAGACCTCGTTCCGCGTAAACTTTGACCGTGTATATGCTACGGCCGGTGACGATGCCAACGGCACGATGAAGGAGAATTTCGAGGTGGATGCCGACGGCAACTTCGTATTCCACTACCTGACCATCACCCCTTCGCCCACCAACCCCGATGCCGTTATCGACGGTAAGTGGAAGAAGTACTATGTGTCGGCCGAGGAGCTGGCCCAGGGTTATGTAGATGTAGAGGGCCTGTCGGAGAACAGTGTGTATGTGGTGAAGGCCGTAAACGAGAACATCGACGTATTTGTGGATGCCGTTTACAATACGGTAACACCTCGTACGGATGGTACGCCGGGTGATCCCGTGCTCCTGAAGTGGGACGAACTGTACATCCAGAACGACTCGGTTCCCGGTGCCAACGACTACAAGGCTGCCCGTCTGGATGAGTGGCTCGTAAACTACACGTCGGATGCCACGATGGCCGAGGGTTCGATCTTCTACCTGGAGGGTGACAAGAACTACTACTTCCACCAGAACCCCACGCTGTGTAAGGGCTTTACGCTGGCTACCAATCCGGAGGATATCAAGGCCGGCAAGGGCAAGGCATCGGTATTCCTGGGTGGTACGGCTGTGGTAGGTAACGCTCCCAACTCGTGTAACTTTATGTTCGGTCGCCAGCCCCAGAGTGGTGAGGGTGATGCCGAGATTAACGTTAAGTCGGTAATCTTCGAGGACATCAACTTCGACTGCCCCGAGGCCAAGAACTTCGGTGACGGCGCCGGTACGGGTAACTACTTCGCCAATATGTACTCGAATGGTATGGGTGTGGTATTCTCGTCGTTCGAGGCTCGCAACTGTACGTTCCAGCGCATGGTACGTGGTTTCGTCCGTGTACAGGGTGCCAAGCGTAAGGTGTTCGAGAATATCATTGTCGAGAACTGCGTATTTGTAAACTGCGGTTACTACGATAATGGTGGATCGGGTTATTGCTGGATCGATAGCGATGGTAAGACCCCGAAGTCGAACGTATTTACCAATACCGTATTCCGTGGTAACATCTTCTACGATTCGCCTCGTCGTGCCATGTTCCGTGACAACAATGCCAACCTGGCTTGGCCGGAGAATGTGAGCTACCACATTACCCTGGAGAACAATACGTTCCTCAACTTCTCGACCCGCGACAAGCGTTATCTGTTCGATCTTCGCAACGTACCTTCGGGCAGTTCGTTCACGGTGAAGAACAACCTCTTCGTGATGGCCAAGAAGAGCGGCGATGCTCGTAACATGAATATGGCCGGTATGGATATTCGTGCCGTCAATGGTGCCGGTCAGCAGATCAGCTTCGACGTAATCGACAACTATTGCTCGGCAACCGAAACCGACAAGCAGAAGGACGACGGTATCTTTACGGCCGGTGCCTTCTCGGCCAAGAAGAACTCGGCAGGTGCATTTGTGAACTACCTGCCCGGTGTGCTGAATGGTGCCGATGCGCTAGTTACGAAGCACACCCGCACGGCCGACGGTGCCATCCTCGACCCGACGCAGATCTTCGTAGATCCGTGTCCGCCGCACGTAACGGGTGATGCAACCGGTACGGATCAGCCCGAAATGCACGAGCGTGATATGGATGACATGTTGCGTGGTATGAAGTTCCAGAACAATGCCGCTGTAACGGGCGCAGAGTTCTATCAGAAGAAGGTAGGTGCTCCGATGCTCTACTAATCTCTGCACATACCACTTTAGGAGGCTGTCCCGTTGGGGCAGCCTCCTTTATTATTATAGGTGCAAGCGGTACGGTTGAGGCAGCAAGGAAAACTTTTTTTGATTTTTTTGCCGTTTTTTATTGTGGTTTCAAAAATTATCTCTACATTTGCACACCCAAATGGGAAAACGACCTAAAAAGGAGAGATGCCGGAGTGGTCGATCGGGCCGCACTCGAAATGCGGTGAACGGGCAACTGTTCCCAGGGTTCGAATCCCTGTCTTTCCGCACCCTATATAAATAGGTATAGAGACGCCAATGTTCATCACTGGCGTCTCTATTTTTTTTATTACTTCAAGTTGAAGAAGGTGGTAAAAGCCTTGCACACGTACTCTTGATCGGCCACGGAAGCGGTCTCGCGCACGGAGTGCATGCCCCACATGGGGTTGCCCATGTCGACACCCCGCATGGGGAGTTGCGAGGTGAGGATATTGCCCAGCGTGGAGCCACCTGCCATGTCGGAGTGGTTGACGAAGTACTGGCAGGGAACCTCAGCCAAGCGGCATATCTCGGCAAAGACGGCGGCCGACTCAGCGTCGGTGACGTACTTCTGGTTGGCATTGATCTTGATGACGGGGCCGCCTCCCATGACGGGATGGTTGGTGGGGTCGTGCTTGCCGGGGTAGTTGGGGTGCAGGGCGTGGGCCATATCGGCCGAAATCATGAAGGAGTGCTCGAGGGCACGGTAGAGACCGTCGGCACCACATCCGTCGTTGATGACTACACGCTCGAGGAGGTTGCGCAGCACGGGTGAGGCAGCTCCCTGCTTGGTGCCGCTACCGGTCTCCTCGTTGTCGAAGACGCCGAGCACCTGGGTCATCGGGGTGGCTTCGCTATGGAGCAGGGCATAGAGGCCTGCGTGTACCATGGCCAGGTCGTCGAGTCGGCCACAGGAGATGAACTCGCCATTGAGGCCCACGAGTTCGGCCTTGTGGGTATCGTAGAGCGAGAGGTCGAAGTCGAGGATATCGACCATGGATACGCCCAGTTCCTCGGCGATGACCTTGAGCAGGAGGTTGTCGGCCTCAAGCTTGTCATTGATGATGCCGATGACGGGGAGCATGTCGACCTGCTTGCTGAGCTTGTTGCCCTCGTTGACCTGACGGTTGAAGTGGATGGCCAGATGGGGTATGATGAGCAGGGGACGCTCGATCTTGAGACGGCGCACCTCGGGCTTCAAGGGGTTGGCGGTGCGCAGGAGCACACGGCCGGCGAGCGAGAGGGGACGGTCGAACCATGTATACAGGATGGGGCCACCGTAGACCTCGGTATTGAGCTTCACCACGCCACCCTCGGTGTACATCTCGGCAGCGGGCTTCACACGGAAGCAGGGCGAGTCGCTATGGGCGCAGATGAGCTTGAAGCCTGCCTCGGCAGGATGGGCGGTGCCCATACGGAAGGCAAACACAGCGGAGTTATTCTTGGTCACGAAATAGCCCTTGCCGGGAACCAGCATGGGGAAGGGCTTGCCGGCATCGAGGTGGGTGAAACCGGCAGCACGAAGCTGTTTCTCGACATAGTCTGCGGCAAGGAAGTTGACAGGCGATGCATCGAGCAGGGCCATCAGTTGGGTTGCAATGTTATTGTCCATAATAATAGTATAAATGAATTTCTTTATTGTATAGGGACAAAGATACGAATAAACGAGCGAGAAATATCAAGTTTGCTTGAATATTTATCCCAGCGAGTAAAAGTATCTTCACAATTTATGGTAAAGATAGTAATAAACGGGCAAATAAAAAGGGCTAAGAGAAGAAAAGCTTGATTTTAGAGAACAATATAGCTGTTGTCCAACACGCAGTTTGTCATGCTGAACATCGTGAAGCATCCCGCGCTGGGACTTTGCGAGAGACACTGAGAGATCCTTCCGCCGCTACGCTTTGTCAGGATGACACCATCGCGGGTGAATTTGCTTTCTTGGATAACATCTATGTTATTGCATAGTTTTATTAGCAATTTACGATGTACAATTTATTTTCCGATGGTATAATTTGACAATTTTGTCATCGCGAGTAAATTGCAGAATAATCAAATTGTAAATCAATAGTAAATAGTAAATTTCAATATGTCAAACAATATCCGATTAATCGTCAGTGGTGGTGGTACAGGCGGGCATATCTTTCCTGCCCTGTCAATAGCGGGTGCCGTGAAAGCCAAGTGTCCCGATGCCGAGATACTCTTCGTGGGTGCCGAGAATCGTATGGAGATGCAGCGCGTGCCTGCTGCAGGATACCGTATCATCGGTTTGCCGGTGAGCGGCTTCGACCGCAAGCACCTGCTCAAGAATATTGCTGTGCTGTGGCGTCTGATGAAGAGCCGCCGCAAGGCACGCCGTATCATCCGTGAATTCCGTCCTCACGTGGCTGTGGGCGTGGGTGGTTATGCGAGCGGTCCTACACTCAAGGAGGCCGGTGCGATGGGCATCCCTACGCTGCTGCAGGAGCAGAACTCCTACGCCGGCGTCACCAACAAGCTGTTGGCCAAGCAGGCCGACTGCATCTGCGTGGCCTACGAGAGCATGGAGCGTTTCTTCCCGAAGGAGAAGATCAAGCTTACGGGTAATCCCGTGCGGCAGAACCTCTTGGAGGCCTCCATCACGCACGACGATGCTGTGCGCACCTTCGGCCTCGATCCCACGAAGAAGACTATCCTCATCGTGGGTGGTAGCCTCGGTGCCCGTACGCTCAATGAGAGTATGTTGCAGGCGTGGGACACCCTTGGGAAGTCCGACGTGCAGTTTATCTGGCAGACGGGCAAGTACTACCACGAGCAGATTACCGCTCAGCTGCGTGGCCGTGAGTTGCCGAACGTGCATGTGTGCGACTTCATCAGCAGCATGGATGCTGCATACGCGGCTGCCGACCTGGTCATCTCCCGTGCCGGCGCAGGCTCCATCTCCGAGTTCTGTCTGCTGGGCAAGGCGGTGATACTGGTGCCCTCGCCCAATGTAGCCGAGGACCATCAGACCAAGAACGCCCTTGCCCTGGTGAATAAGGAGGCGGCTCTCTACGTCAAGGATGCCGATGCCACGGCCAAGCTGGTGGCTCTCGCTCTCGACACGGTAGAGGACGAAGGCAAGTTGGCACAGCTGCGCACAAACATACTCACCTTAGCTTTCCATCATTCAGCCGAGGTCATTGCCGACGAGGTGATAGCATTGGCTACAAAGTATAAGAATCAGTGTTAAGTAATGTGTGGAAATAACCGGCATCGTTCTCGTGTCATTCTGAGCAGCGCGAAGAATCTCGTCGAGTGCTATGCGAGATGTTTCACTTCGTTCAACATGACAAACAGGTGCAACTTGTTATTTTCATTTCGCTAAAAAGTATAAGACCGAACATGGAGATTGATGCAATAAAATCAGTATATTTCATCGGTGCCGGTGGCATCGGTATGAGTGCCCTGGTACGTTACTTCTTGTCGTTGGGCAAGGTGGTGGCAGGGTATGACCGCACGTCGAGTGAGCTCACCGAACGCCTCAATGCAGAGGGTGCGGCTATCCACTATGAGGACGACTGTGCCTTGATTCCCGATGAGTGCCGTGACAAGGCGCATACGCTGGTGGTGTACACACCGGCCGTGCCGCAGGACCATAGCGAGCTCAGCTGGTTCCGTGAGCAGGGTTTCGAGATTCAGAAGCGTGCCCAGCTGCTGGGTACCATCACCCGCAGCCGCCGAGGCCTGTGTGTGGCGGGTACGCACGGCAAGACCACCACGTCGACCATGGCGGCCCATCTCATCTATGGCTCGCATGTGGGGACTACGGCCTTTCTTGGAGGCATCTCGCAGAACTATGGCACCAATCTGCTGCTCTCGGACAAGAGCGACTATGTAGTGATTGAGGCTGATGAGTTTGACCGCTCGTTCCATCAGCTGCGCCCCTACATGTCGGTAATCACCTCCACTGACCCCGACCACCTGGACATCTATGGTACTCCCGAAGCCTATTGGGAGAGCTTCGAGAAGTACACCTCGCTCATCCGCCCCGACGGTGTGCTCATCATCCACGAAGGGCTGGAGATAAAGCCGCAGGTGCAGCCGGGAGTGCGTGTATATACCTATTCGCGTGACAAGGGCGACTTTCATGCCGAGAATATACGCATTGGTGGAGGCGAGATAGTGATTGACTTCGTGCACCCTGAGGGCACGATCAAGGATATTTGCCTCGGTGTACCCTTGAGTGTCAATATCGACAATGGCGTGGCCGCCATGGCGATGGCCCGTCTGGCAGGCGTCACCGACGAGGAACTGCGTGCAGGCATGGAGAGCTTCCGAGGTGTGGAGCGCCGCTTCGACTTCAAGCTGAAGAGCGATGCCAAGGTCTACCTCAGCGACTATGCCCATCATCCGGCCGAGATACGCCAGAGTGCTCTCTCCATACGCGAGCTGTATGCAGGGCGTAAGGTGACAGCCATTTTCCAACCTCACCTCTACTCACGCACACAGGACTTCTACCGTGAGTTTGCCGAGAGCCTCTCGCTCTTCGATGAGGTCATCCTCACCGACATATATCCTGCTCGTGAGAAACCCATCCCAGGAGTTACCAGTGCGCTCATCTACGACAACCTCGCTGCTCATGTGCAGAAGCAGATGATAAGCAAGAGCGATGTGCTCGCTACCGTAGAGGCCAAGAAAAACGAGCTGGAGGTGCTCGTGACGCTCGGCGCAGGCGATATAGAGAATTATGCAACAGAGATAACGAAGATTCTGAAGAAATGAAAAAGCTACTTTCTACCATCGTCCTCATCCTCTTAGCAGGCTACATCGTGTTTGCCACGATAGCCTTCTGCAACAAACCGGCCGATCAGGTATGCAAGGGCATCCGCCTGGAGATGCGCGACAGCCTGAAGACAGGCTATATGACCACAGCCGATGTGGTGTCTCTGCTCAAGCAGAAGGATTTGGACCCTACGGGCAGGCTCCTCGATGAGGTGAGCTGCCGCGCCATAGAGAAGGTGCTCGACGAGGTGCCTCTCATTGCCCAAAGCGAGTGTTACAAGACGATAGCGGGCTATGTGGTGGTAGAGGTGGAGTGTCGCCGTCCTATCCTGCGCGTCATTGCCAACTCGGGCGACAATTTCTACATCGATGAGCAGGGCGAGGTGATAGAGCACATCGCCCGACCAACCTATATCCCTGTTGCCACAGGACATGTCAGGCGCGATTTTGCTCAGAAGGAGCTGCTCACCCTGGCGCAGTTTCTCCGTGCCGACGACCTGTGGAATGCCCAGATAGAGCAGATCTATGTCACCTCCAATGAGGAGATTGAGCTGATACCTCGTGTGGGCGACCACACCATCGTGCTGGGACGTCCCGGTAACTATGCCTACAAGTTCAGCAAGCTGCGTACTTTCTATGAGAAGGGCCTCAGTGAAGTGGGGTGGGACAGATACTCGCGCATCAACATTGACTATAACAACCAGGTGGTAGGTACGAAGAGGTAGTCGGGGCTATGCTTGATAAGTAAACAACTATTGTCTTCGCTAAATCGAAAAAATATAGTAACTTTACACCCTCTTTTCGGATAGGTGTATAAAACGATAAAGAAACAGCATTAGATATGGCAACAAATGACTTAATCGTAGCAATTGAACTTGGCTCGTCGAAGATAGCTGGGGCTGTGGGACGCAAGCGCCCCGACGGTAGTCTGCAAGTGGTGGCCTACGCCAGTGAGCCCGCCTCGGGCTTCGTGCGCCGTGGTGTGGTATACAACATCGACAAGACAGCACAGTGCCTGACCGACCTCGTCAACCGGTTGGAACCTGAGCTGAACAATGCTACAATAGAGCAAGCATACGTGGGTGTGGGCGGATACACCCTACATTCTGAACTGAATACCGTGGCACGCTCCTTTGAGGAGGAGACCCGCGTGTCGGATAACATCGTCACCGGCATGGAGGAGGAGAATGCGGCCAAGGAATATCCGGGTCATAACATCCTGGTGATGGTGTCGCAGGAGTACAAGATTGGTAATAACTTGCTGAACGACCCTGTGGGGGTGAACTGCATGCGTATCGAAGGTAACTACCTCAATATCTTGGCCCGCACATCGGTGATGGACAACACGGGTAAGAGCTTCGAGCTGGCCAAGGTGAATATTGCCAATGACTCTATCGCCCCATTGGTGGCTGCCGATGTGCTGCTCACCGACAATGAACGCCGCCAAGGATGTGTACTGGTAGACTTCGGTGCCGATACCACTACCGTATCGGTGTATAAGGGGGGCTATCTGCGCTTCCTCACCGTCATTCCTATGGGCGGACAGAATATTACCCGCGACCTGTGCTCCTTGCAGCTCGATGAGCAGGAGGCCGAGCGCATCAAACGCAACTATGGCTTGGTGTTCCCGGCATCGGCCGATGAGACCGTGCAGGTCGATGCCAGCCGCTTCATTGAGGTGCGCAAGGTGCATGATGTCATCGAGGCTCGCTTCGAGGAGATTATGCTCAATGTGTGTCATCAGATAGAGGCCTCAGGCTATGAACTCAAAAACCTCCTTGCCGGCGTAGTCTTCTGTGGCGGTGGCATCAACCTCAAGGGCATTGAGGGTGTACTGACGCAGAAGTTCCAATCAACCAAAATCCGTCTTGCACATGACACAGCCGTGCAGGTCGACTGGGATACCGCTACGCATCCCGAGAATGGTACGCAGGGTGTGCTCGTAGGTCTGCTGATGGCAGGCGAGGAGACCTGCTTCCAGGAGGTGCAGATGGAGATTCAGCCCGAGGATTACAAGGATGCCGTGACGGGTAACCTCTTCAATGACGAGGGCGAAAGTGCTCAGGAAGAGCGTGACCGCAAACGCATGGAGGAGCTTCAGCGCAAGCGCGAGGAGGCTGCCAAGCGTGCGCAGGAGAGAAAAGAGAAGCAGAAGGGCTTCCTCTCGGGCATTATGAAGAAGATTAAGTCCGTAGGTGAGAAGTTCGAAGAGGGTATCGGCGAATTCCTCTCCGATGAAGATAAAGACGATAATAATAAATAAACGATAGCACTATGAACGATAACGATATTATGCCATTTGACCTGCCTACCGAGGCTCCGAAGATCATCAAGGTGATAGGTGTCGGAGGTGGTGGCGGTAATGCCGTGAAAAACATGTACCGCACAGGCATTCAGGATGTGTCATTCGTCTTGTGCAATACCGACAATCAGGCATTGGCCAAGTCGGAGATTCCCGTCAAACTGCAGATTGGTCGCAACACGACCAAGGGTCTCGGTGCTGGCAATGACCCCGATGTGGCTCGCCAAGCTGCAGAGGAGAATATCGAGGACATACGCAAGCAGTTCCAGGACGGTACGGAGATGGTATTCATCACCGCCGGTATGGGTGGTGGTACGGGTACCGGTGCCGCTCCCGTCGTGGCTCGTGTAGCCAAGGAGTCGGGGGTGCTCACAGTGGGTGTGGT